>JBIQLF010000073.1:0-13869 GCA_044464585.1 Thermomicrobia bacterium
TCGGGAAGGCGGGCGGACCGTCGGCGCCGGGGTGGTGACCTCGATCATCGCGTAACAGATTCTGCTATACTTCATGGTCGCGTTTTGGGAAGAAATTTCTTGCTGAAACGCGACCGTTGGGTCGCGCCATCGACGAAGTTCGAACAAGAGGATGATGTACAATGGCCAAGAAGTCGAAGGCCGACCGGCACACGATCACGCTCGAGTGCACGATTTGCCGGGAACGGAACTATACGACTGAAAAGAACCGGCGAAACGATCCCGGCCGGATCGAGCTCAAGAAGTTCTGCACGCGCTGCCGCGTGCATCAGCTCCATCGGGAAACTCGCTAGTCACTTCCGCGTTGCGCCTCGGGGCGCGTCTAGGGTCGTAGCTCAATTGGTAGAGCAGCGGTCTCCAAAACCGCAGGTTGCGGGTTCGATTCCTGCCGGCCCTGCCGCGAAAACGTGAATCGGTGGGGTGGCGCCGTTGGGTTCCACCCTGTTTTCATGCAACCGGCACGTATTTCGTCTTTTTTCGAGTTGATTGGATTATCGAGATGAGCACAGCTCAGCGTCGAACCGCCACCAAATCGCGCCGCACGGTTTCCCCGGAGAGTGGGGAGACGGTCCAGTCTGGCGTCGTGGCAGAAAAAGCCCGAGCTGCATCCAGCACCAGCCGCCCGCCGAAGCCAGCGCCGCCCAAGGAGGTCGACGCCGAAAAACCCCGTGGTCGCTGGTCGTTGCGAATGGATCGCATTCGCAAGCTCATTTTCGATACCTGGTCGGAAATCAAGAAGATCTCGTGGCCGGATGGCGACACAGTTCGCCGGTTGACCGCTCTGGTGATTCTGATGGCGACCGCGCTGGGTCTGCTCCTGGGTGGTATCGACTACGTCCTGCTCAAAGTCTTCGACGCGCTCACCTGATCCAGCGCCGATTGGAATTACATGACCGAAACCACTAGCACCGCCCGAAAATCGATAAAGGAGCGCCTCGCCGAGCGCCGCGCGAATGAGGTCGGTTCAGGATCCGAGCCGCTCGAAGGCGCCTGGTATGTGCTGCACACCTATTCGGGATACGAGAACAAGGTCAAGAAATCGATCGAAAGCCGGGTCGAGTCGCTCGATCTCGGCGAGCGCGTGCACGAGATCGTCGTTCCAACCCAGGAAGAGATCGAGATCCGGAGCGGACAACGCCACACCGTGCAACGCAAGGTCTTTCCGGGCTATGTGCTCGTGCGGATGGATCTCGACGATGAGACCTGGTATGCCCTGCGCAACACACCGGGCGTAACCGGGTTCGTCTCGATCAACAACAAGCCGGTCCCGCTCGGGGAGCGCGAAGTGCAGTCGATCATGACCGGCATGACCGCTGAGGCGCCGAAGGTGAAAATCGCCTTCCAGCTCGGGGACACCGTGCGAATCGTCGATGGGCCATTCGCGGACTTCCGAGGCGAGATCGACGAGATCAATCAGGAAAAAGGCAAAATTCGAGTTCTTGTGTCGTTCTTCGGTCGTGAAACACCGGTCGAGCTCGACTTTTTGCAGGCAGAGCGAGAGTCCTAGGGCCGGCGAGCGAACCGCCGGGAGGGTGCATTTTTGGCAAAACGTATTCGTGCATATGTGAAACTCCAGATTCCCGCGGGCAAGGCGACCCCGGCTCCGCCGGTCGGCCCCGCGCTCGGTCAGCATGGCGTCGCGATCATGAACTTCGTCAAGGAGTACAACGAGCGCACCGCGAACATGGCCGGCCAGACCGTTCCGGTGCTGATCACCGTCTATGAGGACCGATCATTCACCTTCGTCACCAAGACACCGCCGGCATCCGACTTGCTGCGGCGCGCGGCCGGGATCGACAAGGGTTCCTCGAACGCCCCCAGCCGCAAGGTCGGCAAGGTGACCCAGGACCAGGTCCGCGAAATCGCCGAGACCAAGCTCAAAGACCTCAATGCCATCGATATCGACGGCGCCATGAAGCAGGTCGAGGGCACGGCGCGCTCGATGGGTATCGAAGTCGTCGCCTGAATTCGTTTCGATTGTGGGAGGGCTCGCGAAACGGAGCCCGCTCGTACCACGGAGGTAATCTCTCATGTCCAAAACTGGAAAGAACGCGGCCGCGGCGCGCGGCAAAGTCGATCGCAACAAGCTCTATTCGACTGAAGAAGCGATCGAGCTGATGCGAGCGGCATCCTTCGCAAAATTCGATGAGACCGTCGAGCTGCATGCGCGGCTTGGCATCGACCCGCGCCAGGCCGATCAGGCGGTTCGCAGTACGGTCACCCTTCCGCATGGCACCGGCAGCACGGTGCGCGTGCTCGTCTTTGCTCAGGGCGAAGCGGCGCGCATCGCCGAAGAGGCGGGCGCGGATTACGTGGGCGCGGATGAATTGGTCGCCAAGATCAGCGATGGCTGGATCGATTTCGACGCCGCCATCGCGACCGCTGACATGATGGGCAAGGTCGGTTCGCTGGGCCGTGTCCTCGGTCGCCGCGGTCTCATGCCGAACCCGCGCTCTGGCACCGTCGTGCGTTCGCCCGAGGATCTGCCCGGGGTGATCAAGGACCTCAAGGGCGGCCGGGTCGAATTCCGCAACGACCGGCTCGGGATCGTCCACACGGTCATCGGGAAGAAGCGCTTCACCGATGCGGAGCTGAAAGACAATCTGCTTGCCTTCGTCGACGCGCTCAATCGCACCAAGCCGTCGGGTGTGAAAGGCGTCTATTTGAAATCGCTCTCGTTGACGAGTACGATGGGCCCCGGCATTCGCCTCGATATTGCCAAGGCAATGGGTGAAGCCGAGGGGACGGCTCGCTAAGCGGTCCGGACAATTCAATCGACCGAAGACAGCCGGCGCCAGCGCGCTTAATATCCGGCCGAGGTCCCGCAAGTTGCGAACATCGTTGCGATGATCGGCACGCCCTGGGACTTCGAAGTTCCAGGGCGTTTTTCATAGCCATCTCGTTTCTGGGTTGGGAATGGAAAGGAGGTAAACACAATGCCAACTTCAGCCAAAGCACGGACGATCGATGAGTTGACCGAGCAGCTGACCAATGCAAAGCTGGTCGTCCTCACCGACTATCGAGGACTTCGCGTGGCGGACCTTCAGGATCTCCGCACGAACCTTCGCAAGAGCGGCGGGGAGATCAGGGTTGCAAAGAACACGCTTACCCGAATCGCCGCGGAGAATGCCGGTATCACCGGGCTCGATACGTATCTCGATGGACCCCTAGCGCTCGGTATCGCCAACGATGACATCGTTGCGTTCGCCAAGACGCTGTCCGATTTCGCGCGCACCTCGCGAATCCTGACGATTCGCGCCGGTGTGCTCGACAAGAGCGTGATCGACGCCAATCAGGTCGAAGCAATCTCGACGCTTCCATCGAAAGAGCAGCTGCAGGCGAAACTCCTCGGACTGCTTCAGTCGCCGATGGCGCGCACGCTTTCGGTTCTCAGTGGCCCAAGCCGTTCGGTTGCATACCTGCTGCAAGCGCGCGCCGATCAGCTCGGCAGCGGCGCCGTTGCGGCAGACTAATTCGATTTCGTTTCACGTTTTTCGTCGGAGCCAGGGTCGAATGGCTCGGCCCATGAACAGGAGAATGCAATGAGCAATGCCGCGTTGATCGAACAACTCGAGAAGATGACCGTTCTCGAAATCAATGAACTGGTCAAGGAGCTGGAGGAGCGCTGGGGCGTTTCTGCGGCTGCGCCGGTTGCCATGGGCGGCATGGTTGCCGGCGGTGGTGCTGGCGCCGAAGCGGCCCCGGCCGAAGAGCAGACCGAGTTCGATGTCGTGTTGACCGATATCGGCGCCAACAAGATCCAGGTCATCAAGGCAGTCCGCGAGCTGACCAGCCTCGGTCTGAAGGAAGCCAAGGATCTCGTCGAAGCCGCGCCGAAGGCCGTCAAGGAAGGCGTGTCCAAGGAAGAGGCCCAGGCCGCCAAGGCCAAGCTCGAAGAGGCCGGCGCCAAGGCCGACGTCAAATAGGATCGCTCGTTCGATCGAACCGAGTACGAAGGACAGCCCAGCCGGGCTGTCCTTCGTATTTCGCATCCGGGCAGATCGGGCTCGCGGCGCCACCATGCCCGTCTGCAAACGCGCCGATGCCGCGCCAGTGACAAAGACAGCCGACGGTATATACTGTACCGTCACGGGGTGTGGCGCAGTCCGGTAGCGCACTGGTATGGGGTACCAGTGGTCGGAGGTTCGAATCCTCTCACCCCGACCGACTCGTCCTTGTGACGACCTTGTCCTGACTCCGATACCCGGTGCAGCTGGTTGCACGGCCACGCCGGGTATTTTCATGAACATCGGTGGAACGATGCGACCGACGAATGCCCAACGCTCCACATGCCGAATCCTGATTGCCGACGATGAGTCGCTCATTCGGCTCGACCTCAAGGAGATGCTCTCGCATCTGGGATACGATGTTGTCGCCGAAGTCGGCGACGGCGCCGCCGCCATCGACCTGAGCCGCAAGCTCAAACCCGATCTCGTCATCATGGACATCAAGATGCCCGAGGTGGATGGCATCGCCGCGGCCGAGATCCTTACCCGCGAGCAAATCGCCCCGGTGGTGTTACTGACGGCCTATTCCGATCAGGCATTGGTCGAACGCGCCCGAGATGCGGGGGTCGTCGGCTATGTGGTCAAACCATTCCGCGAAGCCGAGCTGTTGCCGGTGATCGAACTGTCGCTGACCCGCTTTGCCGAATTCACCTCGCTCCGCAAGGAAGTGGGCGATCTGCGCGATGCGCTCGAAACCCGCAAGGTTGTCGAACGCGCCAAGGGGGTGCTCATGGAAGTCCATGGGTTGCCCGAAGCGGACGCCTTCCGGCGTATTCGCAAAACCAGCATGGATTCGCGTAAGTCCATGAAAGAGGTCGCCGAAGCGATTCTGCTCACCTACGAGATGGACATTTCGAGCGGTCCAGCCGGCGAGCCTACGGACGGTATGTAGGCCATTTCAGGCGAAAACTGAACGACATCGACCAAGGCGCCTCGTTATGGGGCGCCTGTTGGCGTTCCGACCGCGGTGCCAGCTGCCGAAACCGGACTTCCTTCCACGGCTCGCGTCAGGGTGAGGGTGACATCGGACGGCAGCGTGGTCACCCATTGCACGCGTGGCGGCATGATCACGGACGGTTGAACGGAATACGTTCCGGCCGCCAATCCACTGGCGTCCACGATGACCTGCAGTGTTTTCGAATCGAGATTCGCCAGGACTTCGTCAGGAGCGACCACGTCGATCGTGATCTCATCTGGGCTCACCGACGCCACGAGGCCAGGCCCGACTCCGACGATGGTCACTTGCTGCGAGGGAAGGGATTGGTGCATGCCACGCTGCGTGATTTGCACCAGCACCTCAACCTTGGCGTCGGCGGGCTGGAGCACTTGCACCCCCGGTGGGAGTCCGGCAATGGCAACCACTCGATTGAAGCTCGCTTCGGCTCCGGTCACATCGATCGGTTCCGTCGAAAGCGCCACGAGGGAATCGATCACGTTCTCGTCACCATCGACGATGACGAACTGTGGGTTGACCGTTCGATCGGCGACCTCGTATCCAGTGGCGGGAGCTCCCACGATCGTCGGAAGCACGGCGACGCTCTTGCCCCGTGCCGACACCCGCACGGTTGCGTTCACGGCCGCCGGTTCGATCGACACGCCCTCGACTGGATTCCCGGATCGGTCGCGCGCCTCCGGGACATAGACGTCTTGAAAGGTTCGGGTGCCACCCGTCACATCCACGGGGAGCACGACCTGCGCGATCGATTCGATCCGCGAGCTGGGGCCGGTGACCGTGATCTGCTGCACCTCGGGATAGACCGTCACGGTGCGCAAGCTGTTCTGGTCCAGGTCGGTCACGATCGGCGCCAGCCGGAAAGGTCTGGACTTGAGCGGTTCGATCACGACCGAGGCCGTCGCAGGCGAGATATCCGATTTCCAAACGCCATCTGGCCGTTCGATCGAAACGGGAAGATCGTACGCCCCCGGCTCGTCGACACCGGCGAAATCGATATGGGCGACCAAGGCCCCCGCATCGATTGGCGTGATATCCGATCGTGGACCGCTGAGCCGGACGCGAACCGGGGCAATGTCGTTGACGACGATGAGCCCCGGATCGAGCGAGAGCGCCTGAACCGGCACCTCGTTGAATGCGCGCGATGTCTCGGGATTCTGGCGTAATGTGACGAGCGCCCAGAGAATCAGCGCCAGTGCGATCGAAGCGATCAACCGCACCGCAACCTCTCGTGTCAGGAATTCGCGAAGTCGTTCTGCGGTCATCAGTCGCTTCCTCGCGCATTGGTGTGCGGAGTTTCCTTCGCGCGCCCACTGGATGGCGATCGACGGCTGCGCATCAGCTCCGGACTGGGGAGATGGAAACGGCCCGCCGGTTGCTTCCGCTCGTCGTCCTCGCGATCGAGCCGCATCAATGTCCGGAGCACGCGGCGCAGGCGGTCCTGATCCAGTCCGCGAATGAGACGACCACTATGCGCCACCGCGATCTGGCCCGTTTCCTCCGAAACGACCACGGCGAGCGCGTCGGAATCTTCCGAAACCCCGATGGCAGCCCGGTGGCGCGTGCCGAGCTGACTCGACGCGGAGATATTGTCGGTCAACGGGAGCACCACGCTGGCCGCGACGATACGGTCCCCGCGGGTCAACACCGCGCCATCGTGCAGCGGCGAGTTCGGGTAGAAGATATTGATGAGGAGCTGGCGTGTGAGTTTCGCATCGACCGGAACGCCGGATTCCGCATAGTCCTGCAGCCCGGATTCCCGTTCGATCACCATGAGCGCGCCATATCGCTGCCGGGCGAGCTGGCCCGCGGCACGCACGATTTCATCGATGGCGAGTTCTGTGTCGGCATCGATATTGGCGGGAAACGATTCACGAAGCCTGGCGCCGGTATGCCCCAATTGTTCGAGCGCTCGCCGCAATTCCGGTTGGAAAATGACGGGAATCGCAACCAACAGTGCCGGCCACGTATGGGCCAGAATCCAGTTCAGGGTCGCAAGATCGAAGACAGTCGCAAGAATATAGACAAGCGCCAGAAAGATGATAGCGCCCCGGATGAGGGAGGTTGCGCGCGTGCCTTGCGCGACCCCAAGCAACCAGAAAATAAGAAATGCAACGACCGCAACATCGAGTAAGGATCGGAGGCTCCAGAGTTCAGAAAGGAGCCACCTCACTTCTGGCATGTAAATAGCGCCCCAAATACTGGAATTCGGATTTCATCGCAATCTTAGCATCCGGCGGTTCGCGATTCGACGGATCGGAGGGCCGGATTGCCGGGAACGCGCTACCGCCGGCTCCCCGGGCGGGAAAACCCGCGTACCCGGTAATCATCGGCGTCCAGGAAGAGATAGCGCGAGAGGCGCGAATCGAGCATGCGGGAGACGATGCGATCCTCGATCCGGTCGAGCTGGGCATTCGAGGTGATCACGGTTGGCAGCTGTTCATTGTACCGGTGGTTGATCAATTGAAAGAGTTTTTCACTCGCCCAGGCGGTCGAATTCTCGGTACCCAGATCGTCCAGCACCAGAAGATTGGCATTCCGGATCTGTTGGAACCGCTCGTCGTAGGCAACGCCTGTATCCGGATCGAAGGTCGCGCGAAGTTGATCCAGCAAATCCGGAACGACGCGGAAATAGACCGACGCCTGAACATTGCGACCCGCATAGGCATTGGCGATTGCCGCAGCCAGATGGGTTTTCCCAACCCCGACACCACCGTGCAATACCAGCCATCCGTCGGTCGTCCGGGCGAATTCCCGGGCGATCATGAAGGCTGATTCGGTACCACGTTGCGATGGGTCGAAGCTCTCGAAGGTCAGATGACGAAGCGATTCGAGATTGGAGAGACTATTGAGCTCCCGGGTCAGCCGCGCCTGTTGCCGCTCGGTGGTGCACATGCAGGGAATGAGCATGCCGAACTTGGGATCGCCGGGTTCGGCATCGAACCGCACCCAACCCGCATCCTGACACCGTTCGCATTGAAATTGCCGTGGTTCAGGACGAGGGCCGTCGTCGTTGTTTTTGTTTGTAGACAGCGGGATCGAAAGGTTCGGGAGTGCCTCCCCAATTCGTCGCATGCTGATTTCCCTTCGATTGCGCGTCGCCACGCCCGTTGACCGACCAATTCTCGAGGATGCGCTGGACATAACGCCAGTTGCGTTTGTTATACGTGACCGCTTCGAGAATGGCATCCTCGATCCATGCCAGCGGATAGAGCTCCATGGCGGTTTCGATCTGATCGGTGAGCAGGGGGGTGAGCATTCCGATGTTCTTCTCGTATTGGGAGAAGATCGACGGGGCCGTCGCGACGATGGAGCGTTCTGAACCCGGAACCGGCCATGACCCGGGTTCAGCCAGTATGGAAGCAATGGCCGCCCGGTTCTCATCGCTGGCCGGCACATACCACCGTTCGTCACCCAGCTCGCTGCTGGAAAGGACGATCTGCACGATGGAATCGCGGGCGGTCGCGTATTGCAGACCGCGACGAATCCGTTGGGTGAGCTTGCTGGATTTGCGATCTTCGTGAAATGTCTGTGCCAGCACACGGTCGCGCAATACGGCATCCTCGCTGGCCGCGGGTGGCGTGGTGCCGGAATCGGCTGCCAGGCGAAAAACGGCCAGCGTGACGTGGAGCTCGGCCGGATCGTCGATCGAGGCGATCCGTTCGGTCAGGAATTCGCGCGGTATTGGAATCGCGGTTGCTGGAATGGCCGGAACGGTAAGAAGAGCGCGGTCGGTCATCGATCGAACCGCCCTAGAATGCGCCGTCGTTGAATGCCTGCAGATCGGCAAAACGGGCGTTGTTCTCGAAAAACCGGAGTGGGATCGAACCGATCGGTCCGTTTCGATGCTTGGCGACGATGACCTCTGCCAGATTCTTCTTTTCCGATTCGTGGTCGAACTTGTCTTCCCGGTGAATGAACATGACGATATCGGCGTCCTGCTCGATACTCCCGGATTCGCGAAGGTCAGAGAGCTGGGGCCGGTGGCCGGTGCGGCTTTCGATCGCACGGGAGAGTTGCGAGAGCGCGACCACGGGCACGTCGAGTTCGCGAGCGAGCGACTTGAGTCCGCGAGAAATATCGGCAATTTCCTGAACGCGATTCTCGCTGCGTTTTCCTTGCATGAGCTGGAGATAATCGACGATCAATAAATCGAGACCGTGTTCGGCCTGCAGGCGGCGCGCTTTGGTGCGCACATCGGAAATCGAGAGCGACCCCGAATCGTCGACATAGATCGGCGAGTTCGAGAGCCGCCCAAATGCCCGGACTACGCGTTCCCATTCATTGTCTTCGATATGACCCATACGGAGCCGATGCGAGTCGACCCCGGTTTCCGCTGCCACCAGGCGCTGGACGAGCTGTTCGGCGGGCATCTCCAGTGAGAAGATACCGACGATGCGATCGTGTTGCACGGCTGCTGTATAGGCGAATCCGAGCGCTAGGGCCGATTTTCCGAATCCGGGCCGCGCGGCGAGAATGATCAGGTCGGAACGCTGGAGTCCGCCGGTCAGTTTGTCCAAATCACTGAAACCGGTTGGCACCCCAACCAGGGCATCGCGTTGCTCGCGGCGCTCTCCGAGCCGATCGAAGAATCCTTCCAGCACCTCATCGATTTTCGCGAACTCTTTGGTGAGCCGGCGTTGCGCCACCCCGAAGATGCTGCGCTCGGCTTGATCGAGCGCATCTTCGATTTCCAGATCCTCGCGATACCCGACGCTGACGACTTCGGCGCCGGCCTGGATGAGCCGTCGCTGAGTCGAGGTTCGTTCGACGATCCGGCTGTAGTACTCGACGTGGACGGCGGTCGGTACGCTTTCGATCAGGGAGCTGAGATAGGAGAGACCGCCGACCGAATCGAGTTGATTGCGGCGACCAAGCTCATCGGAAAGGGTGAGGATATCTGTCGGTTCCCGGCGATTGTAGAGATCGCGCATCGCCTGATAGATCATCCCATGGGCGGGCTGATAGAAATCTTCCGGGCGCAAGATCGTCTCGACGCGGATGATGGCATCGCGGTCGAGCAGAATGCTGCCGAGGGCGGATTGTTCCGCCTCGAGATTGTGGGGCGGAAGACGATCTATTGCTGCGACCATGTGATGGCTCTGCCTGGGAGCGGGTGGTCCCGGGGTCAGATCAGGCGGGAATGATCCAGATTTCGATACGGGAGATGGTAACAGGTCCCCGGCGAAATTCGAAGGGGCGCCGGAGACCTGGGTGTGGACGCGATCAGGCTTCGGCGGAGAGCTCGGCCTGTTCGTCCGCGACAAGTTCGAGGGTGGCTTCGTCCTCATCCACCACACCGTTGACGGTCACCGTCACGGTCGGGCGGAGTTTTCCGATGAGATTGACGGTCACATCGTGATTGCCGGTCGTGCGGATCGGTTCTTCGATCACGATCTTGCGCCGATCGATTTCGGTGCCGACCGCTTTGGAAAGCTTCTCGGCAATGTCGCCATTCGTGATCGACCCGAACAGACGGCCGTTGCTTCCGGCTCGCGCCTCGAAAACGAGCTTCTGGCCATTGATCCGGTCGGCCAGTCCTTGCAGCTCCTGCTCCTGGCGAGCGATCTTGCGCTGCTTGACCGCCTCGTTGGTGGCAACGACTTTGAGTTCACCCGGTGTTGCCACCACGGCCATACCGCGCGGAATCAGGTAGTTGCGGGCGTAGCCATCGGCAACATTCTTGACCGAGCCCTTTTCTCCAAGGTTTTCGACATCTTGCCGAAGCACGACTTTCATGTTCTGTAACGCCTTCCAAGCGAGGTTTCGAATTTCGATCGACAACACAAAACAGGCGGAATCGAAATCCGCCCGAAAGCAACCGCGTAACTATACCGTATCGACGGCCAAGGCTCGATTGCATGGCTCGCGAGCCGACGACTGCTAGGAGCGCGAGAGGGCATCGAGCAATGATTGCATCGCTGTCAATTCACGCTGTTGTGAAATGGCGTTCGTGCGGGCGAAGTCTCCGAGTGCGACATGTTCGGCCTTGGTCGCGGCTTCGGTCGATCGTTCGATCGCCTGTCGATAGATTGCGATCATCTGCTGCAGGAACTGCCGGTCGAATTCCTGGGACAGGCATGAGGTGGGCGAACCGGTGCTCGATGGTGTTGCGACGACCGGTGAGCTCGCTGGCCGATCCGGATTCGGCGGGGCGACATCCGGATACCATGTCGAACGCCAGACATGCAGCAACTGCAGCTCCCCTGCCTGGCTTTCTGCGATTCGCAATGCGATTCGCCACGTTCGGGAATCCGTTGCATAACTCAATCCGAGATTTGCAAGGCTCAGCGCGGCGGTTGCCTGATCGATCATCGTGTCGAGGGCATACAGATCGTACGGCATCTCCGGGGGCTGGCTCGCCGGCGGTCGCGCCAGATCGAGTTCGATTCGATGGAGCACGCCGGCGCATTCGAGGGGACTCGGCTGTGCCGTGGTGAGCAACGGCTGGGCTGCCGCGGTCGCCAGTGAGCCGAGCGCGGCGAGTATCGATATCCACGCCGCGACCCGAGCGGCCCTCATCATCGACCGACCGAACCCGCGGTCGCGACGACCATCTGGCACATGGGATTCACCTCCCGAATCTCCCTGGCGGTGGCCTATCCGAACTGGCAGCCGCCACTGCCATCATCGCGGCAGAATGCATTGGTGATGAAGAGGGTCGTTGCGCCGAAGGATGGCGGAAGCGTGAAATTGGCGTCCTGTTCCTGCAATGGGGTGAGTCCGTGCTGGTCGGTGTAGTCGCTCAGCGTGCTCGCGACATACGCCAACTCGCCGGCCATTGGGCTGTAGGATGCGCGGTGCAACGAGACGACCAACACATCTTCCCCCGTCGAGGTCTGAGCGGAAACCACCGCCTGCATGGGATTCTGATCGTCGATATGGATGGAATCGAAGAATCGTGCAGTCGTCATCGTGCCGGCGGCGTTGGCCGGTTCGTCACGAATGACGATCGTCTGCGGCGACGGATTGGAAAGCGTCAGCCAGAATGCGCCCGGTTGACCGCGCACGGCACTCCATGAGCCTTGGGCGGCCGTCTGGATGAAGAGATATGGCAAGGGAGCGGCCTGGTCGGATGGTTCCGAGATGACCTTCGACCCTGCTGCTTCTGGACTCGCACTGGCATTGGGCGTCGCATCCTGTGCGGTAGCGCCTGTCACCGCGGCGACTCCGAGCAGGGCCGCCGCAGCTCCAGTGAGCTGGCGGCGCGTCATGGATCGGGGGACTGGGTCGAATGGGGTCATCTCTTCGGTCGACATCGATGCGGACTCCCTGGCTGAGATCGTTTTACCTCTCGAAGCATCATAGGGAATTCCTCCGCTTCGTGCTGAAATCGTTCGCTAGAGACGCAACAGGCGCTTGGCGATGGTGAAATAGATGACGAGTCCCGTGCCGTCGACCAGTGTCGTGATCAACGGCGCAGAAACAACGGCCGGATCGATCTTCAAGCGATCGATGATGAGCGGGAGGATCGCTGCCACCGCGGCGGACCAGACGCAGATTGCCATGATCGTGAGGGCGATGACGAAGCCGACATCGTTACCGACATGCAGCAGATGAGAGCGGCCGAATGCAACGACAGCCATCACCAGCCCAAGCGCAATACCCACGACAAGCTCCTTGGCCAGAATCCAGCGCGCGTCGCGCAAGGAAACTTCACCAACGGCGATGGCACGAACGAGGGTGGTGGTGACCTGGCTTCCGATATTGCCCCCGGTACCGATCAACAGGGGCACGAAGAAGGCGAGGGCGACAACCTGGGCGATTTCGTCTTCGAAATGCCGCATGACCGTGCCGGTATACGCTTCGGCTGCGAAGAGCAGCAGAAGCCAGAGGATGCGGCGCCGAAAGAGCAAGGGCACCGTGGCAAACCGGTAGGGAACATCGAGCGGTTGCGAACCGCCCAGACGCTCGATATCCTCGGTGGCTTCTTCTTCGAGAACATCGGCGACATCGTCCTGGGTGATGATGCCGACCAATCTGTTGCCGGCATCGACCACTGGAAGCGCCAGGAAGTCGCGCTCGACCAGGAGCCGAGCCGCAACCTCGCGGTCTTCGTTCGCCAGCACGCGCACCGGATTGGCCGTCATCAGATCGCGCACCGGCGTATCGGGACTCGTGAGAACGAGCCGATACAACGAAAGCACGCCCAGCAGATGCTCCTCATCGTCGACGACATAGACGTAATACATCGTCTCGGCTTCTTCGGAAACCCGCTGCAGCGCGGCGATCGCCTGGGAAGCGCGAAGTGCCGGCGAGACCGCCACGAAACCCGGCGTCATGATGCCGCCAGCCGAATCGGGCGGATAGGACATCAACTCCCGGATCTCCGCCGCGTCCGCTGGTTCCATCTGAATGAGAATTTGCTCGGCGTGCTCTCTCGGCAGCTCATCGAACACGTCGGTGGCGTCATCGGGGGCCATCGCTTCGAGCAGATCGGCGGCTTGGGGATGCGACAGTGTTTGGATGATGCGTGCGGCTTCGACCGGTTCGATCTCGCTCAGTAGATCACTGAGCTCGGTTTCGGGCAGAATCCGAACCAGGGTACGGAGATCCGCCGCTCCGAGTTGAGCGACGATGGATGGCCAGAACCCAGAACCGGATGTGCGGACCAGCGCAACCACGCGCTCGCGGTTCTCCTGCGCGAGCGCAGCTTCGATGGCCGAAAGGAGCTCGTCTGTCGTCATCGGAGATCCCTCCGTGTTCGAATTCCGTCGCAGATGCCGGAGGTCAGGAGCGCGTTCGACCGACGCGATCGCGCTCGATGCGAGGCGGATAGTACGTCCTGACGCCCGGTTTTTTCACGGCCGGTCCTTTGCTCGTCACTCCGGATACCCAATCGCGCGGCTCGGCGCCTATCTGGCTCAGATC
>JBIQLF010000073.1:13969-15078 GCA_044464585.1 Thermomicrobia bacterium
CCCCGAAGCCGGTGAGCTGTCCTGGCGCGCAGCACTGGGATGGAAGCGCATGCGTCCGCCCGATTGGATGGACCGTCTGTGGACCGGACTGCTGTGCGGCCGATGCGCAATGCGGCGATGGCGCTTGCTGTACCGGGGTGTGCTCCGGAGAAGAGCAGTGTTGTCCGGTGGGACGAACCTTCTGCCGGGAAACGGGCGAGTGCTGTCCCACTGGCGAATCCTGCTGCCCAAGTCTTTGCCCGGGCGATCGCATCTGGAACGGCGAGGCGTGTGTTTGCGCGATTGGCAGCCCGTGCGGTGACATATGCTGCGATGGCCCATGCACCGAAGCGCAGGTCTGCTGCGCTTCGCCGAATAGCTACTGTCAGGCATCCGATCCCGCTGTCCAATCGGTTCGGAATGTTGCTGGGACGGCACCTGCCAGACGATTGGTGGATGCGCTCCGCACACGAATTGTGCGGGAAACGGGGTTTGGATACTGGCCGAGCAACGCTGCGAATGCACCCCGCCGTATCGCACCTGTCCCGGCGGTGACTGGTGTGCCGCACCGGAGTGTTGTTCCGGGGCGGACTGTCCATCGGGCGTCTGCCGGGAGGACCACACCTGCCAGTAGGTCGATGCGTTCAGCGGAAAAGGTGTCTTGGGCCTTCTCCCGCTTCGGTCTCGCCGGGAGCCGCTATCGACTTCTGACTGAGCGGGCGTCAGGCGAAAGACTGGGCACGTTTCGAAGCCGCCGGCCGCCAAATGAGATTCTCGTGGGGGGTTGTCCGCTTCGGATGTGGCGCGTATTGCGTCGCTCGGGCAGAACCTGGCGTGGCGGTTCGACGGTATCGCGTTGTGCCGATTCGGGCCATTCGGTGCCTGCTGCACATCGACGAAACAGAGTTCGGGGCATGTGCACCCAGGTGAATGCCCCGGATTACCGATAGCCGGGCGTTCATCGAGCAGGATCGATGTGCAGCGCGGTCGTCTATCAGAAAGGAAATTCTGGAACCGAACCAGCAGCTACCAACAACGGCACCAGTAAAGGCACCAGTTGCCCAGTGTTTATGCGGCTATTTGATGGTGACCCGCCAGGGACTCGAACCCCGAACCAGCTGATTAAGAGT
>JBIQLF010000074.1:0-3763 GCA_044464585.1 Thermomicrobia bacterium
CGCTCGCTGAGCTGGCGAATCTTCGGCGGCAAGGCCGATCCGGTGCTGATCGCGGCCGCGCTGGTGCTCCTGCTCCTGCTCTGCTGGGCGATCGCCCCCGGGCTCTTCGCGACCCACGATCCGAACAAGATCGGTCCGGATTTGTTGCAGTCGCCATCGCGCGCGCACTGGTTCGGCACGGACGAGTATGGCCGCGATATCTATAGCCGGGTCGTGTATGGCGCGCGCATCGAATTCGTCATCTCGGGTCTGGGCGTGGTGCTGGCGATGGCGATCGGTATACCGGCCGGTCTCGTTTCCGGCTATCGCGGTGGTTGGGTCGATGGCGTGCTGATGCGCTTGCAGGATGCGTTGCTGGCATTTCCCAGCATCCTGTTCGCGATCCTGATCGTGGCGGCGCAGGGCGCATCGCAACGGAGCATCATCCTGACCGTGGGCATCATCTTCATTCCCCGATTCGCCCGGCTGGTGCGAGCGAGCGTGCTGGCGCTCAAGGAAGAGGATTTCGTCACCGCCAGCAAAGCGCTCGGCGCCACCAGCAGCCGGTTGTTGTGGCGGCATATCCTGCCGAACGCACTCCCGGCCATTCTGGTCCAGATCACCTTGACCATGGCGGTCGCGGTGCTGGTGGAAGCCGGGTTGAGTTATCTCGGGCTCGGTGTGCAGCCTCCCACCGCCACCTGGGGCACGATGTTGAAGAGCGCCCAAAGCTATCCACAGCAGGCTCCCTGGTATGTCTTGGCGCCGGGGATCGGCATCTTCCTGCTGGTGCTGGCATTGAATACGTTTGGCGATGGTTTGCGCGACCGGCTCGATCCGCGAGTCCGGCGGCTGTAGCAGAAGTAGCCTGGGACCCAGCGTCCAACGGGATTGCGCTGGACCCTGGGGCCCAGGCACCGGACCGGGAGTGACAATGACCGAATCGACGGATCTCTTGACGCGCGTGCAAGCAGCGAAACGCCATGGCGCCGCGTTCCTGCTCGAACATATCGAATCCGATGGGCGCATCGCGGACGCCACCGGAGGGCGGGTGACCTGGTATCGGTTCCCATGGGCGCTGGCGGTTGCCGGAGAGGCGGCGGCGGCATCGGCGGTCCTCTCCTGGATCGAGCGATGCGGTCTGGGGGCGGATGGAGCGTTTCACGGTGGATTGGCGTGGGATGCGACGGCCAACCAAACGCTCAACACCTATCCCGAAACGATCCTGGCCTACGGCGCCGTCTTGTTGCGGCGGTTCGATATCGCTCGCCGCGCGATGGATTTTGCCAGTGGCTTTCAAGACGCCCGAAGCGGTGGTATCCACATGACCAGGGAGCGGAACGCAGCGGGCGAGCCGCAGTTGCTCTTTCCGACCGCGCAATTCGGTATGTCATCCGTGATCACCGGGCGGCTCGATGCGGCCAGGGCAACCGGCGAATGGTTTGCGCGTCTCTGGGATGCGCAGCCGGAACTGCCCGGCCGGATCTATACCATCTGGTCCGGTGACGGATTGCTGACGAGTGTTCCGGCCGGTATCGATCGCCGGCATGTCGTGCAGGAGGCACAGCAGCCGTTGCAGCTCTTCTACAACGGCGGGATCGCGGCTTCGTTTCTGACGCAGCTTTTCATGGCGACCGGTGAGACGCGCTGGCTCGATTATGCGCGCGCGTATCAGCAATTCTCGATCGATTCCTGTGCGGCCCAATTCGAAACGAAGCAGGTTTGCAAGAGCGCCTGGGGCGCCGGATTGCTCGCTCTGGCCACCGGCGAAGAAATCTGGGCGCCCTGGATCGAGCGGATGGGCGCGTGGTTCGTCGACGGGCAAGAGGCAGACGGCGGCTGGAGCAACACCAAGGCACTCGAACCCGAGCCGCCGCTCCGGCACCGGCTGGAGATCACGGCGGAATTCGTCGTGCATCTCGATACGGTCATCGCGGCGCTTTCGGCAGCGCAGGCAAATCGCGCCAACTGATTTCGAACGATCGAGCCGGCATTCGATGCCGACGGGCCGCGCGGGCCGCACGTACAATCTGTGCGCCCGTCGCCATCCGTCGTTGCAGGCGCCGGTTTTCGATCGAACGAAAGGATCACGAGTGAGTTCTGCGGTCGTCACCAGAGATGCTGTCGAATCGAGCGCGCCGCGCGCCATGACCGGGGGAGAGGCGGCGGTCGAAACCTTGATCCGAAATGGGGTCGACACCGTGTTCGGGCTTCCCGGCGTCCAGCTCGATGGTCTCTTCAATGCCTTCTACGAGAACAAGGATGCGGTTCGCGTCATCCACACCCGACACGAGCAAGCCACCGCGTATATGGCCGATGGCTATTCCCGCGTGACTGGCAAGGAAGGGGTGTGCGTCGTCGTACCGGGACCAGGAGTGATGAACGCCTCGGCGGCGCTGGCAACCGCCTATGCCTGCAATTCCTCGGTGCTTTGTCTGACCGGTCAGATCAAATCGGACATGATCGGCGTCGGACGCGGGCTGCTGCACGAGATTCCCGATCAATTGGGGATGGCGCGGTCGTTTTCCAAATTCCAGGCGCGGGCCAATGCGCCGCGGGAAGTTCCGGTCGCGCTCGACCGGGCGTTCGCGGAAATCCGCACAGGGCGGGCTCGCCCGGCTTATGTCGAAGTTCCGCTCGATATCTATTTCGCTTCCGAGGATGTCGCGCTCGGTCCGGCGGTTGCGCCGCGAGCACGTCCGGCGGGCGATCCGGACCTGATCGCCAGGGCGGCCAGGGCGCTGGGCAGCGCGAAGCATCCGCTCATCTATGCCGGCGGGGGAACGTTGGTTTCCGGCGCCGGAGACGAGCTGCTGCAATTGGCGCGCACGATTCAGGCGCCGGTGATCGTCTCCCGCAATGGCAAGGGCGTCATTTCCGATCGGGACGATCTCTCCGTGGGGCAACTAGCCGACACCGAGCTTCGCCCCCGGGCCGATGTGATTCTGGCGGTTGGCACCCGGTTCCTGAATCCGGTCAGCCATCCGATCGAGGTGCGCGGCGATCAGACGCTGATTCGGATCGATATCGATCCGGAGGAGATCGTCCGCAATGGACGTGCGACGATCGAGATCGAAGCGGACGCCAAAGCGGCGTTGACTGCTCTGATCGATGCGATCTCCCCCGATCGTGTGGCGGATGCCGGCAAGATGGACGAGATTCGCGCTCTCAAGCATTCACTACAAGCGTGGGCCGAAACGATCGAACCGCAGGCCAGCTATGCACGGGCGATCCGGGAGACGTTGCCCGACGAGGGCGTGCTGGTGGGCGAGATGACGCAGCTCGGCTATTGGTCGAATCTCGCCTATCCCGTCTATCTGCCGAATACATATCTCGGATGCGGGTATCAGGGCACGCTCGGGTTCGGGTTCACGCTGGCGATGGGCGCCAAGGTTGGCAAACCGGATGTGCCCGTCGTCTCGATGAATGGCGATGGTGGTTTCGGGTTTTCGCTCAATGAGCTCTCGACGCTGGTGCAGCACAATATCGGGTTGATTACGATCGTGTTCAATGACAATGCCTATGGCAATGTCAAGCGCATCCAGCAGGTCGATATGGGGGGCCGTACGATCGCGTCCGATCTGGTCAATCCCGACTATGTGAAGCTGGCCGAATCGTTCGGCGTGACCGGGCGGCGGGCGGAATCGCCCGATCAACTCGCGCAGGCACTGGCGGATTCGATCCGGGCCGGCGAACCAGCGCTGATCGAGGTCCCGGTGCCGCAAATGCCCGACCCGTGGAAAGTGCTCAAGCTGCGCTTTTGAACGTGGACGGCCCGGAGCCC
>JBIQLF010000074.1:3863-15064 GCA_044464585.1 Thermomicrobia bacterium
TGGGCCTTGAGTCTTGGGTCTTGAGCGCACGGGGCATCGGGGGCCTATCTCTCTCCGGGCTCCGGACCCCGGACTCAGGACTCCGTCCCCGGTGTGGCCAGGTGGGCGTCGCCGGTAATGGCGTAGAAATAGCCGTGCTCGTCTCCGGCGAAGAGATAGCCGTCCAGCACGACCAGATCGGTCGTGATCTCTTCGCCGGCCGGGTATTGCCAGGCGACCGTGCCGGTTTCCCGGTTCAGGGCGGTGATGGTAGCGCCGGCGGACAGATAGATGCGATCGCCCACGACGATCGGCGATCCCCCGCCCGCGCTGCCAGTGGCGAAGAGCCAGATTGGGTCGCCACCAGCTTCGGCGTCGATCGCATAGATTGCGCCATCGTCGCTGCCGATATAGACGACGCCATTGGCAACCGCGGGCGAGGCCGAGCCTCCGACCGGATAGCTCCAGCGTTCCTTGCCGGATGCGAGATCGAGAGCGACGGTCGTCCGATCTCGGGTGGTCACGAAGACGCGATCGCCGGCGATCGCGACGGTCGAATAGATGCCCGACCCGAGGTTCGCTTTCCAGACAAGATGACCGCTGGCTCGGTCGAGCGCGAAGAGGGCGCCTTCATCTCCCCCGATGATGACGAGGTCGTTCACCACCGAGGGTGAACCGAAGATCAATCCATTGGTCTTGTACGACCAGTGTTGCTCACCAGTGGCTGCATCGAGCGCGTACAGCCGATTCTTTTTGCTGGCCACATAGACGATTCCTTCGACAACGGTGGGGGACGATTCTCCGGCATAGTCGATGGCGACTTTCCAGCGTTGCCGGCCGGTATCGGCGTCGACCGCGAACACGCTGAACCCGTTCGCGAGATAGACGGTGCGATCGGCAAGCGCGGGCGAGGACCGGACCGGGTATCCGCCGAGATCGAAGGACCATTTCGGTCGATGCGTCAGCAGATCGAGGGCGACCAGATAGCCGTTGCGGGTACCGAAATAGGCCACGGCTCCCGAGATCGCCGGGGTGGACCGCAGATCGCCACCGGTATCGTATCGCCAGACCCGATATGGATTGCCGTCGATTCCGGGACCGGGAAGTATGCCGCTGTGATCCGGAGCGCCCCGGTACATGGGGTTCGCGCCCGTCAGAATCGTGGCGAGTGCGTCGCCGGGTGTTTCCCGTTCGGTATCGGCGGTTGGCGTCATTCCGGCGCGGTTCGATCCCGTCCCGGCTGGAGGCGACGGCCGGCGGACGACATGTTCTCCCACCAGCATGAGGGTGAGCAGACCAGCGGCGGCGGTGAGCGCGCCCGCTCGCAGCATTGCGCTGGCATCCTTGCGGGCGCGGGCGATACCGGCGCCGGTCAACACGACGCCGACTGCCCATGCCCCGAGCGAGAGCGGGGAGATATTCCGGGTTACGACCGGGATGGTGAGCAGCGCGAGGCCCAGCCAGATGAGTCCGGTTCCGGCTTCCCGCTCGTCGAACCGGCGATGCTCGGGGGTTGCGAGCAGGAACGCCGGGATTTGGAATTGGGCGCGTGAATCGGGAGCGCTACGGACATTCTCGGGAACGAACCGCAGATCGTAACTGCAATTTGGACAAAATGTCAGGCGAGCCGGGACGATTTCGCCACAATCGGGACAGGTCTTCTGGGGACCGGGCCAGCGTTTCTGAAGGGAAGGAGGAGCAAATGACGACATGACCGAATCGCCCGTGGCGGTGGAGGTGTGCACCTAGCATACACGACGCGGTCGCTCGATAACATACGGTTGGGGTAGCGAGCGGGGTCTCCAATCCGCTGCGCACAGGTGGGCCCGCTGATTCGCTTTGGCCGGATGGGCGGTCGGGGTGGAGTCTCCGCAGGCGGGATGTCGGAGATGGGGTGCTCCGGTTACGAGCGCAGGTCTCGAACGCAGCTGTTCCATTCAAGAACCGCCTGGCCTGATGAGCATAGTGGACCAAAGCTCGACCAGGCGATGCTCGAAGCGATCGAGCGGCCAGCCGCGATCCTCGACGAGGAGGAGAAAGAACTCGGGGCCATTGGTTGCCCAAACGAGGTCGGCCGCTTCCTCGACCGTCATATCACTGGGGAGTGCCTGCGGGCGCTCATTCCGGATTACGTCGGTTACAAAGAGGCGCATATTCGCGGCGCGACGATTGGCGATGTCGGTCCAGAGTGCCGCCAGATCCGGCTCACTGCGAGCAGCCTCTTGCAGCACGCGGAAGAGCGGCGCGAGGCGCGATTGGATTTCGGTGATGGCGTGGGCGTAGATGCGGATTTTTGTCAGCGGATCGCCGGCGGACCGGATGGATCGAACATAGTCTCGTTCCTCCGCCGGAACCGGCGCGTGTTGCCCTGAAATTGCTGTCTCGATCAGCAGCCGAAACAATGCGGGTTTGGCGCCGGCCAGGGTATAGACCGTATCGATCGCCACGCCGGCATCATCGGCAATGGCGGCCATTGTCGTTGCCGCATATCCCCGTTCGAGAAACAACGTGCGAGCCGATCGCACGATGGCTTCGCGGTTGCGCTCCGCGGCGGCCTGGCGCCGCGAGGCGTCGTACCGTCGTTTGGGTCTGCTGGAGTGCTTGACGTGTTCGCTCATCGTCCGTAGGATGGGTTTCAACCGAATAGCATTCGGATGAATATAGCAGGAGGCTCCCATGTCCGTCGAAACCAATAAGCGCCTGGTTCGCCGCGTCTTCGAGGAAGCGTTCAACGCCGGTGACCTGCAGGTCATCGACGAGGCGATCGCTCCGGGCGCGGTCGACCATCAGCATCCGACCGAGCCGAGCTTCGCGCGCCATCTCAAAGAGGTGGTACTTGCCATGCGCACCGCTTTTCCCGATCTGCGATTCGAGGTGACGGAGATGATTGGCGAAGACGATTGGGTGGCATGTCATTCGGTGATGACTGGTACGAACACCGGCGCGCTGGGGCATCCGCTGCTGCCTCCCCAGGGGCCGCCGTCCCTGCCGCCGACCGGCAAGCCAATCCGCGTTCCCCATATGCACATGATCCGCTTCCAGGATGGGCAAAGCACCGACCTGCTGCACATCATGGACACCATGACGTTGGTGTCTCAGCTTGGCTTGATGCCCACGAGAGATCCGGGAACGGCGCGGGCCGCCTGAATTCCGAATCGTGTGGTTACGAACGCACCTTCGCCACGCAGATCGTCCAGGGGAGCGACCCGCCGAGCCATTCGACATCGGCGACCTGATCGACGAAGCGGCCGAAGGCGGCTCGGGTCCAGAAATTGCGATGATCGGGATCGCTGCCGCGGGGCTGGATATCGAGGTTCTTGCCCCGGGCGGCATTGGAGAAACAGAACCAGGGTTCGTGCGGCACGCTCAGCACCAGATGCCCGCGCGACACCCGGGCCAGCTCGCGCAGAGCGGCGGTGGGTTCGTGCAGATGTTCCAGCACCTCGAAGCAGCCGATCACGTCGAAGCTGTCGGCATCCCAGGGGATCTGGTAGATGCTCGCGACCCGGCAATCGACCGAGGGATTGCGTTTTCGGGCGAGCGACACCGATGACGGATTGAAATCGAATGCGCTCAGCGCGAGACCCGGAAAGCGCTCGACCAGGATGCCGGAGACGAAGCCCTCGCCACAGCCGGCATCGAGCATTGTCTGGGGCGCCAGCTCGCCAATTTTGGCGGTGATGACATGGTGGAATCGGTCGATGAGTCTGCGCTGGACCGGATTCGCGTGCATGTGTTTGGCATAGTTGCTGGTTGCGAAGGCGTCGATCTGCGAAGTGTCGAGTGCGGTCACGAGTTTGGATGGCTCCTCTCCGGGAAATCAACTATCGACGGGCAGCCGGTCGCGCTCGACCATGCCGGGTGTTTCGTTCGAATCGTGGTGAAGCATGATGAGACCGCGGATGATGGCATAGAGGATCGGAATGGCGGCGAACAACGCGATGCGATAGGTCACGCCGGCGAGGAGCACATTCGCCTCATTGGCGCCATGGACACTGGCGACCGCGATCATCAACGCTTCGCGCACCCCGGCGCCGCCCGGCACGGGGCTGATCATTCCGACCATGATCGGCAGCGTGGTCAACCCGAGCACCAGCGAGAGCGGCGGGGAAACGCCGTCGATTGCTTTCAGCAGCAGAAAGAGCACCCCGCCCTGCACGATCCAGTAGATCACGGTCACGCCGGCGGCCATGATCGTCTGGCGCGGGCGGCGGGTGGGATGCTTGAGCGCCTCGGTGAAATGGTTGCGCATCTTGTAGACGATGGAACGCAACCGCGCGGCTCGCCGAACGGCGATCACGACGGCCAGGATCCCCCCCAGAACCAGAAGCGCGCCCAGCTCGACGATGCGGTCGTCGACCTCGACCCCCTGACCGCGCCAGCCTCCGACCGCGATCCAGAGGAGGGTGCCGGCGGCCAGCACCGCGAGATCGGTGGCGACTTCCCAGAAGGTGATCGAAGCGGTTTCGGCGGTGCCAAGTCCCAACGCGCGTTTGGTCAAATAGGCGCGGCTCGGTAGCGCCAGACTCAGCGGAGCGGCGTAGTTGACCGCGACAGAGGTGATGAACGCTTCGGCGGCGCGCAGCTGACGAGTCGAACCGCTGACCATCATGACCAGCAGATTCCAGCGCACGCAAAGCAAGGCTAATCCCAGCAGGTAGAGCAGCAGACTGGCGACCAGGGTCCAGATATCGGCGCCGCGGATCGCGGGCCGGATGCTCGACAGCGCGTCCTGCTGCCAGAGAAGCAGGATCGCCATCACGAGCGAAAAGACGAAGATGACCGGGGTTGGAATCGAGGTGAGGCGTTTCAGCGCCTTTCGTGGCATGGGCTGGCCGCTCGATCAGCTGGCTGGAACGGCGCCGTCATCGGTTCCGAGGCCGTGCGGCGATCGTTCGTATGCCGGCCCGATACCGAGGGTCCGGCGCAGGAATCTGGCGGGGTCCGGTCGTTGCCGGTGCGATTGCTGCACCATGAACTCCCCGAGTAATCCCAGCCCGAAGAATTGCACCCCGACCACGATCAGCAGCACCGCCAGCAGGAGCAGCGGCCGGGTGCCGATCGTCTCATCGTCGATCAGGCGGTCCCAGGAGAGCTTGAGTCCCATCAGAACCCCCAGCGTGATCGAGAGTATCCCCGGAATACCGAAGAGATGCATGGGACGCTGCCGGTAATTGGTCAGGAAGAAGACCGTGATCAGATCGAGCAGCCCCTTGGAGAGGCGTTTGATCCCGTATTTCGATTTGCCCCAGGTGCGCGCGTGGTGCTTGACCGGCAGCTCGGCGATGCGGAATCCCTCGGCTGCCGCCAGCACCGGGGTAAATCGATGCAATTCGCCATAGACACGGATCGTATCGGTGACTTCGCGGCGGTAGGCTTTGAAACCGCAATTGAAATCGTGCAGCTCCACGTTGGTGACGGTACGCACCGTCCAGTTGAAGAGTTTGCTCGGTGCGGTTTTTCCCCAGGGATCCTGGCGGTTCTGTTTCCAGCCCGATACGAGATCGTAGCCTTCATTCAGCTCCGCCAGCATGCGCGGGATCTCATCGGGATCGTCCTGGAGATCGCCATCCATGGTGATGATGGTGTTGCCGCTGGCCAGCTCGAATCCATTCGAAAGCGCGCGTGCCTTGCCGAAATTGCGCCGGTGCTGGATGGCGGTGACATGCGAATCGACGGAACGCAACCGGGTGATCTCGCGCCAGGTGCCATCGGTCGACCCATCATCGACGAACAGGATTTCCCACGGCACTCCGACCGCCGAGAGTACCGCCGAGAGCCGCCGGTGTAATTCCGGCAGATTGCCTTCCTCGTTCATGACGGGGATGACGACGGAAATCGGCCCGCGCGCTGGTCCGATATCGGACATGGTTGCCGATTCGAACGGCGTCGACCGCGCGTCGGGCTCGGGGGCGAGCGCGGATTCGGTTGTCGAGATATCGATGGGCGTCGCAGTCACCACATGTTCCCGGGTCGCAAGCGGGTCGGTCACGGAACGATCCAGCATTGGAAAAGCCGCCAACTGACTATAGACGGCGGCTGGACATGACGCAATTCTGGATCGCGATGCGGTCCGAATTCTGGAGCTCGCTCCTGGTCGGACGCTTCAGACCAACGTATGCGATTCGTGCGAATGGTCAGGGCTTTTGCACCGAGGTATCGGAATCGTCCGAGATGTTCGGGCCGATGGTGGTCATCAACACATCGCCCTGGGACGCGATTGCCGCGACATCGGTTTCGGTCGTGGAGACGGTCGGGCGGATATGAACGGCGTCGATATCGCTGACCTGGGTTCCGAGGTCGACCAGCGTCGTGGCTGCTCCCTGCGTTCCGACCTCGAATTCGGCCTTGGGCGCCAATTGGCCGTTTTGCATCTGCACGACGACCGTATAGGTTCCCGGTACCAATCCGCTCACCTGCACAACCGCCTGCCCGCTCTGGGTATCGGCGATCAACGTGCCGCTGGCGGCATCCGCGGTGTCCGCGGTTTGCGAAGTGAGCGCATATCGTTTCGCCGATGGCGAGACCAGCAGGTTTGCCACGCCCTGGCTGTTGTCATGGGAAAGCTGGGACGAGAGCCGGGCAATCTGCATATCGCGTTGCGCGAGCGCATCCCTGGAATCGTGTAGTTGGGAGTAGTTGTTGACGCCCCAGGCGGCGACGAGTCCCAACGCCAGCAACAATGGCAGGGTAGCGAGCGGCGCCGCATAGACGCGCCACCAGGCGGAGGATGGCTCATTGTCCGGGGCCGGGCGCGATGGAGCCGGGGCCGGCGACGGCAACGACGGGGTGCGCAACGTATCGAGATTTCCGGCAAAGACGGATGGCGTGGGAGTCGCCTGTCGGGGAAGGGTGGCGATGCGCGCCATCAACGCCGATTTTGCGGCCGCCGGAGGAGCGGCAAGCGGAACGGAGATGGCCAGCAGGGCGACGGTTTCTCGATAGCTGGCGACACGCGCGGCGCAGACCGGGCAATATTCGAGGTGCCGATCGATCGAGCGCCGCGTTTCAGAATCGAGAATGCGGAGCGCATATTCCTCGATCGAATCGTCGATCATCTGGCAGCCACCGGCGGAGCCGCGCGCATTGCGCCGAATTTCGAAACTCCGTCGGTCCGAAGCGTGCTCATTCACGACAGTTTCACCTCGTCCGGTTCCGTTCGATCGTTCACCACCGGCCCAAGCTGCTCCCTGAGTTTCAACATGCCAAGCCGCATGCGCGTTTTGATGGTTCCCAGCGGTTCGCCCAGCGTGTCGGCGATCTCCCGTTGGGTGAGACCCTGGAAATAGGCGAGCTCGATCGCTTCCCGTTGCGCCGCGGGCAATTGCTGCAGCGCGGTCTGGATCGAGCTTCGGAGACTGGCGAGCCAGACCTCCTCCTCGACGCCGATTCCCTCATCTGGCAACGAGGCCAGAATGGTTTCCGGTTCTTCCGATTCGGCTTTTTGCGGCCGGCGTTTGCGCCGTCGCATCTCGTCGATCGAAAGATTGTGGGTGATGCTCAACAACCAGGTGATGAGCGACCCGCGTCCCGCCTGATATGACGCTCCCTGTTGCCAGGCACGGACGAAGACCTCTTGCAGGATCTCTTCGGCCACCTGAGCATCACCGACGATACGCAAGGAGAACGAGTAGACCGCTCGGGAGTAGCGCTCGTAGAGCACTCCCAAGGCGTCCTGATTGCCCTGGGTCACCAGGGACATCAGCACGACATCGGTCGCCTCTGCCAAATCGACAATCGGGTCCGAACCCGAAGGGCCCGCCATGGCCTTACCCGCGCGGGCTCCTGATTCGGGAGTCGATGCCAGTGGCTCGGTTCCCTTTCGCTTGATATACGTCAGCGAGTGGCAATCGGGATGTCCTTTGTCTGGAGATTCTGCGAATAGTCGAGGAATTGCCCGTTCGTTCAGTCTACCCGATCGCAAACCAGCGCACATCTGTTCGGATCGACCGCGGTTCGGGTCCAGCGTTCGTGGCGCGGAGAATCTGCCCGCCTCCGGGGCACGTCGAAATGGGTGCTGGTTCGTTCGTTTCCTGGCGGGTGCACCGGGAAGTTGTGCGGAAGCGCAATGGAAGGCCGGTCCGCTTCACGTGTGGAGTGTGGCGGCGAAGTCAGCCCGGGGGAGGATCGGCCATGGCGAGTCCGAGCAGCTCACGCGCTTCGGCTACCAGCGCCAGCGATCCGGTGATCAGGATCGGCAAGGCAGGGGGCGTACGATGTTTCGCCATCCGCAGGGCCGTTTCGAGATTTGGACCGAGCTCGACCCGAGCGATCGATGCGGGCGCGGTTTGAACAACCGATTCGGGGGCGAGCGCCCGGGGATTGCGGGGGGCGGTGAGGATCGAGGCCGATATGGCCGGCGCCAGCGCTTCCAGAAACGGTTCCGGGTGTTTGTCATCGAGGAATCCGGCGATGGTCACGACCGGCCCGCCGGTTTCGGCGAGCACTTCGATTGCCAGCGCCGAGGCGGCGACCGGGGTGTGGGCGCCGTCCAGAATCCAGTGGCGGTCGTGTGCGGTGATCCGTTCGAATCGACCCGGCAGCGACGCGGTTTCGAGACCGACACGAACCGCCCGATCGGACGCTTCGCGTCCGGCCCTGGGTAGTCGTTGCCAGGCAGCGATGGCCAGCGCGGCATTTTCCATCTGGTGCGGTCCGGCCATACCGCTACGGAGGTGGGTGAAGGTCCGGCTGGGATCGGTCCAGGTGAAGTCCTGCCAGGTTCCGGTCGCCGAGAAATCGTGACGATAGACGAAAAGCGGAGCGTTCAGGCGGGTTGCGGTCGCGTCGATGACCGCCATGGCAGCGGGAACCTGCGCGGCGGTGATCACGGGCACGCTCGGTTCGATGATGCCGGCTTTGTTCGTGGCGATCTCTTCGATCGACTCGCCCAGGATCTGGGTGTGTTCGAGATCGAGCCGTGTGATGATGGCAACCGCCGGGGTGATCGCATTGGTCGAATCGAAGGACCCCCCGAGACCGACCTCGACCACTCCGAGGTCGCAGGCGCTTTCGGCAAAGGCGAGCAACCCCATGACGGTCAGGAGCTCGAACGCAGTGAAGCGACCGAGCTCCGGCTGTTCGCGTTCGAGCTGGTCGATAGCGCGCGCGCAGGTGAACGCCAGACCGGCAAAGACCGTTTCGTCCACAGAGCCGCCGTCGATCGCGATTCGTTCCCGGAACGAATGAAGATGCGGTGAGGTAAAGAGACCGGTTCGGTCACCGGCAGCGCGGCCGATCGATGCGACAAACGCCGCGGTCGATCCCTTGCCCTTGCTTCCGGCGATGTGCACGATCGGATAGTGCCGGTCGGGAGCGCCGAGCGCGTCGAGCGCGGCGCGGGTGCGGCGCAGTCCTCGTTCCGGACCACCCTGCCCGGAATGTTGATCGCTGATATAGCCACGTTCGAGGGCGCTGCGGTCATGAATGAGCCGCAGCGCCGCCCGATACGATTCGGTTCCTGTGGCCATAGCCGCCGCTAGCTGCCCGCGGACATGGCGTGATCGTAGGCCTCGGCGAGTGTGCCGAACCGCCATGTTCCGGCCATGCCGCCGAAGAGAAGCGAATGCCGGCCGTCGAGCTCCGGATCGGTCGATGGAAAGTCGTCGCGGTAGTGGGCGCCCCGGCTTTCTTCACGGAAGAGCGCCGCATCGATAACCCGCGCCGCTGCTTCCGCGATGTTGCGTGCTTCGGCGGCAACGCGATCGTTCCCGCCGGCGGTTTCGAGCGCGATGGTGTGCTGGGCGACGTCGCCGGCAGCCTGGCGCAGGCCAGCGGCGGAACGGACGACCGCGACATGCTGGCTCATCGCGCGCTGGATACCCGCCACGGCGGTTTCTATCGCGGCACGGTCCCCAGCCGTGACTTCCGTGGCAATCTGCGAGAGATCGATGCTGGCGGCGTCGATGGCCGCTGGACGGCCGAGCGCGGTCAGGTGGCCGGCTGCTTCGGTGCCGAACACGAGCCCTTCCAGCAAGGAGTTGCTGGCCAGCCGGTTGGCGCCATGCACGCCGGTGCAGGATGCTTCGCCAAGCGCCAGCAGTCCGGGCATGCTGGTTCGCCCGTTGGTTGCGGCGACGATTCCACCAATGAAATAGTGTGCGGCTGGCGCGACTGGAATCAGATCGTTGGCGAGATCGAGGCCGCGTCCTTTGAGTTCCTGGGCAATGGTCGGAAAACGCTCATAGACCAGCTCGTCCGGCAGGTGGCGCAGATCGAGCCAGACATGGCCGGTCGCATCGGCGGCCATGGCGGCCTGGATTCCACGCGCGACGACATCCCGGGGGGCAAGCTCGGCAAGCGGATGGATCGCTTCCATGAACCGCTCGCCCGCCTGATTGCGAAGATGCGCTCCTTCACCGCGCACCGCCTCGGTGATGAGAAACGGTTCGGTTCCAGCCAGAGCCAGCACCGTCGGATGGAATTGCACGAATTCGAGATCGGCGACGGCGACCCCGGCCCGGATGGCCATGGCGAGTCCGTCCGCGGTTGCGCCGCTCGGATTCGAGGTGACGGCCCAGAGTCGACCAGCCCCGCCGGCCGCGACGACAATCCACGGCGCAAGCAGAACGGTTCGCTCGCCCTGGGCGAGCTCAGCAACGATTCCGCAAGCGGCGCCATCGCGCACCACCAGATCGAGCGCGTAGGCATGATCGAACACATCGATATCGGGATGGGTGCGCGCGGCGGCCACCAGCGCGCGTTCCACCTCGGCTCCGGTGGCGTCGCCACCGGCATGGAGAACCCGATGCCGGCTATGGGCCGCTTCCCGGCCGAGCAGGATTTCGCCCGTGGAGATACTGCGGTCGAATTTCGTTCCGATCGCCAGCAGCCGATCGACCGCTGCCGGTGCGCCATCGACCAGCGCCCGCACTGCTGCCGGGTCGCAGAGACCGGCTCCGGCAACGAGGGTATCGTCTTCATGGAGCCGGGTCGAATCGTCCGGGCCGATCGCGGCGGAAATACCACCCTGGGCATAGCGGGTATTGCTTTCCCCCAGCACGCCCTTGGTCAGCAGGGCCACCCGCCATCCTTCGGGAAGCGCGAGCGAGAACGCGAGACCGGCCACACCGGCGCCGATGACGACCACGTCGTAGCTGCGAGAATCGATCGCGGTTTGGGTGCGATGTTCCAAGGGTTTTCCTCATTCGGAGCGGTTGATCACGCCCAAGACCGGGCGACTTAGTGTAGCACTGACACGAACTCGGTTGGGAGAGGTCTGG
>JBIQLF010000075.1:0-8075 GCA_044464585.1 Thermomicrobia bacterium
AGCTGTCTGCGGACTCGACGCTCGGTGGCCCCGGGGGACTCGCTGCGGCGAGGAGGCCCTTCGACTGCGCTCAGGATGACGGTGGGGGGCGGGGCGGGGATCCTGCGACATTGCTCAGGATGGCGGGGTTGGGGAACGGGCACTTCGTGTACGGAGCGGGCCAGGGTCGCGGAGACCGACTACCCCGGGGGAATTCCCCCGGGGTAGTTCGTTGGCAGATGCCTTCGAGCCGCTAGGCCGATTGGGTTTGATGCGATTCCGAGTGGCGCGGCGCGCGGTTCGATCGATGGCGCGCTCGCCCGGAATTTTCCGGACGCATGGCCGCGTAGCAATCGCGGCAATAGACCGGTCGGTTGGGATCGGGTTCGAAAGGAACGGTGGTCATCGTGCCGCAGGCGGCGCATTCGATTTCGAATCGCTGCCCGCGCGCCTGGCCGTTGCCAGACGATTTGCGGGTGCTGGCACGTTGCTCCGAGGGCTCCTGCTGGCGGGAGCCCGGCGCCGATCTCGCCGGGCGATCGGCCGCGGACGACGGGCCACCCGACGACCGGTGCGAATAGAGCACCGGCGCGATCGGACGGATCCCATTGCGCGACTGGCGGCGCCGGTCGCGCTCGGCGCGGGAATCGTAGTCCCAGCGGTTGCCATCGACCTCGGGCTCGACCGTCACCGTATCTTTGCGGTTGCCGTTCGGTTCAGGGCGGTTGCGGCGGGATCGTTGCGGTTCGTCGCGACGGTTGCCATTCGATTCGGCAGCGGCCTCGACCGGCGATGTCGTAAAGGGAAGCACCTGGCCATCCCATGCGGCCGCTTTGCGCTCGGTGCGCGGCGGCCGCGGCGGCCGACGCCGTCCTTCACCATGGGCGACCGGGGCGAGCTCCGCCTCGACCGGGCGATGCGGCGGATCGTGCCGCACGATATCATCCTGGATCGGCTCGTCGCCGTCGGCGAGCGCGGCAAGCGCCCCCGGCCAGGGCCTGCGCGTGATCTTGCGACCGAGACCGCGTTCGAGCTGTCGCCATTTGGCCTGATCCTCGCGGCTCAGCAGCGTAATCGCCTGGCCTTCGCGACCCATGCGGCCGGTGCGGCCGACGCGGTGGGTCAGGAGCTGCGGCGATTCGGGCAGCTCCATATTGATGACCTGCTCGACATGCGAAATATCGAGTCCGCGCGCGGCCACATTGGTGGCCAGCAAGATGCGGACCCGGCCGTGCCGGAAGTTGTCCATCACCTCGTCGCGCGCATTCTGGGAGAGATTCCCCTGCAACGCGGCCACGGGATAGCCAGCGGCCTGCAACTGGCGGGCAAGCTTCTTGACGCCATGCTTGGTGCGGCCGAAGACGATGATCGATCCCTCGCCCTGCTGATCGAGTAGGTCTTTGAGCACGGTCATCTTGTCGTCGTTGGGCACATCGTAGGCGGTATGCGGCACCGGAGCGATGTTTTCCGGACCCGGATCGACCGTGACCTCGATCGGATCGTTCAGATGGCGGTCGGCGGTTTTGCGCACCCATTCCGGTACGGTGGCCGAGAAGAGCGCGGTCTGCCGGGCCGAAGTGGTTCGGCCGAGAATACGTTCGACATCGGGCGCGAACCCACGATCGAGCATCTCGTCGGCTTCGTCGAGCACGAGATATCGCACCTTGTCGAGCCAGAGCGCGCCCTGGTTCAGCATATCGAGCACGCGGCCGGGCGTACCGACGATGACCTGCGCGCCCTGCCGGAGCATGAGCCGCTGCGGGCCGGCGGCACGACCACCGAAGAGCAGACCGACGGTGATTCCGCGGCCCTGGACGAGCTGTTCGAACACATCGGCAACCTGGGTTGCCAATTCGCGGGTCGGGGTCAGCACCAGCACCTGGACGGCTTTGATCGACGGATCGACCAATTCCATGGCGGGGATGCCAAAGGCAAGCGTCTTGCCGGAACCGGTGCGTGCCTGCCCGATGACATCATGGCCATCGAGCAATGCGGGCACGGCTCGCGCCTGGATGGGAGTGGGCGTAACGATGCCCATCGTGTCGAGGGCACGAAGTGTCTGGGGGCCGATGCGATAGTCCGAAAACGACGCGGTTTCTGTGGCGTCGATCGGATCGGCCAAATTCATTGGAGTCAACTGGTTCAAATCCTTCGAGGAATGCAGCGCACAAAGAGGCATGACGAATCGAAGAGCCAGTCAGTACGGCTCGACGATCCCGGCGCTGCATACGATTCGGGAACCATTGGCGTACTGTCGCGCGGCAATATCCGCGCTCCTGGGGCGGCGAATCGGGAGGGGTCGCAACGCGACCGGTCAGCGAATTCGCCAGAGGTCACGGACGAATGTTCCGTAAACCTCGTGAAGTATGGAGCAGGAGTCGAATGATGTCAAATCGACTGGTCTTTATCGCTTTTTCGTAGTCCGGTATCTGGATCCGCGGCGCGCGGACGGCTCCTTCGGGAACCGCCGCGCACCGTGAGCTGGCAACCAGCACTGGCCGATCAGGACGCGGCGACACCATCCGCGGGCGACTCGGCAGCGGTATCAGGCTCGGTCTGTTCGGCCAGCGAATGCGATCCGTTGGCCGAGCCATTGGCCGGCTGTCCGATCCGCGGAACCTGGTTCAGCAGATCGTCGATCCTGACGCCCGTGAGCGTTTCCAGAATGGCGGGCACCTGGGCGATCATGGTGGCCATATCGTTGGTCACCCGATTCACCCCAGCTCCCTCGCTGCCACCATCGGCGCCCGTGGAAACGACGGTGATCTTGTCGACCTTGGCCAGCGGTTCCGAAAGCGCGCGAACGATGTCCGGCAGATTCGCCACCAGCTTGTCCAGAATCGCTGCCTGGTTGTATTCCTGATAGGCGCGCGCCTTGACATCCATCGCGTCGGCTTCGGCTTTGCCCTGGGCCAGAATGACATCGGCCTCGGCGACGCCCTGCAATCGAATGGCCTCGGCAAGACCCTTGGCGACGATGATCTCCTTCTGGCGATCGGCCTCGGCCATCGTTTCGATCTGCTGCCGTTCGGCCTCGGCTTGCTTGACGATGGTCGCCTGCAGTTCCTTTTCGCGGCGTTGGATTTCTGCCTCCTGCACCGCGGTTTCGGACTGGATCCGGATCTGCTCGATCTTGACCTGCTCGGCAACCACCTTCTGCAATTGAACGTTGGTTTCGATCTCGTAGGCTTTGTCGGCAGCGGCCTTCTGCACCTGGACCGATTTGAGGTATTCCGCCCGCTTCACCTCGAGATCGCGCTGGGCTTCCGCCTGGCGGGTCTGGCTGGCCGTTTCGGCGATGGTCTTTTCCTGATCGGCCTCGGCCTCGGCGATACGCGCGTCGCGCATTGCCTGGGCCCGGCGGATCATGGTATCGCGCTCGGCCTCGGCAGCCGCGATATCGGCGGTGCGTTTGACGAGCGCCACATCCGGACGCCCCATATTGAGGATGTATTCGTTGTTGTCGCGGACTTCCTTGATGGTGAAAGAGATGACTTCCAGCCCCATCTTGCTCATGTCATCGGCAACATTGGCGCGCATCCGGTCGGCAACCATTTCCGGTTCCTTGACGATATGCTCGACCGTGAGCTGACCGACGATCCCGCGCAGATGTCCTTCCATGACCAGACGAATGAGCGACTCGCGTTGTTCCGGCGATTTGTTCAGAAATTGTTCGGATGCGGTCAGGATACTGACCGGGTCGGACTGGACCTTGATCTGGGCCACGGCTTCGACGTTGACGGCCACACCCTGCGAGGAATAGAGGTCCTGGGTGGGCGCCACATCGAAGCTCATCAATTCGAGCGAGAGCTCACGCGCCTGCTGGATCAGCGGCCAGACGATGCGGCCGCCGCCTTTGACGACTTTCGTTCCCCCGAGCCCATAGACGATGAGCGCTTCGTTCGGCCCGACCTTGTGAAAGAGCTTGGCCGACATGAGAAAGAGCAAAAAAATCACCGCGATCAAGCCAATGACAATGATCGCGATTCCTAAGATCGACATCTATTCGGTCTCCCTGGTGGCGCCGGCGGTCCGGCATTCAGATGATTTTCGTCAGGTCGATTCCGCCGCCTGGCTCACAACGCCCGGTCCGGCCGGCGGCGGTTCTGCCGGCGGTTCGCTCTCCCCATAGAGATCGGTCCATGGCGCGACGATTCCGATACTTCCCTCGGCCCGCAGCACGACGACCTCCGTGCCGCGCGGGATGGCCGCGCCATTCGATGCGCGAGCGGCGCGGACCATGCGTGCGCCGTTTTGCTCATAGACGATCTCACCCGTTCCGCCGGGGCGGATGGACGAAGTCACGCGGGCAAGCTTGCCCTGCAATTCGAAATCGCGCGGGTCGAGCTCGGTACTTCCGGCCGGCCGGATGACGCGCGCGAACAGTTGGTAGATCACATACGCCCCGGCGAACCCACCAGCGAGCGCGACCGCGATACTGACCGCTGCCGTCCAGCCCGCGCCATTGCGCGCGAGATAGCCGATGCCGCCGAACCAGGCAATGAACGCCAGCAAGACGCTGAGATTCAGATAGTCGTGAAGTCCGGTATCGCCATCGTGACCGATGTGGCCACCGTGGTCGGCGCCGAAATCGACCGCTCCGAACGCGAGCGCGATCACCGAAAAGAGAAGCCCGAAAAGGAAGGCTCCCAGAAAGATGGCATCGAGGGTATCGAGATTTCCGAACATGGGTATCGCGTCAGCCGTCGTACTGGCGGATTCGAGCGATGCCTGGAGGGGCTGGGGAATCTGCCGCGGTCAGGTATAGAATAACATAACGTGAGCACCGATGACGAGCGGTTCGGCCGAATCGACGCGCCTCCGGTCCCGCGCTGGACGCAACCGGAGACGGGTGCATTCGGCCGAATCCGGGCGGCTAGAGGCGGATCACACTCCGCAGCGTTTCGCCGCGTTCCATGGCGTGAAACGCGTCCTCGGTTTCGTCGAGGGCAATGACGCGGGTGACGATCCGATCGAGATCGAGCTGCCCCTGCGCATACCAATCGGCCAGCAGCGGAAAGTCGCGCGTCGGCAAACAGTCTCCATACCAGGAGATGCGCAACGACCCTCCGAGATCGAAGAATTTGGCGACCGGCAGCTCATAGGTGGCTTGTTGATCGGCCACCCCGATGATGACGCAGGTGCCGGCCAGATCGCGCGCCCAGATGGCGATGTCGATCGTCTGTGGTTTCCCGACCGCTTCGAAGGATGCGTTCACGCCATGCCCGCCGGTGATCTCCTTGATGGCGGCCACGGGATCGCCGTCGTTCGGATCGACGGTATGGGTCGCGCCGAATTCCCTGGCCCATTCGAGCTTCTTGGGATCGATGTCGACCGCGATGATCGTGGTTGCGCCGGCGAGCCTGGCTCCCATGATGACCGACTGTCCTACTCCACCGCAGCCAACGACCGCGACCGACTGCCCCGGCTGGACGCCAGCGGAATAGAGGGCGGCGCCCACACCGGTCATGACGCCGCATCCGATCAGACTCATCTGCTCCGGCGGCAAACCGTCCGCGATGGGAACGCACTGGCGAGCATGCACGAGCGTGTGGGTGCAGAATGTGCCGATCCCGAGAATCGGCGTCAAAACCTCGCCCTCGAGGGTGGTCATCTTCTGGGTGGCGTTCAGACTGGCCGAACAGAGATGCGGTTTGCCTGCCTGGCAGAACCGGCAGAGTCCGCATGGAGCTCGCCATGCGAGGATGACATAGTCGCCTTCCTTGACATTGGTGACGCCCTCCCCGATCTCTTCGACGATACCGCTCCCCTCATGCCCGAGCAGGAAGGGAAAATAGTCGGTGCCGAAAACGCCGTTCTTGGCGGAGAGATCGGTATGGCACACGCCACTGGCGAGAATGCGCACCAGCGCTTCGCCCGGTCCGGGATGCGGAACCAGAAACTCCTCGATCTCACCGGGGGCGCCGGGAGTACGGGCGATGACGCCTTTCGCACGGATTGGATCTGCCATGGTCTCCTCTGTTTCGATGCCGGGATGGAATCTTCGATCGACGCCGGTTCCGGCGTTCCAGCGCCATCGTGACCGAGCGCGCCGGGAACTGTCAAGCGCGAAGCCGGACCGGTCGTTCGCTGGCCACGGCGCCAGCGGCCACGAGATGGAGATCATCGCGCACGATCCGGCCGACTTCCCGGGGCTGCTCGATCATGGCGAATTGGCCGGCGCCGGGCGTCAGCGGCGCCATGCGTTTCGTCCGATCGAGCGCGATCGGTCCCACGCCATGCGTCGACCAGCGATGCACGCCGGTTGCGCCGTTATGCCGGTCCCAGCGCCAGCGGACTCGCTTCCGTCGTCACGAAGGCGCGCAATACGTCGAATGCGGCCAGGAGATCGCGCTCGTCGAGCATTTCGAAGGGAGAATGCGTATAGCGTGTGGATACGGCCAGGAGCGCCGCCGGAATTCCGGAACGGATGAGTGCGGCTCCGTCGCTGCCGAATCCGGGATAGATCGTGGGCTGCATCGGGATCGCGTGCTGCTCGGCCACGGCGAGCAACCGGTCGATGATCCGGCGGTCGTAATGCGTCCAGGAGTCCTTGTACACGAGCGCCGGGCCGTGCCCCAATTGGACGGGCATCTCGCGCAGACTGGTGCCCGGATAGTCGGCGACCGGTCCATTGTCGATGGAAATCGCGAGATCGAATTGTCCGGAGTGACCGAGCGCCAGCGCGCCGATGAGCCCGATTTCTTCCTGAACCGTGGCCGCTACGGTAATGTCGTAACAAAAAGTGGCATGATCGACATCGCTGAGCAGATGCGTGATGAGCGCCAGTGCAACGCGATTGTCGATGGCCTTGCCATACCAGCGCCTGCCAAGCCGGCGCACCGGCGGATTCCAGATGACGCCAGCGCCCACATGGACTCCGAGCGCTTCGGCTTCTTCCCGGGAATCGACTCCGACATCGACGAAGATATCGTCCTCGGTCGGGGTTTTGCCGCGGTCGGCCTTGGTGGCGAGAATATGTCCGGTCGGCGCTCCGAAGAGCCCGGGCACCCGGGCCCCACGTCCCAGAATGAGCGCCGGTTGCCCGACCGGATAGCGTTCGGCGAAGCTGCGGCTGCCCGCTTGACCGTCGGTGAGCCAGACGAATCCGCGTTCGTCGATCGATTTGACGACGAACCCGATCTCGTCGGCATGTCCCTGCAGGAGGAGCTTCGGCCCAGTGCCGGGCACCCGGGCGAGCACATTGCCGATCGGCGTGGCGGTTACCTCGGCGCCTGCCGCGGCCCAGCGCTCCCGGCACCAGGCGAGCACCGGTTCTTCCTGCCCGGTCGGCGCGGGGATTTCCATGAGCTCGATGAGGGTGTCAACGAGCGGCATCATGCTTATCCGACTTATCCGAGCACGTGCCGCTCGGCTTCTTCATAGAAGTTCTCCCGAGTTCCGATCCAATGCACGACGACTCGGCGAAGCGGGAAATCGACATGATGAAGCACGCGGTATTCTCCACTTCCTTTGACGTGGACCTTCCAGGAGCGATAGCCCGCAAGGTTGCCTTTGAGTTCGGACCCGGTTTCTGGTTGATGAACGATTGCTTCGAAGGCCCGCACGAGAGCGGATTCGGCATGCTTATGCCGTTTCAACCGTTTCAGGGCAGCCGGGGTGATGATGAACTCGAATTCATCTTGCGTCAGCGAGATCGACGCCTAATTCGGCTACGAGCTCTTCCAGCGTCATCCCGAGTCCGGCTTCGTATTCAGCTCGACTCTCTGCCAGATGCCGCTGGAGCACGGTCTCGACCTTCACGAAAGTGATCGTGCCCACGGCAGAATTCGGATCGAGCACGTACAGATCCCCACTCTCGATCTCGTCTCGCTCCCGCTTGCTCTTGGGAACTACTAATCGTCCCTTGCTGTCGATTTTCGCAAACGATGCAGTCATCGGTACCCGCTGGGTGGGACAGTCCCGCCGTTCGCTCATTGTATTTGGTGCCGATTACAGCGTCAACGGAATGTCGCTCAATAGCTCAGCGCCGGATTCGGTCACGAGAAACTGATTTTCGAGGCGGATCCCGGCATTCAGCTCCGGCGAATAGCCACTTGGCTCGACGCAGAGCACCATGCCGGGGAGGATCTCAC
>JBIQLF010000075.1:8175-15043 GCA_044464585.1 Thermomicrobia bacterium
TCCGGCGAATAGCCACTTGGCTCGACGCAGAGCACCATGCCGGGGAGGATCTCACCGCCACGATCCCGGTTGATATCCGGCTGCTCGTGCGCGCGGGTGCCGATGGAATGGCCGCCATGCCCGCGCAAGCCGAGCTCGCGCAGATGCGGATGCTTGCGCAGGCGGGTATCGAGCCATGTCCAGATTTCGGTTCCATCGCGTCCGGGACGGATTTCGCCCTGCACCCCACGGAGCACACCGGCGATCCAATCATGGATTTCCGATTGCACCGGGGTCGGATCGGAAACGGCGAAGACGCGGCTGAGATCGGACCAATACCCCCGGTAACAGGTCCAGGCGTCGATGATGTACAGCTCTCCCGCTTCGATGGGCCGGTTCCGGGCAAATCCGCCCGGAACCCCGGAACGATAGTCACCATTGTGGAAAACGATTTCCCCGGCTTCGAGCACGGCGGCGCGATGACCGGCTTCGCGGACATCGAGCTCAGTCACACCGGGCGCGATGGCGGCGCGGGCGGCGGTATAGGCAGCGGCGGAACAGGCGATGGCCCGGCGCATGAGCCGCAGCTCGTCGGGATCCTTGATGGCCTGCATGGTCGCAAGTTGCGTATCGATCGGAATCCAGGCGCCGGGCCGCTGGATGCGGGCGATGGTGTCCTGCACAAGCCAGGGCAGCGCTTCCTGCTGGCATCCCACCCGCTTCGGAAACGACCCGCCCGCTACGACGGCGGCGACGACCTCGTTCAGGCGATGCATCGGATCGGGATTCATGGTGGACGCATGGGCGGATTCATACGCGAACCGTTCATCCACCACGGCATCGCCATCCATGCGATGGCTCGCCAGCCAGGACGATCCATCGGCCGCGAGCGCGAACAACGCCGGGAATTCGGCGGCCGCATCCGGGAAGCCGAGCCGCAGGCCCGTCGCGTAGTAAATATCGCGCGGATCGGAAAGATAGAGCAGATCGAGCCGTTCGCGCTCCATGAGCCCGAACAGGCGATTCTGGCGAGTACGGCACCATTGGGGGTCGAGCATACGGCGATCCTCCTAGTGAGGCGTGAGCGTCGTGCGCAAATCGGCGGTCGCTTCGAGCGTGGGCCAGTCGGTTTCCAGTTCGATGAACCGGCCGGCGATATGATCGGCGGCTTGGTCAGCGTAGTGGGGACTGCCGGGATGACCGGACTGCCCGGGCCAGGTGATGGAACGGAAGACGGGATTCGCGCCCATGTTGGTCACCATACGATAGGAGGCGCCCATCCGGGTATCGAATGTGCCCGGAGGCGAATAGAACGCGTTGCAGAGGGTGCCGGCGCCACCCGGGGAGGGTTCGGAGGGAATATCGAGGAACTCGTGCTGGAGGGGTGTGCGCGCGGCCGGATGCACCGCGCCGAGCCGGTGGATCGCCCCCCATTGCCAGCGGTGACGATCGGGACCGAGCCGCTCGGTGAGCCAGTCGAGCGCCTGCGCGAATGCGGTCTGGATGGCCCGCTGCCGCTCGGCATCGTCGTCGAACCAATCGGCCACATTGCCATGCAGGAGGTCGCTGCTCAGTCCCCACCCGGCATCCCGCACGAGTGGCAGCAACGGTTCGGAAAAACGGCGCGCCACCACCGTTTGGTGCCAGCGCCAGAAGAACACGTAGAAGATGGCGGCCGGCACGCTTTCGGTCGTGAGCCGGAAGTCCCAGCCATGGAATGCGGCCAACGCGGCACGGACTCGCGGACTCGCGGATTCTCTATGGGCATCGAGTAATCCGGAAAGCCCGCGTTGCGCGCGCCCGGAGAAGACATCGTTTTGCATCCGCTCGAACCCGTCGAGGGTGTGCTGGCTGGTTGCGCGCAGGAGATCCTCGGCGCGCGCGGCGCGGTCTTCCGGCGCCCAGGTTCCAAAGAGCGGATAGGGGAAATCGGCGGGCGCGGTCGGATTGTTGGCGCTGGCCACCCAGCCGCGTTCCGGCCGGTCGAGGCGGGGAAGCCCATCGAAGGGAATGAATCCCACCCAGGCGTCGGACGGTTCGGCGAGCGAGCGATACCCGCGCAGCTCGCGACCGCGCAACGGCAGGAATCCACTGGTTTGGTAACCGATATCGCCGTTCGTATCGGCAAAGACGAAATTCCAGGTGGGACACCCCCAGACGCGCAGGGCGTCCCGGCCCTCATCGACCGTGCGGGCGGTGGCAAAATTCAGCAGCGTTTCGATCTCGTCGGAAACGCGGAATCCGACCCAATCGAGCGCAAGCGACGTGGGTTCGGGCCAGGTTTCCGGATGGAGCTGATGCGGCAACGCACCATCGGGCACCAGATGATCGACGATGGGCAGACCGCCAGCCGAACGATCGATATGCGGCCACGGCTCCGATCCGCGCACCGCGATCGCAACCGGTTCGCCCTGCTGCACCTCATCCGACGGTTCGACGATATAGAGATCGCGCTGCAGGCAGATATTGTTGGTGATCCCCCAGGCGAACTCGGGTCCACGTCCGAAGAGGGTTGCCGGGCAACCGGGATAGGTCATCCCCCAGGATTCGTAGTCCGGCGCGGAAAGGTGGGCTTCGTACCAATCGGCGGGCACGGTGTAATAGACATGCGGATCGGAGGCGAGCAGGGCATCGCCCGTCGCCGAGCGTGCGGACGAAACCGCCCAGTTGTTGCTCCCTTCCCCAAGTGTCTGCCCCCAATACGATGGCGCCAACGCATCTTGCGGTTTGCCGGGCCAGCGCGGTTCGACCGGGTAATTCCCCTCGGGGACGATATATCGCACCGGTCCGTCGGGCGCGAAGAAGGCATCGGCGCGCTTCCCGCTGCCCAGACCGGCGCGCACCGCTTCCGGGGTGGTGATGACATTCAGGCGACCGGTGAGATACCAATACCAGCGTCGCAGAATAGCGATCGAATCGACCGGAGACCAGGGATCGGGCGCGTATTCGAGCAGATCGAATTCGATCGGCAGCGCTCCGCCTGGCGCCCGCAGCTCGTCGCGAAAGGCATTCACTCCGGCCGCGAAGGCGTCGAGCGCGGCGCGGCTTTTCGGGCTCGAATGCTCGTAGACGGCCTGGGCGAGCTTTGGCAAGCGCAGGGTGTGCGCGATCCGGTCTTCGGAGAGCTTCGCTTCCCCGAAGATTTCGCTCAGGCGGCCAAGCGCCTGGCGGCGCAGATAGTCGAGCTGCCAGAGACGGTCCTGCGCTTGGGCATACCCATGCGCGAAGAAGAGATCGGCGGTCGAGCTGGCGCGGATATGCGGGATTCCGCGCCCGTCTCGCCAAATCTGCACCGGCGCCTGCACACCGGTCCGGAGCTCGGTCGCGCCTTGGGTGGCGCGTTCGGCGAGCAACGTCGCGATCAGGTCGCGCTGCTCGCCCGAAACGTGGCCGGTGGCGGTACGCAGTGTTTCCAGGGCAGCAGCGCGCTGGCGTTCGTCGAGCGGCATTGGGGATGTCCTCCGTGGGTTATGCGGGTTTGCGGCCAATGAAGAGCGTCAATTCGTAGACCTTGAACAGACAATCGACATCCTGATAGCCGATCTGGCGCAACCATTCCAATTGCGTTTCGAGCGGCGCGAGGATATTGGCCGCTTTGTCGGGGCGATAGACATAGTCGGTGGCGACTTGCTCGCGGGTGCGGCCACCGCCGATCTCGCGGTCGTAGGCCAGCATGCGGTCGACCAGCAATTCATCGAACTGATGGCCGATCCAGGGCGATGCCGAAGCGACATGCTCGATATGGACGAATGGCGCGCCGGGGGCCAGCAATTCGAAGATTTCGGCATAGATGCGGCGCTTGTTTTCGTCGGGTTGATGATGGATGGCGAACCCGGAAACGACGGCATCGAATGGGGCCAGATCGCGCACCTGCTCGCTCCAATCGACGGTGGAGAAATCGACTGTCCGGAGATGATGGGGCGGGGACGGAAATCGGGGTCGCGCGGCATCGAGCATCGGTTCGGAGAAATCGGCCAAAAGGAGCTCGGCGTCCGGAAAGCGTTCGAGGATCGCCCCTGCGAGCACCCCCGAGCCGCTGCCCAGATCGAGCACCCGGCGAATGGGCCGCCCGGTGAATTCCAGTACGCGCAGCATGATTTCGAGCTGGTCGGATGCATTGGGCAGCGCGGCGCGCACGCCGGTGAGAAAGGTAGTGACGAGCTGCTGGTTTTTCCAGACCTCGCCGGAGATCGGTTGGGCGTCGGACATGGAGGCACTTCCTGGACGAAACGGTACGTTTCGGCAGTGTAGCAATGTGCCGTGCCCAGTGGATCGTCGAATGATGATCGGTCGTGGATCGGTGCGATCAGGGAAGCCGGTCGAACGCTGGCGGCAATGTGAAAAAGGTGCAGCCGGCGAGCGATTCGGGAACAATCGGGAGCGCCATGAGATGCGGACCCGACCATCGCGAACGGAGGTGAGCGGCGGCGACCGGATCGAAACCGAACCGGCCGTAGTAGGCTGGATCGCCCAGCACCAGAATGGCGTCGAAACCGAGCGCCCGGCAACGTTCGATGCCGGTCCGAACCAGCGCGGCTCCGAGACCGCGACGGCGCTGATGGTCCGCTACGGCCAGCGGAGCGAGTTGCGCCGCGCGCACGCGGCATGGGGCCATGGCTACGAAACTGAATGCGACGTGGCCAACGATTGCTCCCTCGCTCTCGGCAACGAGGGAGCAGACAAGATCGCCCTCGGCGCGCAGATCGTCGACGAGCTGGCCAACCGGTTCTTCGGGAAACGCGTTCTCCAGGAGCGTCCGGATTCCGGCACCATCGGCCGGCCGCTCGTCGCGAACCTGCATTGGCTATTGCTGAGCCGAGAGCTTGTCGATTTCCTTCTGGAGCTCGGCGAGCTGAGCATCGGTGAGATCGTAGGAAATGAGCGTGCCCCCGAACCGGCCGAGGTCGTTCACGACCCGGTCGGGCGCACCGGTGCGGACGAGCAACAGGATCGCGCCGCCGCCGGGCTGCAATTCCGAGGAGACGGTCTCCTGGAATTTCTTGAAGTCCTCCTCGGCGCCGCTCTTGCCATAGCGACCGAGCAGCCCACCGACCGCGGCGCCAAGCGCGAGACCCGCGACCGGAATCAGAAAGACCGCTCCGGTGATGACCCCGATGAGCGCGCCGATTCCGGCGCCTTTGGCCACGGGATGCTTTTCATCGCCGATCTGGACGGCTCCGGCATCGTCCTTGCTGATGAGCGCCTGCTCCATGATCTGCATGTATCCGGCATCTTCGAGCGCCCTGGCCCGGTCGAATGCGTTGGTTGCTTCATCCTTCGTGGGGTAGACGACCGCGAATAGTGTTGCCATTCTCTCGCTCCAATTCCGAGGACCGACGATTCCAAACTGGTTTTCCGCAGTGTACTGGTTGGACCGTCGATTTTCGCAATTGCGGCGACGGACGCGCGCCCCTGGTCTCCCGGAAACAGAACGAGGGTTCCGGATCGATCCGGAACCCTCGTTCGAACGCGTTCGATGAGCCAGCCCCGGAAGACCGGGGCTGGTCTCTTGCTGTCAGGCCACCCGCTTGCGGAGGCCAGCGCCAGCAATGCCAAGGAGGGCCACGACGCCGAGGAGCATCAGCTCATTCGAGTCGCCGGTGCTGTTGCCAGCACCCGTGGTCGGGAGTGCCTTGATCGAGGCGACTGGGCTCGTGCCCGCGCCATGACCGGACGGGCCACTCCAGCCCTTGTGGTGCCACCAGCCACCGCCGCCGCCATGATGTCCACCGCCACCATTCCAGTCGCCGTGACCATGATCGCCGCCGTGTCCGTGGTCGCCACCATGGCCACCGCCGTAACCCGAGATGCACTCACCAGTGCAGACGCCCCGGACCTTGCCGATGCAAAAGCCAGTGCAGTCGCCCGCGATCGGACCGACGCAGAGGCCGGCGCAGTCGCCTTGCACCTCATGCTTGCCGCAGTCGAAGTCGACATCGTCGGCGCAAAGACCGAGATAGAGCGGCTTCACGTGGGAGCCATCGCTCGAGGTCGCCCAGACCTGGGCGTTGCCGCCGTCGCCGCCAACCGCGTCGCCGCTGATGGCCGCGCCGCCGTTACCGCCATTGCCCGCGTCGCCGCCAGGACCGCCGGAGCCATCGCCACCGGCCGCCGGGCCGCCGTCGCCGCCCACGCCGTTACCGGCCGTGGCCGATCCGCCAGTCGCATCGCCGGCATCGCCAGCGCTGTTGCCACCGCCAAAAGCGTCCTGGCCGTCTGCCGAAACGCCCTGGAAGGCATCGCCACCCTGGCCATTGCCGCCGGTGCCGTCACCAGCGGTCGAGTTGCCGGCATCGGCGTTGCCGCCGACACCGTCGCCCGCCTGATCCGGCCGTGAGATGACGATCGATGTCGAATCGCCGCTCTGCGTGTCACCGACCGAGACATCGCCGGTGGTGTTGCCGCCGCCGTGGACCGAACCACAGTTGGCCGAGCCGCCATTGCCACCGTCACCGCCATTGGCCACACCAGCACTGATATTCGGGAAGAGCGGCGGGCCAGGAATCGTGCCCTGCGCGCCACCGTCGCCACCATAGCCGCCGTCGCCGCCACCGACTCCATATCCCAGGAAGTAGTCGAGGGTGCAGCCACCGATGGTGCCCGTCAACGGAGTCGCGGTGTCGACCGTCAGATCCGTATTGTCGACACCGGTGCCGATGGCGCCCTGTGTCACCGCGGAGCCCCAGGCGTTGCCGCCGTCACCGACCTCGCCGGTAGCATCGCCACCAGCTTCCGCGTTGCCGCCGACCGCATGGCCGCCGTTGCCAGCGCCAGCCGTCGCGTTGCCACCGATGGTGACACCGCCCGTGACCGAGCCCTCAGCATTGCCGCCATTACCACCGACTCCGGTACCTGGATCAGCCACAGCGCCGGTTCCGTCGCCGCCATG
>JBIQLF010000076.1:0-10381 GCA_044464585.1 Thermomicrobia bacterium
AAGAATCTCTCCCCGTCGGTGTACGACGACCGCCGCTCTTCTCCCCACAGCGGGCCTTCTGGGGCACTCGCTGCGGCGAGGAGGTCCCTCGACTTCGCTCGGGATGACGGGCGGGGCGAACCTCTGAACGGTGCTCCCGCCAGACGTCTATCCCGGGCCGAGGACACGCATCATTGCCACAGCGGCGCAGTCCCCGAATGTCGGGGTTTGCCAGCGCCGTTTGGGTGACCGAGGACACGCATCATTGCCACAGGGGTGCAGTCCCAGCGGGACTTCAAGCGCATAGCGACGGATCTTTAGTCCGTCGCGTTCCCCCAAATTCTGCCTACGCGTGATCGATCATTCCCGCTCGCAAATGTCCGAGGTGCCGATCTGTCCACCGGAGCGAACTCCAAGCACCTCGCCGCTGCTCACCCCAACCCCCGCTCGGTCGCGATCTCATCGATCGCTTCGGCGGCGACTTCGACCGTGCGCGACAATTGCTCCCGGGTCACGATCAACGGCGGAGCTATCTCGAACGCGGATGGCCCGATGGCGCAAACCAGCACGCCTTTTTCCTGCATGCGCCGAACGATGGCTGGCACGGTGTCGTCGTCGAACGACGCTTTGGTCGTCTTGTCGCTGGTGAAATCGACCGCGTGCCACATGCCGATCCCGCGCACATCGCCAACGATCGTTTTGTCCAGCAGCGCGTCTTTCAACACCCCATGGAACCATTCGCCGTCGCGGGCGGCTTTTTCGACCAGGCCATCCCGTTCCTTGATTTCGATGACCTTGTTGGCCGCGGCGGCGGCCGAAGCATGCCCGCTGAAGGTATGGACATGCCGGAAGATCGGCATGGCATCGACGATCTCGGGCCGGGTGATCACCGCGCCCATTGGCATATAGCCGGCGGTGAGCGCTTTGGCCATCGTCATGATATCCGGCTCGATGCCGAAATGGTCCACCGCGAACCATTTGCCGGTGCGCCCGAAGCCGGTGATCACCTCGTCCGCGATCAGAAGCACATCGTAGCGGTCGCAAATCTCACGGACCCGCTGCCAATAGCGTTTCGGTGGCATCTGCACGCCATGGGCCTGCATGATCGGTTCGCCGATGAACGCGGCGATATTCTCCGGGCCCTCGTGAAGGATGTGCTGTTCCAGATAGATCGCGCAGAAATCGGCGAAGTCGTCGTCGGTCATACCGAAGGGATTGCGATAGTGCGCCGGCGCGGGGATATGCGAATAGCCGGGTACCCCCGGTTCGGAAATGTGCCGGGTTCCCAGCCAGTCGGTGGCGGCCAGCGCGCCCATGGTGGCGCCGTGATAGGCATTCCAACGGGAGATGATCTTGTGCGCGCGCGGTTTGCGGCCGGTGGCGATGTGGTATTGCTTGGCAAGCTTGATCGCGGTTTCGACGGCTTCGGAACCGCCGCTGACATAGACGACCCGCGAAAGCCTTCCGGGAGCCAGCGATGCGATCTTGGCCGAAAGCTGGATGGTCGGTTCGGCCAGATTGGCGACGGTGCCCACATAGTGCAGGGTGCGCATCTGCTCGTAGACCGCGCGCGCGATCTCCTCGTTGCCATAGCCGAGAGAGTTGGCCCGCGTATGGCTGCCCATCATGTCGATATAGGTGTTGCCCTTCGCGTCCGCCAGCCCAATCCCTTCGCCTTCGACGAAGATCATCGGCCCCCGTTCTTTCAATTGCTCGATCTGGACCAGCGGGAAGATGCTGTGGTCCCAGGCAAGCTGTTCGAGATCGTGAGTGGCGGACATGATGGCTCCTGTAAAAAAAGTCCAGGGTCCAGCATCCCGCGCCCAGCGTTCGTTTCCTGGACGGGGAGGTCCGAACCCCGGACCCAATCTACCTATTTGGCGTCGAGCGCGTCTTTCGTCAGCTTGAGCCGCACATAGTCGCTGGTCAGACCGTCGATATCATCGACGGAAACGCTGAAGTCTTTCTTGTTGAAGATGTGGCCTTGCTGGAAGCTGAATCCGCTGATCTTGCCTTCTTCGTCGAAGGTGACCTCTTCCACCTTGCCCAACTTGTATCCGTCGATCGAATAGACATCGGTGCCGCTGCCGACGACGATGTCGGATTCATCGATGGGGGAAACGATCGCCGTGGCGACATCGCCGACGATGGCGGGCTGGAAGAACGAGCTGGCGCCGGTGTTGGGCACGCCCACACCGGCCGGACCCATGTGATACCAGACGCCGCCACCGGAATTGTCGAAGGTGCGGCCGCCGCTCAGCAGCCCGGCCGATTCGTTGAACTGGATGAATTCCTGCTGCACCCATTCGGGGAGCTGGGCGGCTTCGTCCCGGTCGAGGGTGAGCACGACCTGATCGCCATCGACATTGTCGACATAGCCGAGATCGCACACGCGGCCCCGATCGAAGATGCCCTTGTCGATGATGAACGCCGCGAGCTCGCGTTTGGCGGGGTCGACGACGAGATGTTCGACCTTACCCATAGCGTGCCCGTCTTTGGAGAGGACCTTATCTCCGATTCTGACCTCGTTGATCGCGCTCATCTGATTCTCCTCGTGGTGTTCCGATCGATCGAATGCGTTCGACGCGTGGTCTTTGCCGTTCACCGGGCCAATCGACGGAAATGTGCGGCAATGCCGCACATACGGGTGCTGCACGCCGGGCGCGGTGGAACTGCGGGTAATTCTATCCCGCCGGGCGCAATCGTATTCACGCTTGGGCCGCGTGCCCCCTATGCTTACCGGCATGGCGAACAGGACTTCACGCCGAACGGTTGCCGCGCATAGCGACGATACGATCCCAATTCAGACGCAAACGGCGCCACCGCCGCGCCGGGCGAGTTTCGACGTGGCTGCGCCGCGCTGGGAGATCCGCTATCCCCTGATCGTGGCGCTGGTCCATTTCCTGATCGTGCAGGTGACCGCCACGTTGGCGAGCATCTTCGGGACGGACAACTTCCCCACCTCTCAACCGTATTCGTCTCAATTTCCCGTACCGCCGGCGCCCCAGGGAATCTGGGAGCATCTCGTCGTTCCGATGCGGATGTGGGATGGACTCTGGTACCGGCTGATTGCGATCGAGGGATATCCAAAATCGCATGTTTGGAACGATGCGTTCTGGCCGCTCTTTCCGATGTCGATGCGCGGACTCAGCCGCGTCACCCGATTGCCCGAGGATGTTGCGGGCTATCTGATCGCCAATATCAGTTTCGCGGTGGCGATGGTGCTGCTCTACCAGTTGGTGCGGATCGATTTCGATACCCCGATCGCCCGGCGGACGCTTTGGGCGGTCGCGCTCTTTCCGACCGCGTTCTTCTTTTCGGCGGTCTATACCGAATCGACCTTCCTGATGCTCAGCGTGGCAGCCCTGCTTTGCGCGCGGTTGCGCAAATGGTGGCTGGCCGGCGTGCTGGGGGCGCTGGCGGCGCTCACCCGGTCGCATGGCATTTTCCTGGTGATCCCGTTCGCGGTGCTTTGGATCAAGCAGTATGGGTTCTATGTGCGCGCGATGATTCCCAAAGGCGTCACGGTTGGAATGCCGCTGCTCGGGCCGATCCTGTTCGGTGGGTATCTCCAGCGCACCCAGGGGAACTGGCGCAATTTCATCGATGTGCAAGGAGCGTGGAACCGCACCTTCGCGTGGCCCTGGAGAACGTTCGATTGCGCCATCAATGGGTGCACGATGGAGGTGCATCAGTACGGCACCGTCACCCCCTTTCAGGCGCATGCGGTCGATTGGACCTGGTTACGCCAGCTCATCGACCGTCCATCGTGGGGACTGGTCACCAGCAATGCCTGGAGAAAGGATGTCGCCAATAGCGACTCCCTCGAACTGGTCATGACAATCTTGTTCATTGCATTGATTATCATCGGATTCAAGGTGCTGCCGCTCTACCAGAGTCTCTATCTGGTACCGGGGATTGTGATCCCGCTCTTCCAGCCGTCGAGCGTGCACCCGTTGATGAGTATTCCCCGGTTCGGGCTGGTGCTCTTTCCGCTCTTCATCGTCATGGCGATCATCCTGCGCAAGCGATGGGTTTATCTGCCCGCGGCCGCGATCAGTATCGCGCTGCTGGTGCTGCTGACCGTGCAGTTTTCCACCTGGTATTGGGTGTCGTAGATGAGTCCGGAGGCCGGTGAAGATAGGGCGGAATCAGGGGCGGAGGTCCTGCACGATCGCCGATAGCACGTGCTCGATGCTCTTCTGGAGTGAGCCCCCATTAGAGCAAATCGCGACTCGACTCGCTGGGCTTTCCGGCGGTAGACCGAGCGGGTACGGCCATCGCACTGGGAGGCGTGCACGGAGATCGACCAATAACGCAGGGGGCACGAGCACCACTGCATCGGATCCCTGCCACTCTTTCGATCCTTGCGTGATCTGCTCCAGGTCACGCCAGCGCACGACAACGCGTTCGTTCTCCTTCCATCTCCAGTACTCCTTGCGGTTCTCTGCAACACGAAGCGTGAGCTTTGTCGCTGATTCACACTATGGGGTGTGGGCCACTGCTCAGACCTCAGAGTCCCGGCCAATCTGGCTCTACAATCCCGGGATTGCCCAGCCGATGGCGCGGCCGAGCAGGTAGATGAAGAAGCAGATGCCCAACAGGAAGATGATTCCGACCACCAGGAGGGTGACCGAGAATCCGAGGCAGCAACCGCCTCCACCGCTGACCGTGGTGGTATAGGTCTGTCCGGACCATTGCTGGACCGGCGCGAACGGTGGTTCGGTGTCGTCGGCCGGTTCTTCCCGCACGTCGAGCACGCGATAGTCTTCGATTTCGATGATCTCGCGTTCGTCCGACACGTTCGCATCTACTCCAGCGTCATCCGCGACCTGGCGCGGTTCGGGGAAGTGTAGTTTCGAAACCGCCTTCACGAGCGAAGCGGAATTCGGCATTCTGAGCGGGGCATCGACATCCGGAACGAAGTCGAAGGAGCTCTCGTTGCCAAGAAGCCTTTCCCTTTCTGGGTGCACGCTGGTTTGCAGCCCTGCATAGGGCCATTGGCAACAAGAGGTCTCTCCATTTCAGTCGAGACGACGGTTCGCCGTCCTGGGTCCTGGGTGAAGTTTCCAGTCTTGAACGGCTGGACTCATACCCCTGCATCGTCATCTGGATTTCGTAGGAGCGGACGCTGGTTTCATGCCCGGAGCAGGGTCTTGGCCAACAGGAGGTCCCTCCACTTCGGTCGGGACGACGGGTTCGGGCGGGATGACGATTGCGGGCGGGGCGACGGGTTCGGGCGGGGTGGCGATTGCAGGGGGGTGGCGATTATTTGCCGATGCAGAAACGGCTGAAGATTTCGGTCAGGACGGCTTCGTCGACGGCTTCGCCGGTGATCTCGCCGATCGCGTGGAGCGCGGCGCGGACGTCGGTGGCCATGAGATCGAGGGGGAGACCGGCGGCTCGGGTGGCGCTGGCAAGGGAGAGATACTCCAGCGCGCGTTCGACGGCCCATTGCTGCCGAGCATTCAGCAAGGCCGGCTGCGCCTGCTGCGAGAGGTCGGATCGAAGCAATTGCCCGATGGCGGTTTCGAGCTCGGCAAGACCCGCGCCAGTGCGGCACGAGATGCGAACGACCGGCGCCCCTGGCAAGAGCGCCATGACCGCGCTCTGATCGCGTTGGTCCGGCAGATCAGATTTGTTGATTACGATCGCAACACCGGTCGACCCGGAATGGGATTCCGGCAACCGCTCGGCTATGGAGCGAGCGATCTCCAGATCGGCTGCGAGGGGAGCGGTCGAACCATCCAGGATCAGCAGCGCCGCGGCCGAGGATGCCAGCGCCCGGCGACTCCGTTCGATACCGAGCTGCTCGACCAGATCCTCGGTTTCGGTGATTCCGGCGGTATCGAGCAATGTGACCGGCACTCCGTCGATGACCGCGCTTTCGGTGACGACGTCGCGGGTGGTGCCGGCGATGGGGGTAACGATCGCCCGGTCGCTGCGCAACAGGGTGTTCAGCAGACTGCTCTTGCCGACGTTGGGTCGCCCGACGAGCGCGATCTGCGCGCCGTCACGGATCAACTGCCCGGCGCGCGATCCGGCGATGACGTCGCCGAGGGCGGTCAACGCGACGGTCAGGTCGGCATCGATATCGGTCCCGGGGATCTCGTCATCCGGGAAATCGGCGGCGGCATCGAGATAGGCCAGCAAGGAGACGATCGCGTTGCGGGCTGGTTCCAGACGGCGCGTGAGATCGCCGCGCAAATCGGACAACGCCAGTTGCAATCCCTCGGCGGTGCGCGCCGAGATGACATCGAGCACTGCCTCGGCCTGGGCGAGATCGAGGCGACCGTTGAGATAGGCGCGCAGCGTGAACTCGCCCGGTTCGGCATGGCGGGCGCCGGCGGCGATGACGACCCGCAAGGTCTCGCGCAGCGGCAACGCCCCGCCGTGGCAGGAGATCTCGACGGTGTCCTCGGTGGTGTAACTGTGCGGTCCAGCCAGCCAGGTCAGCAGGACCTCGTCGACGAGGTGGCCAGTAGGCGGATCGACGATGCGACCGAAATAGACGCGGTGCGACCGTTTGGGGCTCAGGGTGAGTTTCCGGCCGGACGCCGGGCGAAAGATGCGACCGGCGATACCAGCCGCTTCGGGGCCGCTGATGCGAACGATGCCGAGCGCGCCCACTCCGGGCGGTGTGCTGATGGCGGCGATGGTGGAAGAGTCGAGCATGGAACGAGCGGTCAGCGGTCAGCGGTCAGCGGTCAGCGGTCAGCGGTCAGCAAGGATAGTCGCTTCCCGGTTGCGGACCGCGCGTGGGTCAACTGCGGATGGGCAATTCCTCGGCGGTGCGCATGAAGGCATCGACCTGGGCGCGGGTGGGGATGCTGTGCATACCGACCTCGCGGAGGCTCATCCCGGAGACTGCCGAGGCGAAACGAGCGGCTTTCGGAGCGGAGATCGACCGATCGGTGGCCCCGATGAAGAAGGCGGCGGCGAAGGTGTCGCCCGCGCCGGTATGGTCGGCGACATCGACCTTGAACGCCGGGATGTTGGCGCGCTGACCGCCATAGATCACCTTGGCGCCGTCCTGGCCCATGGTGATGACCCCAAGCCGGTTGGCTCCGACGGCCTCGATGGTATCCCGGCACAGCGCGATTTCTTCCTGGCTGACGATGATGCTATCGAGCCGGCTGACGAGCTCTTTGGGTAATCGCAAGCGATTGTGCGTGACTTTGCCGCCACCGGGTTTGGGCCAATCGCGCATCCAGCCCTGTGGTGTCGCGCCAAGAAGCGACGCCGGTGTCAGCGAACCGGTTTGCTTGGTATCGATTTCCTGGGCGATCGGCCCGAGATGGATGATGCGGGCATTGCGCCAATGGGGCGGCAATCCACGCAGGTCGATCGGACCGGCCCATTGCGGGAGTTTCTGGGTGCGATGCCCGCCGCTGTATTCGTTGACGAACATGGTGGTGGTATCGGCATCCTGAACGATGATGCTGACTTCATCGGCATATTCTTCCAGCGACGGAATCTGGTAGCCGGCAACCTCGCGCCCATAGATGCCTCGGGTCAATACGGCCGTGCGCCAGCCCAGCCGGGCGGCGGTGATGGCCGAATAGAGCGCGGTTCCCCCGAGCACGACACTGCCATCGGTCTGGATATCGCCGCAGATATGGCCGATCACCAGATATTCCGGAGTGCGCGATGTTTGCATACCAGCCAGCGAGCGCGAGCCGGTCAGCGGCTGCCGCCTGGGCGCATGGTTGGATTGATTGCTCCTGGTCGAATCGGACACGCTCCGGGCCTCCTGCTTACCTGGGTCTTGCGTCTTGGGTCTTGCGCCCTGAGCGATAGCTATGACCTGCGAACGCGACGATCGAGATGCAGCACGGGACCGAAGAGTTTCGAGCCTCAGGACTCGAGAATCAGGCCCCACGCGCTCACGAGCGCGGCATCACCGTGATGCGCCGGTCTTGCCCCTCCCCATTGCTTTCGGTGGCGACGCCCGGGTTCCCGCGCAAGGTCATATGAACGACCCGGCGCTCGTTGGGCGGCATCGGTTCCAGCACGATCGGACGTCCGCTGCGCGCCACCTGCTTGGCCACCCGTTCGGCCAGCGCGATGAGCGATTCCTCCCGGCGGGTGCGATATGCCTCGACATCGACGATGACCCGGGTGTAATCCCCGAGGCGTTTGTTGGCGATGAGATTGACGATGTATTGCAAGTGCGCCAGATGCTCGCCCCGGCGACCGATGAGCAAACCCAGATCCTTGCCCAGAATGTCGATGAAGATGGTGGGGGGTTCTTCGTCGGTCGCATCCATGGTCGATGGATTGTCGGTGGCGACGACTTCGGCATCGATGTCCATATGCGCGAGCAATTCGGAAACGATCTGCTTGGCGGTCGCTTCGTCCTCGGAATCGGCGCGATTGGGATCATAGGTCCGGGGCGGAGGCGCTGCCTGCCGTTCGCGGCGTTGCCCTTCACCGCGCTGGGAGGGACGGTCGCCGGGGGCGCGTCGTTGCGATTTCGGCCGGGCGGCCGCGCCGGATTGGCTCGGTTTGCTGGCTGGCACCGGTTGCGAGGCCATCCCCTTGGCGGTCACTCGCACCAACGCTTCGGCATCTTCGTCCGGGCCGGCCTCGGAAAGCACTTCGATGTCGACATCGTCCTCGCGCAGATCGAGCTGTTCGAGCGCGAGCCGAATCGCCTCCTCGACCGAAAAGGCTTGAATTTCGACACTGGTCATCCGGTTCGCCATCTGTTTCGAGCTCCATTGCGTTTGACATTCACGCTCCCGGGCCAATTGCGTCTCGGCCGGGGCGGTTGGATACGTGCTGAGTCCGGCGCCCGGAGACCGGTGTCCGGAGTGGTTGGCTGGTGGATGCGCGCGACGGTGAAATCAGCCATCTCGAATACGTTCTAGGTCGATGTCTTTCGGGTGGAGCGCGTACGTCTGGGGGCGTTCTTCGCCGAATAGCCGTTGGTCACGACCGCTCCGGTTTCCTCTTCGATTTCCTCGTCGACCTGTTCCTGCAGGGGCTTGGCCGATTGTTTCTTACTCGTCTTCTTTACCGGACGCTGGGACGGCGACTTGGCCGGCGTTTCTTCGACCTCGGCATCGACGGTCACCGCGCCATGCCGGGCCGCTTGTTGCGCCTGCGCTTCCTCCATCTTCGCCTGGAACCAGCCCATGACACCTTTCTGGCGGATGGGCGTGCCGTCCTCGCTGAGGACCACGAATTCCGATGGATCGCGCGGTGGTTGATAGCCGAGACGGCGATGCTCCGGCAGATCGGGCAGGAACGGCACCCAATCCTTCATGGACCCCCAACCGGTAATGAGCCATTGTTGCACAACCGAATAGACACTTTGGGTGACCCAGTAGATGACCGGTCCGGACGCGAATCCCCACCCGAACAGGACCACGGTGATGGGCAGGAAGTTCATCATCGTGTTCATCATGGCCTGTTGCGGATCGGAGGCCTTGGGCATATTGGCCGGGCGCATCATCTTGGTCTGCACGAACTGGAACACGCCCGCCATGATCGGGAGGATATGGTAGGGGTCGGGTTTGGCCAGGCTTTCCAGCCAGAGGAACGAACCAGCCCAATAGTCCGATGCCGCGAAATCGACATTGCCATTGGAGAGATGCAGGATGGCCCGGTAGAGCCCGAGGAAGATCGGCATCTGGATGATCATCGGCAAACAACCCGACATCGGGTTGGCCTGATACTGGCTATAGAGCTTGGTCGTTTCCTGATAGAGCTTTTGCTTGTCTTTGCCGTATTTCTTCTGCAGCTCCTTGATCTTGGGTTGCAGCTCCTGCATGGCGCGGCTGGAGCGGGTGGCTTTGACCGTCAAGGGAAGCAGGATGGTTTTGATGATGACGGTGAAGACGACAACCGCCAGCCCGGCGCTGTGCAGATGGACGGCCAAGAAGTCGAGCGCTTTTTCGAGGAGCGCAAGATAGGCGCCCCAACCGGGAGGCGAGGGAAAGGAAATCAGCGGTTGCAGGAGCCCGCTGAGAGGATCGAATGAATCGAGCACGAGGCCTCCGGACGATCGATGACGCGTTGCTGGAATCGACGATTTTTACGAGAACCGGTGCCCGCGGGACGAATCGGACGGATCGCGCCACCGGGATGCCGGATCCGGCGATTCCCTGATTCACCGCTGCGCGCGGACGGAATTCCGCGCACGCGCATACGCACACGGCTCGCCGGTCCAGCGGCTGAACGGTAAGGATAAAGAACGATGGGCAATTGGTCCAGCGGAGCAGGGGGTGGGGTAGCGGGTTCGGGGTGGAGGTCTTGAGTCTTGAGTTCTGAGACTTGAGTTGGGGGGCTGGGGAGGAGGCTGGTGTTGGGAATTCATCCGGATGCGGATTCCGTATAAGAGTGGAAATGGGATATGGGAAATAGGAAATGGGAAAGAGGCGAAAGTGGGAATGGG
>JBIQLF010000076.1:10481-11809 GCA_044464585.1 Thermomicrobia bacterium
AAAGTGGGAATGGGTAAAGGGCGAAAGGCAAAGGTGGAGATGGGATATGAGGTCCGGATGACGGATGGGTTGTCGGGGAGCCTCCGTTCCGGGGCGCTTCCCCGTGCGTGGCTCGCCCTACGGAGTATCCCTGCGGGATCATGCGGATTGCGTTGCAGAGGGCGGGGGAAGGTTGTGTTCGTCGTTCAGGGCGCGCAGGCGATCCGAGTGGCGCTGGCGTCGCGGAGATGCCGAGCTACTCATCTGCCGCGGGTGGCGCTTGCCCATCCGCTGGCTGCTGGCCGCTGACTGCTGCTGATTCCGTTCCCGGCACCGGGTCGTACCCGCTCCCGCCCCAGGGGTGGCAACGGGAGATGCGGCGGAGGCCGAGCCAGCCGCCCTTGAGGACGCCGTGGGTTTCGATGGCCTCATAGGCGTAGACGGAACAGGTCGGCTGATAGCGGCAGGCCGAGGGGAAGATCGGCGAGATGAAGAGTTGATAGAAGCGGATGAGGGCGAGAGGAATGACGCGGGTGATCTTCATGATGACGAATGCGCGTCCGGAGTCCGGAGTCCGGGGCCTGGAGAAGACTCTGCCAATCCTTGCTCCGGAGTCCGGACTCCGGACTCCGGACCCGGTAAGAGACGCGCACGGCGAAAGAGGGTGCGAAGAATCTGCTCCGCGAGGGCGTAGCCGGTCAGCTCGTCCGGGCCACCGCGCAGAATGACGACGATGTCGTGTCCGGGTTTCAAGGAGGGGTGGAGATTGCGCAGCGCCTCGCGCACCAGGCGTTTGCAGCGGTTGCGCTCATGGGCCTTGCCGACCCGCTTGCCGGCGACGACGGCATAGCGATTGGGGCGAGGGTCGTCCGGATGCGGAAACACGCGCACGACGATCGGACCCTGGGCAAATGCCTTGCCACGGGCCCGCGCATTGCGAACCTCCCATTCTTCGCGCAAGCGGAGGGAGCGGTCCATCGGTGTGGGCAATAGGCAAGAGGCAAAAGGGAAAAGCACGAACGTGGCGACGCTGCGTTCTCACTATTGCCTTTTGCCCATTCCCTTTTGCCTCGTCCTATTTGTTCTGCGTGAACTTGTTTTCGTCGCGGACGGTGAGCTTCCAGCGGCCTTTGGCGCGGCGGCGCTGCAGCACGGCGCGGCCACCTTTGGAAGACATGCGGGCGAGGAAGCCGTGCTCGCGCAGGCGCGGGATGCGCTTCGGTTGATAGGTTCGTTTGGTCATGATGTGTGTGCTCCCGTCGCCCGGTATCCTGAGCGAACTTTTTCCCGTTCCAGTTTCGAGCGCCGATGGTCACAAAAACGCGCCGCTGCGATTCCGCAGCGGCAGC
>JBIQLF010000076.1:11909-13385 GCA_044464585.1 Thermomicrobia bacterium
GCCCACCCGCTCCCAGGCAAAATCTCCAATGGCGCGCGCCGCCGGAATGGAACCATCGTGGTGGAATACTGTTGACACCGATTGGGAATGGTCGTTTTCGCTCAACTCCCCGGACCCCTTTTTCTCACACACTCGTAGCAATGTCTCCAGCAACTCTGGAGACATGTACATAACCTACCTATCCCGTTTGTTTGGTGAAGAGGATAGTATGTCTCCAGAGTGCGTGCAACCCTTTTTCCGCGCAATTTCGAATGAAACTCTCACCATCTTTCCGCCATACGCCCTCTTCCGGTCGCACGTTCGTCACCCAACTGGCGGTACGAGCCACAATGCAACATTTCCCGAAAGGACGCGCGATGCTGCTGCGCAACTTGACCATGCCGAATGAGATGCGGGCCGATCTGCTGGTGAACGGAGGTTCGATCGAAGCGATCGAGCCGGCTGGAATACTGGTGAGCGAGGGCGAAACGATCGATTGCGGGGGGCGAGTGCTCTTTCCGGGGTTCGTCGATGCGCACGCGCATATCGACAAGAGTCTGCTGGGTCTCGGATGGTATCGCAACGAGGTCGGGCCCAGTATCCAGGAGATGATCGACAACGAGCGGCGGTTGCGAATCGAACGGGGGATCGATGCGCGCGAGCAATCGACACGGGCCGTCCAGCGGATGATCGCGGCTGGGACGACCCACGTGCGCACTTTTGTCGATATCGATACCGATATCGGATTGTCGGGTCTGGAAGGCGTGTTGCGCACGCGTGACGATCTGGCGGCCGCGGTTTCGATCCAGATCGTCGCGTTTCCGCAAAGCGGTTTGCTGATCCGGCCCGGAACCCTCGAGCTGATCGAAGAAGGATTGCGCATGGGCGCCGAGGTGGTGGGCGGACTCGACCCCTCGGCGATCGACCGCGATCCGAAAGGACAGCTCGATGCCATCTTCGGGCTGGCGGAACGATACGATCGCGCTATCGATATTCATTTGCACGAACCCGGTGAGCTGGGTGCGTTCGATCTGGAAGAGATCGCCGAGCGGACCAAACGGCTGGGGTTTCAGGGCCGGGTGACGATCAGCCACGCGTTTTGTCTGGGTACCGTGGACGAAGCGACATTCGGGCATCTGGTGGAACTGCTGCTGGAAAACGATATCGCCATCATGAGCCATGGTCCGAGCGGTCCACGGGTGCCGCCACCGGTGAAGCGACTGCGCGATGCCGGGGTGCGGATGTGCACCGGGAACGACGGCATCCGCGATGCCTGGGGACCGTTGAATATGCCGGATATGCTGTTGCGCGCCTTCCTGCTGGCATATCGCAATGGATTCCGCCGCGACGACGATCTGCGTCTGGCGCTCGAGATCGCCACCTCCGGCGGCGCGCAAGTGATCGGCGCGCAATCGTATGGGCTCGAACCGGGATGCTCCGCCGATCTTGTCGTCGTGGACGGCGAAAACCAGTTCGAGGCGCTCTTCGAACGTCCGG
>JBIQLF010000076.1:13485-15026 GCA_044464585.1 Thermomicrobia bacterium
TTTTGGCGTGCAGGATCGCGGAAACGAGCGGCCGACTCCGGAATGACGTCCAGAGGCTGTACGATGACCCGACTCCACGCCCCCAATGAGGCGTCCGTTTTCTGATCCGATGAGGTCCAACGCTGCCCGTGTCCGACACCGTCACGCTCGACTCGACCGACCAAGATGTGCACCATCCCGCCCCGGCCGAACCAGCGGATGCCCGCCAGTTCCGGGCGATCACCATCGGTATGGTGTCGCTGGTGGTGCTGCAGGCCTATCAAGCATTGGCCGTCACCACCGCGATGCCGACCGTGGCCAAGGCATTGCACGGATTGTCGCTCTACGCCATGGCGTTCGCCGCGCCGATGGCGACCGGGGTCATTGGCATGGTGACCGCCGGTATCTGGTGCGACCGGCGCGGTCCGGCGGGACCGTTGCGGGCGGGGGTCAGTCTGTTCATCGCCGGAATGCTGCTGGTCGGGTTCGCGCCGCGGATGGAGCTGGTGGTGCTGGGACGCTCGGTGCACGGACTCGGCTCCGGGTTGCTGCTGGTGGCGATCTATGTGGTGATCGGGCGAGCCTATCCAGAATCGTTGCGGCCGGGGGTGTTCGTGGCGATTTCGGCGGCCTGGGTGGTGCCGTCGATCGTCGGGCCGACCATCGCCGGATTGACCGTGCAGTATTTCGACTGGCGCTGGGTGTTTTTGAGTATGCCGGTGCTGGCAATCCCGGCAACGTTTCTGGTGCGGCCGGCCTTGCGAATGCTGGCACCGGTGGAGCACGATCCCAACGAGCAGTGGGACAAGCGCGGCGCGATCGTCAAGATCGGTTGGTCGATTCTGGCGGCGGCCGGCGCGGCGGCATTGCACTATGGGGGCGAACGACGGGATGCGCTCGGGATCGCGCTGATCGGCGCGGCGGTTGCCGGCCTGGTCACGAGCAGCCCGCGGTTGCTGCCGCCGGGCACCTTCCGCGCGCACCGGGGACTGCCCACCGTGTTCATCTTGCGCGGTTTGGTGGGCGCCGGCTTCGCGGGCGCGGAAATCTATCTACCGCTCTTGTTGCAACGGGAACGCGATTTTTCGCCGGCGATGGCCGGTTCGATCCTGACCATCGGCGGGGTGACGTGGTTCGTCGGGTCATGGGCGCGCAAACGATTCGATGCCGATGTGGAACCGGCACAGTTCGTGCGGGTGGGAGCGATCTCGCTCTGTATTGGCATCGGCAGCGTCATGTTGCTGGTCTGGCATGCGACGCCGGTATTGGTCGGGGTGTTCGGTTGGGGCTTCTCGGGAATGGGGATGGGGCTCATCTATTCGTCGCTGTCTTTGCTGACGCTGCAGCTCTCCCCGCCCGCCGAACAAGGGAAGAACAGCTCGGCGCTGCAGGTGGCCGAGGCGTTGATGGTGGCGGTGGTGCTGGCGCTGACGGGAACCGCGTTCGCGGCGCTGGAAGGACGCGGCGCCGGGGTGACCGGCTATCTCGTTTGCTTCGTGGTCTCGTGGGGGCTGGCGTTGAGCGCGATGATTCTGAGTCAGCGGGTGCGAGCTTGAGTCCTG
>JBIQLF010000077.1:0-11400 GCA_044464585.1 Thermomicrobia bacterium
ACCGATCGTTCCAGGCGATCAGGATCAGCAGGGTGCAGATGAGGAAGAGCGCCAGCAGGCCGATGACGAGCGCCCATTGCAACCAGGCGTCCGGATTCGAGGGTTCATCCGGTGGGTCGGCTGGTGCGGCGTCCTCCGGCTCGATCCCGGAATCGACCGGGACCACGTCGGCTTCGATGACTTCGACGACTTCAGCGGGTTCCTGCGCGTTCACGGGCGCAGTGTACCAGTCTGGGCCGGGCAGCAGCCCGTCCAGCTACAAAACACCACCGAGCTCGGGCAACAGCAGCGTTTCCCAATGCCGCTCGACTGCCCCCCGATAGGGCGCCGCGGCGATGATCCGGATCAGACGCCGGTGTTCTTCGAATCGCTTGAAATCCTCGTCGCCGAGCCCCACCACATCCCGCCAGGGCATGAGCTGCTGAAACCCCACCGGTGGGCGCTCGAACCGGATCCAGACGTCCGTGCGCCAGCGTTCGGGTTTGGGAATGTCGATCAGGATCGTTTCGTCTGGCAAGGGCTCGCCGAGGATCGTCTCCAGTCGCCGGGTCATGCCGAGCTCGACCTGCCGGCGTTGGGCGGGTTCGTGAAACAGCGCGCCCAGCCGGGGATAGAGATCGGATGCCCGCGCGCTGATTTCGACCGCGCGCTTGTGAAGCTCCCGGCGTTGCAGGGCGTTCGCCAGCCGCCGGGTCGTTTCGGGCATGCGGAACCGGTGCATGAGCGCCAGCAACGAGGCGTCGTCGTTGCCGGTCAGCTCCCCGGCAGTGATGGCATCGGTCAGGATCGCATCCTGAACCGCCCGCAGGAGCATGGCCATGCAAGCGCGGTTGGTGTGATGCCAATAGACATTGTCGAACATCTCCTGGCGCGCGTTGATGAGCGAATGCAGGGGGCTCACTCCCTTGGCATCGACGGCAATGCGCGGAGCGGATTCGGCCGGCGGGGTGGCGAGGATGAGCGAGGCGATCAACCGGCTGGTATCCACCCCGCCATACGGCACACTACAGGCGCGCGCGTCACGGGGGAGATAGTCGAGCTTGTCGACATCGAGCGGGCCGGAGAGGAGGCCGCGCAGCACGCGATCCGCCTCGGGAAGCTGCTGCCCGGCCGGGTCGATGATGGCCGCGACCCGTTCGGGAGAGACCTCCCAGCCGGTGCGCAGAATCGGGGCGATTTCTGGGCCGAGGACGATCTCATACCCGACCCGCTCATGGGAGACGACCGGATCGCCCAGTTCTTCGATCGCATGGGAAAACGGATAGTGACCGATATCGTGCAGCAGGGCGGCCGCGCAGATCGTGCGGGCATCTTCGGCGGTGATCCAGGCAGCGCCGGGGTGTGCGCGCAGATGCTGCACGGCTTGCCGCGCGAGATGAAATACCCCGATCGAATGCTCGAACCGAGTATGCCGCGCGCCCGGCCAGACGCGAGAGACGAACCCGAGCTGCTGAATCCGTTCCAGACGGAGAAACGCCTGAGTATCGATCAGCCGTAATTCTTCCCGCGCCAGCGGGATGATGTCGTAGAGCGGATCGCGCAGCATCGTGGCCACCAGAAATCCGGTTCCGGCGGTGCGTCCCCGTTGTGATTCTGGATGTGGGTACGTGGTCGACTCTGCCATGATGAAAGAATACGCGCCAGCGGGTCCGCATCTGGGCGGGATCGAGGAGCGCGAGGGCGGTCCGTGGTGCGAAGAGGCAGCCTGATCGAGGACCAACACGACGAGACGGAGCTGGCGGCAGCCGACTCTGCACGTTCGGTCCGGCCCGTTATTTCGATCGGATTCGCGCTGCTGCTCGTCGCTTGCACGATCTGGTCGGTCGACCTCACCTCGCCGGCACTCCCGGCGATCACCGAGGATTTCGGACTTTCGGTCAAAGGCGCCGGACTCATCGTTTCGTTTCTCTTCATTGGGCGACTGCTGGGGAATATTCCGGCGGCCCGGTTGCTGGAGACCCAGGGTTCACCACGAACCGCGTCGCTTGGGGCGCTTGTTCTGGTTGCCGGCGCGCTTACCAATATTCTCGCGCCGGTCATCGCCGTGCTCTATGCCGGGCGGGTGTTGCAGGGGATCGGGATTGCGTTGCTGGTGAATGCCGGGCTGCGCTCGATTCTGTATGCGCGCCCAGGGCGGGGTTCGGCGATGACGATCTATGGCATCGCATCGACCATTGGCAGTGTGTTGGGTTTGCAGAGCAGTGGCGTGCTCACCGGCGCCTTCGGCTGGCGCTCTATCTTCCTGCTTTCCGCCGTTCTGGGGATGGTTCTGGTCGCATTGCCCATGACCGGCGCTCGCCTGGCCGGTCGTTCCCGTCGCCAGGACAGCGGGGCCGCCCCGGTCGCGAGCGCCGCCGTGCCGTTGCGATCGTATCTGGCGCCACTGGCGGTCAACTTCCTCGTCTTTTGCAGTTACTCGATTTGGGTGATCCTGCCGCTGTATGCTCAGCGAACCTTCGCGGCCAGTCCCGAGGTGACGGCCAATTTGCTGCTGGTCATCACGGTCATGCATCTGGCTGCCGCGGTACCGGTGGGCCGCGCAATTCGGCGATTCGGGGCGGAGCGCACCTTGACCGGCGCGGCGATTCTGGCCGTGCTGGGAACCGTTGGGATCCTGCTGGCACCGTCGGTTTGGTGGCTGACGTTGCCGCTGGTGCTCTATGGAACAGGGATGATCGGGTCGGTCAATGCGGTGGGGGATGTCGTTTTGCAGCGCGGGGGCGCCGGGGCGAAGGCGGTGGGATCGTTGCGGCAATCGAGCGATTTGGGACTCGTCATCGGTCCGATCGGAGCAGGGTTCATCGCCGACGCATTTGGCGATGGCGCGCCCTTCGTCACCTTTCCCGTCCTGATGGCCATCGCTGTCGCAGCGGTATTGATACCGAACCGGCGCATGACTCGAGCCCTGCCCGAATATGCATGATGCATCCGATTCCGTTCGATTTGGTGAAATGACGCGCGCACGGGATGATGGTCCATCATGGCGCACGAATCGTGAATGGGGCAAATCCAGTATCGTGAGCATCGATCGAACGTTTCGAGACATATGGCGATGCCAACCAGCCGGTTCCGGAGTGTCGATCGCCGCGGCGAGGTGATGTGCCAGCCGCTCTACAGACATCGTGACCAGGAGAACCGATGATCGGACGCGCGCTTCAATATACCGCCGGTTCCATCATCATCAACATCGCCGGTTTGGCGCTGCTCGATCGGGTATTCGAGAATTTTTCGTTCGATACCTGGTGGGGACTCATCGGCATGGCGCTGATGATGGCGATCGTGCCGGGGCTGGCGCTCGCCATCGCCTATCGATTTGCCCGGTTGATTCATCCGATCGTTTTTCCGCTCCTGGCCTTCGCTTTTTCCGCGCTTTTCGTGTTGATCTCGCCACGGCTGCTCGATCTCATCGGCATCGGCGGGGTCCGTATCGAGGGATGGTGGGCAGCGCTGTGGGTCTCGTTGAGCGTGACCTTTTTCGGCACCGTGATCGCGGCGATCTTCTCGCTCAACGACGAGGTTGGATACGACCGTTTCGTCACCGACCAGCTTCGCCGGAGCTACGACAAGATCAAGATCGTTTCCGATAAACCAGCCTTGCTCTTCGTCGAATTCGATGGGCTCTCGATCGATGCATTGCAGCGCGCGGTCCGAGAGGGCTATATGCCCACGGTGAAACGGTGGATGGACACCGGCCAGCACGTATTGACCGGATGGGAACCGGATCTCTCGTCGCAAACCTCGGCCAGTCAGGCGGGGATCCTGCTCGGAAACAATCACAATATTCCGGCGTTCCGCTGGTGGGATAAACCGCGGGGCGAACTGATGGTTTCCAGCTCGATGCGTACCGCCGCCGCGCTGGAGGAGGAATTGTCTTCCGGACAGGGTCTGCTGATGCACGATGGCGGCAGCCGGTTCAATGTCTTTTCCGGCGATGCGCCCGATGCCATGGCGACCTTCAGCAAGGTGGCGACCTCGAAGCTGGGCAAGAACGCATCGTATCTCGCCTATCTGGCCAATCCCTATCTGCTGCCGCGCACATTCGGTCTCTTCATTGCCGACTGCGGGCGGGAAGTCATCCAGAGTTGGCAGCAGCGCCGCAGGCAGGAAGCGCCGCGCGGACCCCGTCGTCTCAAATATGTGCTGACCCGGGCGACGACCTCGACGGTGATGCTCGAAGGCGGCCGGTTCGTGGCGACCGCCGACATTCAGCGGGGTATTCCCTCGGCCTATTACACCTTCTTCAGCTATGACGAAATTGCCCATCATTCCAATATTCGGAGCACCGATGGGATGAAGATTCTGCGCGTGATGGATCAGATGCTGGCCGGGCTGGAACGCGCTTCGGCCACGGCGCCGCGCCCGGTGCATCTCTTTTTGTTGAGCGACCACGGCCAGAGCCAGGGGTGGACCTTCAAGCAACGATTCGGCAAGACGCTGGACGATCTGGTCGAAGAGCTGATCGGCGGCGATGTCAATGTGACCGCCATTCTCGATTCTCAGGAAGCACTCGGCAATATCAGCATGACGCTGACGCAAGCGGTCAGATCGGACCGGCGCACCTCGGCGCTGGCTGGGCGCATGCTCGAGCGCAAGTCGGAAGATGGCGGTATCTACGTCGGAGGATATCGAAAGATCGATTCCGCGGTCGAAACACATGCGAAAACGGGTACGACCGATGTGGTGGTGCTCGCATCAGGAAATCTGGGGTTGATCTCCTTTCCGCGTTTTTCACATCGTCTGACAGTCGAGGAGATGTCTCAGCTCTATCCCAGCCTGATCCCCGGGCTGATGACCCATCCCGGTATCGGGTTCGTGCTGGCGAATTCGAGTGTCGATGGCGGGGTCGTGTTCGGGGCGGGAGGAGTCTATTATCTGAGCAGCGACACGTTCGTCGGTGTCAATCCACTGGCGAACTTTGGTCCCTTTGCCGCCGAGCACCTGCGCCGCGCGAATGCGTTCGACAACGCGCCCGATATCTATGTGAATAGCATGTTCGATCCGGAAACCGAAGAGGTGGCTGCGTTCGAAGAACTGGTGGGGAACCATGGTGGACTGGGCGGTCCCCAGCAACGGCCCTTCATCCTGCATCCGGCAATCTACGACGCGGGCACGGAACCGATCGTGGGAGCTGCGCATCTGTGCGCGATCATGAAACAATGGATCGATCAGGCGCAGGGGCCATTCCCCACCGCGCAACAGGACGCACCCTCCATTCCTTCGGCCGCTGCCTGATCGAGGCGAGACCATGAACGAGCACGACGACGCCACCAGCGGCGAACCAGAATATAGCCAGACCGAACGCGAGCTGATCATGGCGCGGTTCATGGCGAGCGTCCGACGCTTGCCGCGCTATGGGCGGCTGGCGACCAATATGCTGCGTGACGATCGGGTTCCTCCCCAGGCGCGCACCGCGCTGGTCGTGGGCGCGGCCTATGTGATTTCTCCAATCGATTTGATTCCCGGATTCATACCCGTGCTCGGGCAGCTCGACGATCTGCTGGTCGCCCTGCTGGGAATACGTTTTGCGCTCGCCCAGGCGCCCGCCGCCGTGCGACAGGAGCATCTGGAGCGTGCCGGGTTGCGCGAAGATGATTTTTCCGAGGATTTGCGCACGGTGCGCGATACCTCGCTCTATCTCGTGAAGGCCGGGGGCAAGCGAGTGGCTGGCGGCGCCGTGCGGGTCGCCCGCCGGACCGGCCGGGTCGTTCGCCGGGCTGGCGGCCGGGATGACGGTGGCGGTCCGGCGTGATCCATCGCCCGGCGCCTGCGCAAGATGGCCGCTCCTGAAGAATCCGTGAATCCGTTGTGTATACTGGATTCCGATGGGCTGAATCTGGCGTGCAGAGCCCATCTTCCTGCACTGGCTGATGCTACGAAGCGCTACGGTCTGGCACGTTTCGCCATTCGAGAGCGCCCCACGATATGTCCGATTTTTCGCGAAATCTCGACGATCTGGTTGCCCAGCCGGTGCGTGGAAGCGCACGGACACGGGAAGGTGTCAACTATGAGCCGCGGCCGGCGCGGGCTCTTCGTTGTCGAAGAGCCGGTGGAAGACCCGGGTCAGTTTGGCTGCCCCATGCTTGCCAGAAGCCGCTTCAATCCGATCGCTCCAGACCAGCCAGCGTGGCGCTGCAATATTGGTTGGGCGATTCACGGAACCGAGGAAGCGGTCTTTTGCCAGGCAACCGAGTCAGTAGCCGATTGCTGGAAGGTACACCCTGAGCGACTCCCAGTCGTCGAGATTGGAACCGTTATGCGGACTGAATCCAAAGCCGCTGCTGATTGAGGCAACCGACCGAACCAGGTCGCACCACGCGCCAAACCATCGTGAAACAACCGCCCCGGGGAAAGCCGGGGCGGTTGTTCGTTTTCTGGGGAGGGAGGAGGGAGGCGACGCGTCAGATGCGGCGCGACTGGGCTTTGACCTCGGCCTCGGATTGGGGCGCATACGCCTTGATGTACCGCTCGAGCTCGAGCGGGCTGGTGGCCCGCAAATCGACCGCCGGATATTTGGGATTCGAGGGGAGATAGAGATGGAAGGTCGAGATTACCGGCTCGATCCGCTCTGCTTCGGCCCACCAGTTGTAGAGCTTCGGCAACCAGGCGAAGCTTTCCGCGTTGATCCGCCAGAGCGCCACACCCGCACCGCGCTCATAGGTCAGCGCCTCGCTGAAATAGACCGTTGCCTTGGGATCGGCTTCGATGATGCGGAGCACGTCCTCGTAATGCCGGGGGGAGCCTTTGATCGCGAACCGCCAGCCGTCGACCCGTTTGGGGACCGGCTTTTTCAGGTTCTGGGTCCACCATGGCTGACCCGGATTGATCTTCTGGCGGCTAAGAATCCCCATGCACTCCCTCGTTTCGATCCCCACCCAACACGGCGATTGGGCGCAGCGGCAACGGACCGCGTTCGACTCTGCCAGATTCTAACCGATCGAGTATGCAACGAGGCGGGCTTGCAAGAACCCGCCTCGTGCAGATCAGTAGTCGAGCCGAATCGATCAGCCGGCCGGAGTTGCCTCCGCCTCGTCACCAGCCGCCTCGGGGCTTCCGGCCGCCGGGATCTCCGAGCAGTCGGACACGTAGAGATAGCGGGCGACGTCCGGATCGTCGATGTTGTCGCGGGTCACGACGGTGTACCCGGTGGTGACGACCTTCTCGGCTGGCTCCTTGCCGTCGAGCAGATAATCGGCGGCCAGGTTCACCGCGTCGTAGCCGATGTCATAGGGATGCTGGGCAATGAGCGCATCGACCACACCGTTTTCGAGATCGGCGACCTGCTGCGGTCCGGCATCGAATCCGACGATCTTGATCACGCCGGTCTTACCCGCGTCCTTGACCGCCGCGGCCGCGCCCTGGGCGCTGAACAGGTTGGTGCCGAAGATGCCGGCCAGGTCGGGATTCGCCTGCAGTTTGGCGCTGGTTTGCGATGCGGCCGTGGTCGGATCGTCGTTGTTATAGTCGTTGCCGAGATAGGTGATATCGGGATACGTCTTGATCTGTTCTTCGAAGCCCTGCTGGCGCTGGTCGGTGGTCGAGATCCCGGCGATCGTGTTCTGGACGTAAACCGAACCCGTTTCGCCGATCAGCGTGGCCAGCTCGTCCGCCGCCATGGTGCCGCCGAGAACATTGTCCGAGGCGATATTGGCGATCGCGATGCTGTCATCCTCGATGAAGGTGTCGACCGTGAAGATGGCGATACCCGCATCCTTGGCGTCGCGCAGCGGGGAGATCATGGCCACCCGGTCGTTGGGGGCGATCAGGATGGCGTCTGGCTTCGACTGGACGACCGCGTTCAGAAGCGTGGTCTGGATCGAGGCGTCCCACTTCTCGCCCGCCTGGACATTGAGCTCGATACCGCGCTCATCCGCGGCTGCCTGTGCGCCGCAGGCCATGGAGATATAGAACTGATCGTTCTGGATTCCCTGGATGAGGGTGATCTTCTTCTTTTCCTGCGCCCCGATCGGGGTGTAATTGAGACCCACGGCTGTGAAGGCGGCGGTTGCCGCACCGGCCTTGAGCAAATCGCGCCGATTGACCTTGAAACACATGTCCGACCGCTTGGTCATTGGAACCCCTTTCGTCCGGAACCTGATTCCCGTGGCAACGGGCGCCACGAGCTTACTTAGTGTAGTAGCACATCTCCTGGCTGGAAAGTTTACATGCGTTCCGAAGCCTTGCGGCGCCGCTGGTCGAAATAGACCGCGGCGATCAGGATCGCGCCGATCGCGACCTGCTGCCAGAAGGGGTTGATTCCGCCGATGATCAATCCGTTGCGCAGGACGGTCGGAATGAAGGTGCCGATCACCGATCCGACCATCGATCCGATTCCGCCGAAGAGACTGGTACCGCCGATGACGACCGCGGAAACCGCATTCAGATTGTCGGCCGAGTGGGCGGCGGTCGATGCGGTGGCAAACCGGGCGACCTCGAATGCCCCGGCCATACCGGCCATGGTGCCGCTGAGCGCGTAGACCTTGATCAGATGCCGGTCGACATTGATCCCGGCGCGCCGGGCCGCTGCCTGGTTCGAACCGATAGCGAAAGTGTACCGGCCGAATCTGGTCATGCTCAGCAGGATCATGGCCAGAATGACCACGATAGTGGTGATGACGACGAGTAGGGGCAGCCAACCGAAGAACCGGCGGGCGCCGATCCAGGTTTGCACATCGTAGGGAACATAGGGGACCGTCTGACCGCCGGAGATGATCTGGCCCAACCCGAGTGCCATGCCGAGCGTACCGAGGGTGACGATGAAGGGTGGCAGGCGCAGCTTGGTGATGAAGAGACCGTTGAGAATGCCCCAGAGCAGTCCGCACAAGAGAGCCGCGGCCAATCCTACCGGGATGCCGATATTCTGGTTGGGAAACTGGTAGAGCCGTACTTGCTCCGGACTGCCGGAGAGGCTCGACATCACCTTGGCGCCGACCACGGCGGAAAAGACCAGCACCGCGCTGCAGGAGAGATCGATGCCCGCGGTGATGATGACGAAGGTCATACCGACCGCCAGCAACATGAGCTGGGACGAGTCGAGCGCGATATTGCGGAAGTTGATGCGGTCGAAGAACTTGGTGCCGTGCCAGATCGTGAAGATCACGATCAAGGCGACCAACACCAACAGGATGTAGGTCCAGGCGAAATCAAACCGCTCCTGGAATTGCTCCCGGAAGGAGCGCTCGGGAAGTGGTTCGGGTATGGGGTCCTGAATCTGTTCGAGATCCTGCATCTACGCTGCCTTGCTTCCCTTGATCGAGGATGCGGTGGTCGAACCGGTCATCCACGAAACGGCCTGATCGATCGAATCGGTCTTCGGGTCGAGCTCGGTGACGACCGTTCCGAGGCGCAGGACCACGATTCGGTCGGCGACCTCGAACACATGCGGCATGTTGTGGCTGATGAAGACGACCGGAATACCGGAGTTGCGCACTTCGCGAGTCAGATCGAGCACCATCTGCGATTGCGCGACCCCCAGCGCGGCAGTCGGTTCGTCCATGATCACAACCTTGCTGGCCCATTTGACCGAACGCGCCACCGCCACACTCTGGCGCTGTCCACCGGAGAGGGTGAACACCCGCCGGCGCGGATCGGGAATGCGCACGCGCAGGCGTTTCAGCTCGGCTTCGGTTTCTTCCATCATCGACGTCTTGTCGAGGAAGCCGAGTTTGCCGAGCAAGCCGGATTTCATGGTCTCGCGACCGAGATAGATATTGGCAGCGGAATCGAGATGCGGCGCGACTGCCAAATCCTGATAGACCGTTTCGATCCCGAGATTGCGAGCGTCCTGTGGGGAATGGAGCTGGACGGGATTTCCCTCGAAAAAGATCTGGCCCGAGTCGGGCGGAAATACGCCGGTCAGGCAGTTGATCAGCGTGCTCTTGCCCGCGCCGTTATCGCCGATCAACGCCACGATCTCACCGGGGAAGATCTGGATGCTGGCATCGACGAGCGCATGCACCGCGCCAAACGATTTGGATATCCCCCGTGCTTCGAGCACAGGGACGCGTTCGCTCATCCACGAGCCTTTCTATTGGAATATCCGCGATCGAGTCCGCAGGGCTCCATTGGACTGCCGGAGTAGGATACCAAAGGGCCGTTCGCTCCCAATCACAGACCGCAATGCATGAGCGCATGCCGATAGGAGGAACCGAGTGAAAATCGGATTGATTCTGCCGCTTGGCGAGGACGAGACGCTGGGCGCGCCGCTGCCCTATGCCACTATCCGCGCAAATGCGCGCACCGCGGAGGCGGCCGGGCTCGATTCGATCTGGGTCTACGATCATCTGCTCTATCACTTCGAAGGAAAAGAACCACAGGGTGTCTGGGAAGGATGGACGATCGGTTCGGCGTTGGCGGAGGCGACCGAGCGGATCGAGCTGGGCACGCTGGTGCTCTGCACCGCGTTCCGGAATCCGGCCGTGACCGCCAAGATGGCGGTGACGCTCGATGAAGTGAGCAACCACCGGTTGATCCTGGGTATCGGGGCCGGGTGGCATCCGGCCGAGTTCGAGGCATTCGGGCTCGATTTCTCCCACAAGGTCGATCAGTTCGAGGAAGCGGTGAAGATCATCGCGCCCCTGGTGCGGGAGGGAGCGGTCGATTTCACCGGCGAATATGTTGCGGCCCCGAATTGTCTGATGGCGCCCAAGCCCACCCGGCGAATCCCCCTGCTGATTGCGGGAAAGCGACCGCGGATGATGGGGTTGGTCGCGCAGTGGGCCGATGCGTACAACACCTGTTGGTGGGGAGATGCGGCAGGAATCGAACCCGATCGGACGCATTTGCAGCAAGCATGCGCGGCGCTCGGTCGCGACTGCGGCGAAATCACCTTCACGGCTGGGGTCGTGATCCGCTTCGACGAGCTGCTTGGCCCGCCCGAGGACGCGCTCGATCCGAAGAAGGTGCTATCCGGCACGGTCGAGCAGATCGGTGAGGGGTTACGCGCGTACCGGCTGGCCGGGGTCGATCACGTCATCGCGAATATCGAACCCCTGAATAGCGAAAGCATCGCGCTTCTTGCCCGGGCGCGGGCATTGGCGCTGGCCGGTTGATTATCGCGGAATTGGAACGCCCGTCGTTCGGGCGTTCCAGTCGATCTCGATCGGCGGTCAGAGCGCGGTCTGCATGGGAGCTCGCACTTCCCCAAGGTTGAAATCTTGGGGAAGTGCGGATTGCAAAGTGCTTGCCCCATGCAGGCTCGGCTGTTATCGCCGCGCGGCCTTCCGAGCGTCGCCCAGGACGCGGAGGTCCAGCACCCGCGACCGCCGGTCGACGCTTCCGCAGCTCGCTGGAACACTCCCCGGTGCGCACGGACGCCGGGCGGAGAGGGAACCCCGGCTGATGATATGGGACTCCGACCGGCAACCCTACTGCCATTCGAACGGGCGCGTTTCGTACCAGACG
>JBIQLF010000077.1:11500-14827 GCA_044464585.1 Thermomicrobia bacterium
GGACTCCGACCGGCAACCCTACTGCCATTCGAACGGGCGCGTTTCGTACCAGACGTGCCCGTTCGCCAACCCCGTCATCCTGAGCGCAGCCGAAGGATCTCCTCGCCGCACCCCCGTCATCCTGAGCGCAGCCGAAGGATCTCCTCGCCGCGGCGAGTGCTCCGAGGTCACGGAGCTTCGAGCCCGCCGGCAGGCCGTTTCGCCGCCGCGCTAGACGCTTGGTGGTTCGGCCGCATCGCGCGGCGGGAACTCCTCGAAGGTTCCGAGGAATTCGCGAACCAGCATCATGATCGGCTGCGCTATGAAGATATGCTGCACCAGCCAGATGTCGTAGTTGCCGCTCTCTTCCATGGCGCGTTCGAAGGGGTCGGTCCGCAGATCGACGAGTCTGGGAGCTTTGAGCTCGTCCGGGTTCTCGAACCAGACATCCAGACCGTTCGCTTCCTGATCCATGAACAGCAGCTTCCAGCGGTCGACTCGGGCGGCCACCAGCGCGCCCTGATCGTTGAAGTAGAAGAAGGCGGGCCGGGCAGAATCGATCCCCTCGGTCAGGTGGGCGAGCTGATCGAACCCATCGATATGGACCTTGAAGGTCTTTTCGCCAGCAGCGTGACCGGCCAGCAACTCGTCGACGATACCCGGCTCTCCGGCGGCGGCGAGAAGCGTCGGGAGCCAGTCCTGCAGTGAGAAGATGCCATTGGAGACGCGCCCGGCCTCGATCTGCCCCGGCCAGCGGACCATCATCGGAATGCGATATCCGCCCTCCCAGATGCTGTTCTTTTCGCTGCGGAATGGCGTGGTGCCACCATCGGGCCAGGAGAAGAATTGAGCGCCGTTGTCGGTCATGTAGATGACGATGGTGTTATCGGCGATCCCAAGCTCGTCGAGCTTGCCGAGAATCTGCCCGACATGCGCATCGTGCTCGACCATCCCATCGGCATAGACTCCGAGACCGGTGACCCCCTCCGATTCGGGTTTGAGATGGGTGAAGATATGCATCCGGGTCGGGTTGTACCAGAGGAAGAACGGGGTGTTTGCCTCCACCTGGCGTTCGATGTAGTCGAGCGCGCCATCGGTGATCTCGTCATCGATCGTTTCCATCCGCTTTTTGGTCAGCGGACCGGTGTCTTCGATGACCTGCTTGCCGATCGGTCCGAACCGCTCGTCCACGGTGGGATCATCGACATCGGACGCGAATGAGCGGATGACGCCCCTGGGTCCGAACTTGGCGGCGAAACGCGGGTCCTGGGGGTAGTCAGGATTTTCTGGTTCTTCTTCGGCATTGAGATGATAGAGATTCCCGAAGAACTCATCGAAGCCATGCACGGTCGGCAGGAATTTATTGAGATCCCCAAGATGGTTCTTGCCGTATTGCCCGGTGGCATACCCGAGCGGTTTCAGCAATTCGGCAATGGTCGGGTCTTCGGCGTTCAGCCCCTGATTCTGGCCGGGGAGACCGATACGGAGCAGCCCGGTGCGGTACGGGTTCTGACCGGTGATGAAGGCGGCGCGCCCAGCGGTGCAGGATTGCTGGCCGTAGGCGTCGGTGAACCGCATGCCTTCGTTGGCGATCCGGTCGATATTGGGGGTTTGGTATCCCATCATCCCCTGGTTATAGGCAGAGATATTCCAATAGCCGATGTCATCGGCCATGATCGCAACGATATTGGGCCGGTCCGAGCGACCGCTGGTGGCGACCGGGGTCGACGGGGCATCCTGTGCGTTCGCCGCTCCGCCCAGGAGCGTGGCGGCCGCGCCGGCCGCGGCCGCTCCCATCACGGTCCGGCGAGATACGCTCCGCCCGTTCAGGTCGTCGATGACACCCGTCCGTGGGATCGTCGAGGTTTGTCGATTCACGTCGAGACTCCTTTGCTGCGATGAGCTCGCTCAGCGCGAACTCTCGCGCCACACCACTCGCGAACACGCACCGGGACCGAACCGGGTATGCACGATATTCCCGGTATCGGTCTCGTCTGTATGCGCAACGCGCATCTTACCCGAGAACCCGCGGGCCTCGCTGAGCGCTGAATCGCGCCTGGTTTTTCCCCGGGGAGGTCCGTGGTTGGCCAGACGATATGATTTCGGCCGGCCGTGGACATGGACGTGTATGAAGGTGCTGAATGGACCCTTCGGTATCGGTTCGTCGCGATCCGGATTTTCAGAAACTCTGGTTCGGGCAGGGCGTTTCCACGTTCGGGTCGCTGATCAGTCGGATCGCCATTCCTTTTCTGGCGGTGCTCGAGCTCGATGCCACCCCGCTCGATATGGCCGCGCTCGGAATCGCCGCGCTGCTGCCGGGATTTCTGGTGGGAGCGATCGCGGGCGCATGGATCGACCGGCACCCCCGGCGTCCGATCATGGTCGGCGCCGATCTTGGGCGCGCGCTGGTGTTGCTGATCGTGCCGGCGCTGGCGCTGCTGGATGTGCTGAGCCTCTGGCAGCTGCTGGTGGTTTCCGGCGTGATGAGCATCCTTTCGATGCTCTTCGATATCGCCTATCAGAGTCATCTGCCTGGTCTGGTCGGACGCGACCGCCTGATCGCTGGCAACAGCACGCTCACCGCCACCGAATCGGTGGCGGAATTCGGATCGTTTTCGATCGGAGGCTGGCTGGTGCAGCTCTTCACCGCGCCGTTTGCCATCCTGGTCGACGCGGTGACGTTTCTTGGGTCGGCATTGGCCATCCGCCGAATCTCGGCGCCGGAAACGATCGACCATGATGAGTCGGTCGAGACCGGCCTGCTGGCGGATGCGATCGATGGGTTGGGCTACCTACGAAAAGACCGTACCCTGCGAGTGCTCGCTGCGGCGACCGTGTTGCTGAGCGTTGCGACCGGCATGACGGGGACTGTCTATTTCCTGTTCGTGGTCGATACGTTGGGATTCGAGACCGGGCTCTTGGGGATGATCTTTGCCGCGGGCGGGATCGCGTCGCTGCTGGGCGCGCTGGTCTCGAACCGGCTCTATGGACGCGCCCGGCGGCTGCACACGCTGGCGATCCTGCTTCTCATAGCCGCTGCCGCCGAGGCGCTGCTTCCGTTCGCGCGTCATGCCGGATGGATTGCGGCTGGGTTCCTGCTCGTTCCCCAATTGCTGGGCGATCCGGCGCAAACGATCTTTGCCATCCACAGCACAACCTTGCGCCAGACGCTGACCCCGGATGCCTGGCTCGGGCGAATCAATGGATCGTTTCGGGTGCTCGATGTTGGCGGGGTAATCCTGGGTTCGCTGCTTGCCGGTTGGTCCGGATCCACGATCGGTATCCGTCCGACGATCTGGGCCGCGGCCGCGCTGATAGCGGCGGGTGGGTGTGTTTGCCTGTTCGGGG
>JBIQLF010000078.1:0-14822 GCA_044464585.1 Thermomicrobia bacterium
CTAAACCCGCTTCACCCCGTTCACCGGCAGAAACACCGAATAGAGCGAAGTCGTACCGCACATGAACAGGCGATTACGTTTGAGACCGCCGAACTCGACATTGGCCACCACTTCCGGCACCAGCACCTTGCCGAGCAATGTGCCATCGGGGTCGTAGACATGCACACCATCGGCCGCGCTCGTCCAGATCCGGCCAGTCGTGTCGAGCCGGAATCCGTCGAAAAACCCATTGGTGCAAACCGCGAATTCCCCACCGCCCCGCAACGCCACGCCATCGACCACCTCGAAAACGCGCATCTGGGCGGGGTGCCCTTTCACATGCGACGCGCCCGTGTCGGAAACATACAGAAACTGCTCGTCGGGCGAAAACGCCAAACCGTTGGGCCGCACGAGCGCATCGGTCACCATCGTGACCGCACCGGTTTCCGGATCGACCCGGTAGACATTGCTGGCGCCGATCTCGCTTTCGGCCTGGAAACCCTCCAGATCCGAATCGATGCCATAGGTCGGATCGGTGAACCAAATGGAACCGTCCGATTTCACCACCACATCGTTCGGACTGTTCAGCCGTTTGCCATTCCACGAATCGGCGATCGTCGTAACCGAACCATCGAATTCGGTCCGCGAAATTCGCCGGGCGCCATGTTCGCAGGAGACCAGCCGCCCCTGCCGGTCGATCGTGTGTCCGTTGGTATATCCCGCCGGCTGCCGGAACACGCTCACCCGATCGTCGGTTTCATCCCACCGCAACATCCGGTCGTTCGGGATATCACTCCAGACGAGATAACGGCCCGCCGGAAAGTAAGCCGGTCCCTCGGCCCAGCGGCATCCGGTGAAGAGCTTCTCGACCCCGGCATTGGGATTGACACACGCCCCGAACCGGTCGTCCAGGAACTCGTAATCATTCTTTGGCATCGTTCCGACTCCCCCGCATCCGGCAAATTGCCGATAACCGTCATATTTTGATACCGGCATTGTGTCCCAAATCGACGCGCGCCCGCTCCCGGTCCGAAATCAGACCGCGGGATGCGCCGCTGCGGTTCCCGCCTGCTCGCCCCCGGCCGGCGCCGCGACCTGCACGAATGGCCGCGCATGCGGGGGACCGGCGGCAAAGCGCACCGTCGGCGGCAAGGAGAGTTCGGCCACCATTGCGCCGAAGGTCATGAATCCATTCGCCGCCGCGCGGCTGATCGGTGCGGTGGTGTCGGTCAATGCACGTTCGATATCGTCCAGGGTCGTCGCGCCCTCGGCCAGCGCCGCGATGCAGGAGCAACGTTCGCGGCTGTTCGACGCGGCATAGATCGCCTCGAACTCCGGTTTGCTGGGTGGATCGTAGAGTGGATGATTGGCATGGGGAATGACCCGGCGATCCTCGGCGCCGCCGGTGATCCGCGCCGCATCGGCTTCGAAGGAAACCAGATGCGACGGATCCCCGATCAGATAATGCTGCCCGATCGCATGCTCCATGGCATGCAATCCGTACGTCGCCTCGTCCACCGAGAAGGTATCGAGCAGTTTGCGCTCGATAAAGAGCACCGGCAATCCCGAACGTGCCGCCGGCAACATGCTCAAATTGTTCACGACCAAACCGACCCCGGCCGAATTGACGCCCATCAACCCGATCATGCCCGCGGCGGTGAATACGGTTTGGGTGGGCGCTCCCGGTTCTTCGTGGATGACCACCACCTGCGTGCCATCGTGCAACGCCGGGATATCCATCGTCTGCCCGATCAGCGTGGGCCGGCCACGCTCGGCCCGCACACCAACCGCCGTGCAACCGGGAGCCTGCTCCGCCAATCTCGTTTGCGAAAACCGCCATTCCTCATCCAGCATCGAATAGACCAGCATTCGCTCGACCCGCTGGCCGGAACCCCGCGCAATCCCATGCACTTCGAGCAGCAATTCGGGCGTCCACCGTTCGATGTAGGTGCGATAGGTCGTCTTGTGCAGGAACTCGTCGAGATACGCATCGGGGTCCATCCCATGCCGAGCGCCGAGGGCATCCAGCCAGCGCCCGACCCCTTCATCGATCAGCCCGCGCAACGCCTCACCCTGTTGCGCGCCACGTTCGGCCGGACTTCCGCTGCACCGCAACACCCGCAACGTTCCCGTTTCGATGACCGTCGACATCGGGTTTCTCTTCGCTTTCTTCGGTCCCACCTGGATGGCCGGACCGATCTAGGACCAACGGGCTATCCGGACATCTGGACGCCCCCGCGCATGGCTCCTAGTCTAGAAGATGGCAGGGTCCGGTCCCTGCTGCAATCGAAAAACAGTTCAGGCGTAGGCTCCTGGCGCGTTTCCTCGCAATCGACGCGCCCGCCGAGCGTTCCCGTCCGATTCGCCGTTAGCGAGTGCGGAGCAATGCTGGTGCCCACGGAACTACGACGAGTCGTTCGTCTCGCCCTCGCGGCGACGATGATGATCGCGCTGATCGGACCGGTCTTCGACACCGGCGCGGCGACCGATCTCTATCCCGGTGCGCCAGCAATCGCCGCCGGCCAATCGGCGCCATACGCATCGGTCCGGACCGCTCCCGATCCAGCGGCGGTCGAGCTCGTGCAAATCGACGATGGCATTGCGGCCGAAATCGTCGCCGGACCAATGGCTGGCGCGGACGGTCTCGTTTGGTATCAGGTGAATGTCGCCGGTCTTTCCGGCTACATCACCGGGGACGATCTCGCCTGGGGAGTCAATGAATCCCCCGATCCGGACCCGGTGGACGAACCAGTCGCACTGGCGGTGACGGGCAACGGTGTGGTCATCTCCCCGGACGGAACCGATATCCGCTGTCGTATAGAACCGCGCGACGACGCGGATGTGCTCTTCGCCTATCCGAGCGGCAGCGGGGTCGATCTCGCCGGTCCGCCCGCGGATGATTGGCAACCGGTGATCTGCGCGGCCCAGCTCGGCTATCTGCCCGCTCCGCTCGTTTTCGACCCGGCCAATCTGCCGCAACCCGAACCAGCCGAAACAGCGGACAGCGCCGAGACGGCCACCGGGACCGTTACAGAGGAAACAACGCCGGCCGATATTCCCGAGGTGACCGAGACCGTCGTCATCGTGGATGAGCCCCCGGCTCCCGCCGCCGTCGAAACGGCCACGGTCGAAACGGCCACGATCGAAACCGAAATATCGGAGTCGGACGAAACGATTGTCGAGCTCACCGAGACCCCGGAGATCACCGAAACCGTCAGCGAAGCCCCACTGCCCGCGGAAACCGCTACGCCCACCGGAGACGGCGCCAGCGCGCCCGCTTCCGACGAGAACACGGAGACCGCGACTCCGCCCGCGGAACCAACCGAAATCCTCGAGGTGATCGCGCCCGCGGAACCGGTTGGGCAAACCATCGCCGGTGACGATGCCCCCGTCTTTGCCGCGGCCCTGGCGAGCGCGGCCGCCGTGTACAACACCGGAGGCGCCGGATTGCGCTGCCGCGTCGGTCCATCGCTCGATGCGCAGGTGCTGCTGGTGCTTCCGCTTGGCGCGCCGGTCACCCTCACCGGCCGGTCGGTCGATGGCTGGCAGCCGGTCATCTGCAACGGAAATAATGGGTTCGTCGCCGTCCGGTTCTTGCAACCCACCGATGGCGGCACGATCGACCAGGGACAAACCACGCCAGTCGTCTCACCGCCTGGTTCCGCGCTCGTCGTGCAGAACACCGGAGGCGCCGGATTGCGCTGCCGGTCCGCGGGCAGTCTGACAGCATCGATCATCACCGTCCTTCCCGAGGGAACCACCCTCGCCACCCGCGGGTCGGCCAGTGGCAGCTGGCAACCGGTGACCTGCGCGGGCGCCGCCGGCTGGGTCTATACCGACTTCGTCGGCGATGCTCCGGCCAGCGGTTCTGGTGGCTCGAACAACGGCGGGTCGGCTACTGGTCCAGCCATGGTTGCCAATACCGGGGGCGATGGCGTGCGATTCCGTGCCGGCGCCAGTTTCGACGCGGCCGTGATCGCTGTTCTCATGGACGGCGCATCGCTCACGCTGCGGAGCGGAAGCACGGGCGGTTGGACGGCCGTCACCTATGACGGTCGCAACGGGTTCATCTATTCCGACTATGTCGCCACCGCCCGCAATCCATCGAACCCCGGATCCGGCTCTGGTGTCGGTAGCACGTCACTTTCCCCTGGTAGCAACGCCCGGGTGACCGACACGCTCAATTTCCGCAGTGCCGCCAGCTATTCCGCCGGGGTCGTGGGCATTGCGCCGATCGGGACGGTCGTCCAGGTCACGGGCGCATCCACCGGCGGTTTCTACCCCGTGAAATGGGGCGGCACCGCCGGGTTCATGCACGGCGACTATCTCGTCTACACCACCGAAGCGCTCTCCCCCTCCGGACCGAACGGCGGCGTGGGCGGCACCACCGGTGGCGGTCCCGGCGCCGGAAATGGCCCCGGCAGCACGCGCGGTCAGGCAATGGTCGACTACGCCATGCGCTATCTGGGATATCCCTACGTCTGGGCCACCCATGGACCCAACAGCTTCGATTGCTCCGGGTTCACCTACTGGGTCGTGCTCAATATCGCTGGGCGCGATATCGGCGCGGGAACCTGGACGCAATGGGAAACCGGTTCGCCGGTGCAATATGGCAGTCTGCAACCGGGCGATCTGGTCTTCTTCCAGAACACCTATACCGTCGGGCTCTCACACGTCGGCATGTACATCGGCAACGATCAGTTCATCCATGCCGAAAACGAAAACACCGGCGTCCGCATCAGCTCACTGACCTCGACCTACTACGCGACGCGCTATCTCGGCGCCCGCCGGATCGCATAGGGCAAGCACCCAAAAACCAACCACCATACCGCCCAGAGGAAGGAGGGGACATATTCTCCCCTCCCTTCTCTTCCCAAATCCCAAGACCCAAGACTCAAGACCCAAGACCCACGCCCCCCGACCTCCGACTCCGCTCACTTTCGGGTACCGTTCGTCCAACGCATCGATGGTTCCGAACACGAGGGCAGCACATGGGAGTCGCGACAGTTCAGTTCTACAGTCACGCATTGGGCCGGCGAACCACGTACAACGCCATCCTGCCCGATACCGGGACCGGGCCATTCCCGGTGCTGCTGCAGTTACACGGGCTCTTCGACGACCACCAGAGCTGGATCCACAAATCGAAGCTGGTGCACTACGTCGCGGATATGGAGCTCGTGGTCATCCTGCCGGATGGCGCCACCTCGGCCTATCTCGACTGGCATGCCCATGACGAGCGGCTCGATCGGCAGCACTACGAAACGATGATCGTCGACGACCTCTGGCGGGAGGTCCATCGCAATTTCCACGTCGACGGCCGCAAATGGGGGATCGGCGGTCTTTCGATGGGCGGCTATGGGGCATTGCGCCTGGGGTTGCGCCATCCCGACAAGTTCTCCTCGATCTGGGCGCATTCGGCCGCGCTGGTCATCGGCGACGCCATCCCCGCCATGGGTCTGGGAGACATCGAGGACGCCAGTCTCTTCGAGCTTGCGCCCAAGCTGAAGGACCGATCCGATCTGCCGGCGATTTCGTTCGATTGCGGCACCGAAGACGAATTGATCGAGGGCAACCGCGATTTCCACCTGCTGCTGGATGATCTCGGCATCGAACATCACTATGCCGAGCATCCGGGCGGGCATACGTGGGAATATTGGGACGAGCATATTCGCGAGGCGCTGCCGCAACACGAGCGCATCCTCGGCGTGAAACGCGAGACGCTGGAATGGTAAAGATCTATCTCGCCTCCCCGCTCGGATTTGCCGAATCGACCCGGCATTTCATGGAGCATCTCATCGAACGTATCGCTCCGCATGTCGAAGTCACCAATCCCTGGGACGACACCCGCTTCGAGCAGGAGTTCGCTCGCATCGCGGAGCTCGATAGCCGCCGCGAAGCCCACGCCGCCCTCATCCGGATCAATACCGAGCTCGGTCGCGCCAATGCCGAATCGATCCGAAGCGCCAATGGTGTCGTCGGAATCCTCGATGGAGCCGATGTCGATTCCGGCACCGCCTCGGAAATTGGCTATGCCTATGCGCTCGGCAAACGCTGCTATGGATTGCGAACCGATTTCCGGTTGGCCGGAGACAATCCCGGTTCGATCGTCAATTTGCAGGTGCAGTATTTCATCGAGGCCAGCGGCGGTTCCGTTCAAACCACCATCGAGGGGCTGCTGACCGAGCTCGCAGCCTGGATCGACCGCACCCGGCTCTCGCAGAGCTAAGCCTCCGGCGAAACCCGATCGCGATAGCGGGCGAGAAAATCAAGCACGATCCCGCGGATGTACGCTTCGTCCGCGTCCTGGCGTTGCACGAGCACTCGAAACCAGACCGGACCGACGAGACGCGCCATGAGCATATCGTCCGGTTCGTCGAAGACGATCGCGGTATCGTCCAGAACCCCCATGATGCCGCGCCGGAATTCCGCCATCCGTGCCTGCATCACCCGCCCGATGACCGGATCGCGCGCGGAACGTTCCGAAATCGTCAGAATGAAAGAGCGCACTTCCGGCCGGGCGAATTGGCTGGCGAGCCATTGCAGCAGGATCGACAGTCGCTCGTCCACGGAACCGATCTCGGTGACCTCCACCGGGAACCGCACCAGCTCGAAGACCGAGAGCAGGATGTCATCGGGCGTCGCCCAATGCCGATAGACGGTCGCGCGCCCGACCCCGGCGCGCTCGGCCACCCGTTGATGGGTTACAGCGGCCGCGCCCTCGTCCACGATGATTCGGGTGACCGCGTCGATCATGGCCAGCCGCGTGCGTTCCGCCCGCGCGTCCAACGGTTTGTCTTCCACGTCTATCCTCTGAGCGAATGCCACCTGCCGCGCTGATGCTACACCGCCCAACTCTATGAGACATCTTGCATCATAGCGAAATTTATGAGACATTTTGTATCGTATTAGGCGATCGAATCCGGAGATATCGAGCGCGCAGGAGCCAAAATGAACATCCAGGCAATCGAACCGGCGGAGATTCCGCCGCCGGCCCAAACGAAATCGAACACCGGCAGAATCCTCTTTGCGATGAGTTTGTCACTGGTGCTCGTCATCGCGTCGATGTCGTCGCTCAATCTGAGTCTGCCGGCGCTTGCCATCTCAGTGGGGGCAACGAATGTCCAACTCACGTGGATCGTGGACGCCTACACGCTGGTGCTCGCGGCAACCGTCCTCCCGCTCGGCGCCATCGGAGACCGCTACGGCCGCCGCACGATCTTGCTGATCGGCACGGCCATCTTCGGGCTGGCGGCATTGGCAGCCGGGTTCATGTCGAGTCCGGGTGGCATCATCGCAGCTCGCGCGGTCATGGGACTGGGCGCGGCGATGATCATGCCCGGCACCCTTTCGACGATCACCGCTGTCTTCCCTCCAGAACAGCGAGCGCGCGGTGTCGCGGCATGGGCCGGATTTGCGGGAGCGGGCGCCGTGGCTGGGTTGCTGGCCGCGGGCATCCTGCTCGAGCTCGCTGATTGGCAGGCTATCTTCTTTGCCAGCGCGGTTATTGCGTTGATTTCCGGTGCCGCCGCGCTGAAATTCGCCCCGAATACGATGGACGAACATCATGTCGCGCTCGATCTTCCTGGCGCGGCACTTTCGGCGATCGGTATCGGTGCATTGACCTACGCCATCATCCACGGTGGGGAAGACGGATGGGCCGCGTTCTCAGTCGTGCTGGCCCTTGGGATCGGAATCGCATCGCTCATTGGGTTTGCGTTCTGGGAGCTGCGGCAGGATCATCCCCTGCTCGATATCCGCGTTTTTCGGAATCGGTGGTTCTCGATCGGCGCGCTGGCGGTTACGGCCCAATTCCTGGCTCAGCTCGGGTTTCTCTTCGTTGCGATGCAATATCTTCAGTTGATCCTCGGATTGTCCCCGCTCCAAAGTGCGCTCGGATTCATCCCGCTCGCGGTGGTGGTGCTGCCAATGTCGCAGCTCGCGCCGGTCCTGATGAAAAGAATGGGCGCGAGACCCGTCATTGCCGCCGGACTGGCATTGTTGTCCCTTGGCCTGGGGGCGATGGCCCGGTTGACGGTCGATTCGGACTATCCGCGGTTCCTCGTTTCGCTGCTCGTATTGGGAGTAGGCGTAGCATGGACGGCTACCCCGGCCACCACCGCGATCACCAGCTCCCTTCCACGCGCCAAACAGGGAGTCGCGTCGGCCGTCAACGACACCACGCGGGAACTCGGTTCGGCGCTCGGCGTCGCGATCATGGGAACGATCTATGCGAGCAGCTATCGCGATGCGATCGCCCCGGCGGTCGCCGACTTGCCGGAACGCGCCCGCCAGGTGATCCTGAATTCGCCAGCGGCCGGAATCCACATGGCCGAGCAGGGCGGCATACAGGGCAACGGAATCGTCGAACAGATCGAACGAGCGTTCATGGTGGGCGCCACCGACGCCATGGGCGCGGTCGCGCTCGTGCTCGCCGGTGTAGCGGTCGTCGCAGCAATCATCGCCCCGCGATTCCTGCCGGTCGAATCGGAAATCGATCGCGATTGATCGCTTCCCGAATCCAGAGCCCAGCATCCAACGTTCCGAAGAGGTTTGCTGCCTGCTGCCTGCCTGCTTCCCATTTCGAGTACGATGTCGTTTACAGGGGAAGGGAACTCGATGAACGGGCGAAAACCGATACTGGCCATTACCATGGGCGACCCGTCGGGGATCGGTCCGGAGGTCGTGCTCGAGGCGCTGACGCATCTCGATATCTACGACCGGTGCGATCCGCTGGTCATCGGCGACCGGCGCATTCTCGAACGAGCGATGACGGTGCTCGGAAACGCACCCCTGCGAATCGAAGACGCTGGCGGTCCGGCCACTGCCGTCTTCCAGCCCGGCACCGTTGCGCTGGTCGATCTGGCCAATGCCGATCCGGCCGAATGTCCCTGGGGCGAAATCTCACCGGCCAGCGGGCGAGCAGCCGTCGAATATGTCTTCGCGGCCTGCGATATGGCGATGGCCGGCGAGGTCGACGCCATCGTAACCGCGCCTTTGAACAAGGCCGCCATGGTTGCCGCCGGATTCCACTACGCTGGTCATACGGAATTGCTCACAGAACGCACCGGCGCCCAAAAAGTCAGCATGTTGCTCATCGGGCCCAGCTTGCGGGTGGTGCATATCTCGACCCATGTCGCCCTCACCGAAGCCATCCGGCGCGTGACGAAGCAACGGGTGATGGACGTCATTCGAATTGCATGGGACGCCTGCCGCGCGCTCGGAATCGAGCACCCGCGCATTGCCGTCGCCGGACTCAACCCCCACGCAAGTGAAGGTGGTCTCTTCGGCAACGAGGAAGCGACCGAAATCGAACCGGCCATCGCCGCAATGCGCGCGCGGGGAATGGATGTTTCCGACCCGCAACCGCCCGACACCGTTTTCCTGCGCGCCACCAAGGGGGCATACGACATCGTGGTCGCCATGTACCACGATCAGGGGCATATCCCGATGAAGTTGCTGGCGTTCGACTCAGGCGTGAATGTCAGCCTCGGATTGCCGATCATCCGCACGTCGGTCGATCACGGCACGGCCTTCGATATCGCCGGGAAGGGGATCGCCCGGGAAGAGAGTATGCTGGCCGCCATCGACGTGGCGGTGCAGATGGTGAACGCAAGGAGCGCAGCGGGAGCATGAGTACACCACGGGCGGTCGTCGTGGCCGACGATCTGACCGGCGCGGCCGACACCGGCGCGCCGTTTGCCGCCGCCGGTTTTGCCACGGCCATTCCGCTGCGGTCGAGCCCGCCGGGCGCGGAGGTCATCTCTCTGTCGAACGACACCAGGGATGCATCGGCCACGCATATCGACCGATTGTTCCAGCAAGCCATGGAGCTCCTGCCGCCAACCAATGGCTCGACGCTCTGGTACGCCAAGGTCGACTCGGTGTTCCGCGGGCATCCCGGTCCCCAAATCGCCTTTCTGCTGCGCCAGACCGGTCGTCGCTCGGTCATCATCGCCCCGGCGCTGCCCGACCAGCGGCGCGTAACGGTCGATGGCGAGGTCTATGTGGACGATGTCCTGCTGACTCGAACCTCCCTCGGTGTCGGTCGTTCGAGCGCTGCGGTCATCGAGCTTCTCGGACTCCCGCACGATCTGGGAGAGGTGATCGGGCTGGAGACCGTCCGGTCCGGTATCGAACCCCTCCGAACAGCCATCGGCCAGGAGATCAAACCGATCGTGGTCGTCGACGCCGAAACCAACAACGACCTCTCCATGCTGGCCGGAGCGGTCATCGCCGATGCGGATCATTTGCTGGCGGGGTCGGCCGGATTCTCCAAACAGATCGCCTTCCGGCTCGCCGAGCAGACCGGCAAATCGATGGTCGAAGGACCTGCCGGGTCGGCGCGAACAGTGATGACCGTCGCTGGCAGCCGCCACGAAACTTCTGCCCGCCAGGTAGACGCGCTCGCGGCCACTGGGGTCGAAACCCTGCGCATCAGTTTCGAAGAGGGGCACCTCACTCCCGAAGCGATCGACCGGACGGTGGAATCGGTGCTGGCGGCAGCGGCCGATGGTCGCTCGATCACCCTGACGACCAGCGGCACGCCAAGCTCCCCACTGCCCGGCCGCGAAGTCGCCATGGAGCTGGCGGCGCTGGCAACCGACCCGCGCATCCGCGACGCCTACGATGCCATGATCCTCACCGGTGGAGATGTTGCGGCGACGGTGTGTTCGCGTCTGGAAGCCGAGGCGATCTGGCTCGGCGGCGAAGCGCTCCCCGCCATCCCCTGGGGAACCTTGCATGGAGGCCACCGTCCCGGTATGCCGATTGTCACCAAGGCAGGCAGCTTCGGCGACGAGTCCGCGATGGCCGACTCGATCGCGTTCCTCACCAAGACGGTCCGGGCGACTGCCGAGTAGCCACGGCCGCCCGCGGGGGATCCAGCCGGAGCCGATCGCCATCGCTCCGCCGGTCGTGAACAGGTGATCGCATCATTTTGATACGACCCGTATCGAGGTCACATTTGGCCGGCAGGTTTCGATGCGATTCACCTGATTTTTGTTGCGCTGCCCGCCCTGGTCCAGCACGGCGCCGCAGAAACCCCGAAAACGGTATGAGCGAGGGTCGGCCTTTTCCGTTCATGGCTTTGAAAGCCGGACCCGAAACGGTTCGTATGAACACGATGCGACTTCCATGCCCGTGGATGTCCGCGATCAGGTACGTATCGGTTCGGTGGAACCCGTCCGTTTCCTGCCGGCCAGCACGTCCGATGCTACACCGCCGGTCGTTCCACCGCGCCGATAGCGTCGGATGCGATCTGGAGGAGGTCGGTCGCATTCAGCAGGGCGGCATCCGCATTGTCCGTCGGGACATGCGCCTCCGAGGCAACGACCATGTCTCCCTCCCGAAACACGCAGTTCGCAGAGGCAGAACCGTCGCTCACCAGAGAAACACAGGCCGACTCCTCCCCAGATTCCGGGTCGTCCTCCGCCTCCCATCCACTGCGCGTTGCGCTGTCGACCAACACCGCAAACGCATCCTCCGCGCCGTGAGCGTCCGGCATGACCATGATGGATAGCTGCACCCCGGCGTCGCTTCCGGAAATGGCCAGGTCGTACACCCCCGTATGGGAGATACCATCGGACCCATCGTCGAGCTCATTCGAGGAAACATCGACCGATTCCAGCGACATGCTGGGCGGTAGGGCACCCGCCATTGTGGTGCCAATCGCAGTGAAGTACGCCGCCCAGGCATCATCCCGAGCCTGCTCAGTTGCCTGAATGGCCGCAACCGCTGTAGCGGTTACGTCGGACACGGCTCGCTGAGTCGCCTGTGCCTCGGCAGTCGCAGTTTGCGAAGCGAACGCCGCAGCGGTTGCGGTCGCTTCACTTGCCAGCGCATCCTCGGTGGCCGCCAATAGTGCGTCGCTCGGATTGCTCAATGCCACCACGTCATACCGGCCAACCCCAAGAACCACCATCCCATCGACCACGGCCGGAGTCGTCGTCACATGGGGATCGGTCCGAAATGTGCCCAACGCGGCTCCGGTGTGGAGATCGTACAGACAAATCCCTGCACTGGGGCAGACCACATAAACAATGCCATCGGCGATAACGGGCGGGGCCTTCAGCACTGCTCCACCGTAGAAAATATCCTGCTGCCAAAGGATCTGCCCCGTGCCATCGGTGGCAATCCCAAAGACATTCCACTGCGTACCGAGCACGACTACACCGTCGTCGACGGCCAAACCAGAGTCGGCACTTCCGTCACCGGAAGGAAGAGAACCCTCCCACAAGGTGTCTCCGGTAGCGGGGTCCACCGCTACCACCCGATCATACGGTTTGAGGTAGGCAACGCCATCGGCAATCGCAATGGACGCCGTGACAGAGCTGCCCATCGATCGAGTCCAGAGTTCTGCACCCGTGGCGGCATCGAATCCCCGCACATTCCCCGAGCGATCGACGACGAACACCCGGCCATCGGCAACTGCGGGCGCCCCAGCGAAAGCGGATGAGGGGGTGCTTTTCCACACTTCGGTTCCGGTCTCGGCATCGATGGCATACACGACGCCATTCCAGTTGCCGAGATAGACCGTTCCATTGGACACCACCGGCGAGGGCACCAGCGATTGAGAGTAAGCGCCCTTCCATTCGCCGGTCTCAGTGTCGAAACTCCACCTCAGACTGCCATCGGCCGTATCGACCGCATACAGCACCTGCAAACCGTCCATGAGGTAGAGCGTGCCATCGGCAACCGCCGGGATGCCTCGAAACGGCACATCGGACAACGCCGCCGTCCAGCGGATTTCGCCTGTTTCCAGGTCGACCGCCCGGATCGAGCCGTTCATCGCGCCAAAGTAGACGACGCCGTCCACGACCGCCACCCCGGTCGTGCTTTGATTCAGGTCGGACATCATGATATCGAGATCGACCGCGGATTCCGTGATCCGCCAACGTTCGACCACATCTTTGGCCAGGTCCGGTCCCGGCCCTGGCATCACCCCGGAATTGGCGGGGTCGTCGCCGGTCGCCAGCGCTTCCCGGTTTCGCTGTAGCCCAATCGGACCGGCCAACAGCCCGATCAACATGGCAACCAACAGGAGCGCAGAAGCTCGGGGACGCATCGAACGAGACCTTTCGCGCGGAGAACTTTGCGTAGCAAGGCCCGTCACGCTATCAAATCGGTCGCGATCTGTCAACGCCCAGTGCCATCGCAGCCAGCCAGGGCTCATACGCGAGTTGCAAATGAACCGAACATCAGTGCGGCGGTCTCTTCAGGATGCTGAGTGTGTCGCCGCAAGCGAGCGGCAATCTGGGAACATCGGTTGCATGGAGCAGATCGATGCCCGCGTCCCCAGCACGGTCATCACCTGCGGACCCGATCCGGTGTGCATCGAACTGGCAATCCACCGGGGATCAGGCGCCTCAGCAAACGCGGCGGCCAAACTGGACGGGGAGACGATCGACGGAGCTGGCGATACCGTCGGCTGCCCAGTGCGCTCCTTTACGGGAGGGGCCGAGGAGATCCGTTCCATCCTGCCAGAGGAGCTCGTTGTGCGCTCTCCCCTCTTCCCTGCTTGCGTATAAGCCCTGTGGCTGTGAACGCCCGCTATTGACACTGCTCGTTCCCTGTGATACAGAATATGCGGTTACCATAAGGCCTTTTCCGGAAGGCGCAAACAATTCATTCCCCATACTCCGCAAGCGGACAACCTTCTCTACCCATCCCTCTACCATTCGCGATCGGAGAAGACGCTACCGTGGACGAGCAGTATTTCGACAGGCTTACCAAAGCCTTCGCAACCGCGATCGACCGGCGACGTATGTTCAAATGGGCCATTGCTGGTGCTGGCGCCACGGCCGCGGCAGCCACCACCCTCGAGGATGCGAACGCCCAATGCGGTGGGACGACGGCATTCTGCGGAGGCTCCAATCCGCCATGCTGCCCCGGATTGCAATGTGCTGGCACCGGTGGACTCATGACCTGCCAGGGCTGCGGCGGCGCCGGCGCGTTCTGTGGGGGCAGCAACCCGTCTTGTTGCGCCGGCTATACATGCACTGGTCCGGGTCCCTTGACCTGTACGGGGAACGGCGGATCGTGGGGTGACCCCCATCTGACCACCTTCAGTGGACTGATGTACGACTTCCAGGCGTCGGGCGATTTCGTGTTGGCACAACGGGATCCGGACTTTCTCGTCCAGGCCCGGCAAGTGCCGTTGGGAACCAATCCGGACGTGGCCATCAACAATGCCGTCGCCGCACGCATCGCAGATATCGAGATCGCAATCTGCCTCGGCGATACACCTCTCATTGTCGAAGGCCAGCCCGTCGATCTGGCGGACCGGCAAATGCTGTTCCTGCCCAACGGGGCCACGGTCACACGCAGTGGCAACCGTTATGTCATCGCGGGCAAGAATGGAGACTCCCTGAGCGCCACCGTATACGATGGCAATATCGATGTCGCGGTGGGCCTCGGCACCGAATCGGCCAAGGTTGGTGGGCTCCTCGGTGGTCCCAACGATCCCCTCGGAATCAAGACGAGTGACGGCAATATCCTGACCAGCCCGTTTTCCTTCGACGATCTGTATTCCCGCTACGCGGATGGCTGGCGCGTCGATCCGAGCGAGTCGCTTCTCTCGATTTGCGGAGCCGGTGCGGACCCGAGCATCCCGACAAAACCGTTCGGCGCCGGCGACCTCGACCCGGAAATTGGCGAACCAGCACGTGATTTCTGTACGCAATTGGAAGTAGCCGAAGGGCTTCTGGACGCTTGCACACTGGATGTGGCCCTCATGGGCGACCGCGCCGCCGGGGCGTATGCTGGCCGGCCAGCTCCTGCCCAGGTTGGCATAGTGGTCCCCTGACGCACGGCCGAAAAACCAGATCCTCGGAGTCTGGAGACCC
>JBIQLF010000079.1:0-2100 GCA_044464585.1 Thermomicrobia bacterium
CCTGGGTCTCGAGAGACGAAAGAGATGCGCGTTTCAGAGAGAATCCGGTACGGGGCATAACGGCTCTTCCATTGTCCAGCCTCTGATCGGCGGCGTGGTGCAGATCGCGCCGCCAGCGTCGACATTCACCAGATGCATGGAATGGAGCGTTCGCCCGTTTCATGCATCTTTTTCATAGATCGACCTTCGGACCAGCCAGCGGGCGCCGGCAGAACTGGGGGAGCCGATGCACCTGACACTCGAACGCCGGCGATGGATTTGGGCGTATGCCTTCATCCTGATCCCGCTGCTCTTCTTTTTGTCGATCCGGATCGCGCCGGTGATCTATGCCTTCTGGGTCAGCCTGCATCGCTGGGATCCGATCGCGATCCAGCGTCCCTTCATCGGACTCGACAATTACCGCAAAATCCAGTCGGATCCCGTGTTCTGGAAAGCGTTCCGCAATACCTGGACCTATGTGCTGCTCGGCATTCCGATCAGTCTCACGATCAGCCTGGGCATCGCACTGGGATTGCAGAAACTGATCCGGTTCGTCGGGTTCTATCGGGTACTCTATTTCATCCCCTATATGACCTCGCTGGTGGCGGTCGGCTGGGTCTGGCGCTGGATGTATATGCCGAACGGCTTCTTCAACGAAGCACTCCGACAGGTCGGGATCGGCCCCTACAAATTCCTCGGCAGTCCCCAGATGGCGCTCTATTCGATCCTGGTGGTCACCATCTGGCAGGGGCTGGGATTCCAGATCATCATCTTTCTGGCCGGTTTGGAGAGCATTCCCGGGATCTATCACGAAGCCGCGCTGGTCGATGGCGCCAGCAGCTGGCAGCGATTCCGCGATATCACCTTTCCGTTGCTGAATCCCACCCTGGTTTTCCTGCTGGTCACCGGGGTGATCGACTATCTGCAAGTCTTCACCCAAATCCGGACGATGAGCAATGCCGGCACCGGCGGTCCGCTGAACAGCACGATCAGCCTGGTGCTCTATGTCTATCAGCAGGCATTCCAGCAACTCCCGTCGAAGATGGGGTATGCCTCGGCGATCACCTTCGTGCTCTTCGCCATCATCCTGCTCATTACCCTCGCGCAGCTGAAGCTCTTCACGAGAGAAAACAATGAGTACTGATCCCAATGCCGCGCGGCAGGACGCGGTGCTGTCCATCGCGGAAAGCGTGCTCGACACCGGAGCGCACGCACACACCATCGCGGGCGCCGAAGCGGATTGGCGGCGCACAGTCGCACGCTGGGCGCTGGCGATCATCCTGCTCGTTGGCGGATTGGGCATGGTCTTTCCGTTCGTCTGGATGATATCGTCGTCGCTGAAGATGCCCGCCGATATCTATTCGCTGTCGCTGATCCCGCCCAAATTCACCCTGGACAATTACCGCACCGTGCTGGAAGAGACCAAATACCTGCGCTGGTTCTTCAACAGCCTGCTCATCGCGTCCATCACCACGGCGAGTGTGGCATTCTTCGCGTCGCTCTCCGGATATGCGCTGGCGAAGTTCCGGTTTCCGGGACAGACAGCGATCTTCATCCTGATCCTCAGTACGCTCATGGTCCCCACCGAGATGCTGGTCATCCCGTGGTACATGATGTCGATCAAATTCCATTGGACCGATTCCTATTGGGGCGTCATGTTTCCGGGCGTGATCAGCGCGTTCGGCGTGTTCCTGATGCGCCAGTTCTTCACCGGCGTGCCGAACGATCTGATCGACGCCGGCCGGCTGGATGGTTTTTCCGAATTCCGCATCTTCTGGAAGATCGCGATCCCGCAGGTGAAACCAGCCATCGCGGCCTTGTGCATCTTCACATTTCTCGGCAACTGGAATGCCTATATCTGGCCGCTGATCGTAATTCGCTCGGACGAAATGCGCACCCTGCCGGTGGGGATCGCGTTCTTCTCGTCGGAATCGGGCAGCGCCTTCCATCTGATCATGGCCGCCGCCGCACTGGCCACCATCCCGGTGCTGACCGTCTTCCTGATCTTCCAGCGGCAGATCATCAAAGGCATCGTGCTGACGGGGCTGAAATAGACGGAGTCTTGGGTCTTGAGTCCTGAGCCTTGAGAGTACCGGACGTCTACTTCTCAAGACCCAAGAC
>JBIQLF010000079.1:2200-6084 GCA_044464585.1 Thermomicrobia bacterium
GACCATGACAGAAAGATACGGTGACATGAGCGGGAGATTTCCCAATCCGATCTATGCGCGGGAGATTCTGGAGGTCGGATTCCGGGAGGCGCAGCGGTTACTGTTTTTTCATATGCAGGCGGCCAACGAAGCGCATATCCTCATGCTGGTGGAGCAGGGAATCGTCAGCCGGCAGGATGGCGCGGCGCTCTTCCGGGCGTTCGCTGAGGTGGAGGCGGCCGGTCCGGAATCATTTCACTACGATCCCAGCGTGGAGGATCTGTTCTTTGCCGTCGAAGGCAAGGTGATCGAGCTGGCTGGCGCCGATGCCGGGGGAAATCTGCAGATCGCGCGGTCGCGCAACGATCTGGCGGCGGTGATGAACCGGTTGTTCATTCGGGAGCGGTCGTTGCGGGTGCAACGGGCGCTCGTCCGCTTCCGGAACACCATGCTCGATCTGGCGGCGGCGCATGTGCGCACGCTCATGCCAGGTATTACCCATACCCAACCGGCCCAACCCACCACCCTTGCCCACTACCTGCTCGGGGTGCTGGGTCCGCTGGAGCGCGACAGCGAACGGTTACGGGAAGGCTGGGCCAGGCTGAACCGCTCGCCGCTGGGCGTGGCGGCGTTCACGACCACCGGTTTTCCGATCGACCGTGACCGGGCGGCCCGGTATCTCGGACTCGACGGGCTGGTCGTCAACGGCTATGACGCGGTCGGCGCGGGCGATCACATGTTGGAAGCGACCCAGTCGCTGGTATCACTCGTTTCCGGGCTCTCCCGGTTCGTCTATGACCTGTTGGTGTGGACTCGGCGCGATGTGGGGATTTTGCGCATCGACGATGAGTTCATCCAGATCAGCTCGATCATGCCCCAAAAACGCAATCCGGTGGTGCTGGAACATGTGCGGGCGCGGATCGGCTATGTCTACGGCGATTCGGCCACGGTCGGCACGATGATCCATTCGGCGGCGTTCGGCGACACCAACGATGTCGAGGATCAAATCTTTGTGCCCATTGCACGGGCGTTCGACGCCACCATCAGCGTGCTCGATCTGCTCGGCGCGGCGCTGCGAAGCGCCACGTTCGATGTCGATCTGCTTGCCAGGCGCGCGCACGAGGGGAATATCACGACCACCGCGGTCGCCGATGGCCTGGTGCGGGATTTCGGGTTCTCCTTCCGCTCGGCCCATCACGTGCTCTCCCGGCTCGTTTCGGAGGGCGGGGAGATCACGAGCGAACGGCTTGCGGTGGTTGCCAGTGAGGTGGCCGGACGCCCGCTCGTGATCTCCCCGGAGTGGACCGAGCGCATGCTCGATCCATGGGCATTCGTCGAAGCCCGATCGTTGCCCGGCGGCCCTGCGCCCGAAGCAACCACTCGCGCGATCGATGCCGCCCGCATCCAGCTCGAAGCGGACGCCGCCTGGCTCGACGACACCGAGGCGCGGATCGCCGCGGCGTACGCCGATCGAAGAGCCCACATCGCCGCCATCTCTCCGTAGCCGCCGGCCCTGTGCCAGCGAAGAGCCCAACCCACACCATGCCGGCAAAATCGCTAGTGCGAACCGCGCATGCGCACGATCAAAAGAGCGTGCAGCGCAAAGAATGTCAACGCCCCCGCTACGATCACCCAGGCGACTGCCTGATAGCCGGTCTGGGCAAAGAGCGAGCCCGCGATCCACGGAAGCGCCGCGCTGCCGAGCGTGGTTGCGCCCATCTGGAAACCGATCGCATGCGCCAGCGCGGGCTGCCCGACCCGCGCTGGGGTGAGCATCATCATCAGGGGAAACACGGTCGACATCGAGAGTCCGATGATCAGCAAGCCAACCGGCGCAACTGGATAGGGCGCCAGCGCGTAGACCAGACCGCCCAGCGCCGCGCCGATCACCCCACCCTGAATCCAGCGCACGGTCCCGACCCGCACGGCCACCCCACCGAGGGTCAACCGTCCGAGGGCCATCCCGCCCCAGAAGAGCCCGGCCCAGAGGCTGGACACCCGATCGGTCTTGCCCATGCCATCCCGGATCACCGAAAACGCCCATTGGCCCGAGGTCTGCTCGATCCCCGTGATCAGGAAAAAGAGCAGGAGGCTCATCCACAAGATCGGCATCGCCAGCACCTGCTTCGGCGTCATCGTCTTGATCGCCTGCGCAGTCGAATCGGATGGCGCCGGCGATTCCCAGAGCGTCCGGGTGACCACGAACATGGCCGTCAGCCCCAGCAACGCGAGCGCCGCCGCCAGGTAGCCGATCCGCCACGACAATCCCGCCCCCAGCAGCAGGCCCATGAGGACCGGACCGGTCAGCGCGCCGATTCCAAAGCACCCATGCAAGCGGTTCATACCGGTTTCGCTGAAATGGCGGGTGGCGAAGAAATTGACCCCGGCATCGAGCGCGCCCGTACCGATCCCGGCCAGCAGGGAGAAGATCAGGAACACGGCATAGACGGGCGCCAGTGCCAACCCAACGGTCGTAATCGCCAGAATTGCCGTGCTGGCCACGAGCAATCGGCCGACACCGATACGCCCGATGACCCGTCCGAGCACGAGCCCGCTACCGAGATAACCGATCCCGGAGGCGAAAAGAATGACGCCCAATCCGGATTGCGGCAATTCGAACACTGTGCGGATCGACGGCCATGCGACCCCGAGAATCGAACCGCGCAACCCGAACGCGACGAACGCGAGGAGCGCCAGCGGATACGACCGGTCGCGTCCCCCGGAAGCCGGACGCTGGCGTTGGGAACCGATCACTCGTTGCCTCGGAATGGAAGATCCGCCGTCCCGGTCGATCGCGGGACCGACGCAAGTATGCGCGGCGGTGGGACGGTCAGTGGAAAACGATCCACCTGCCGGGCAGCCGTGCGCTGTTCGCAACGATTCGATCTTGAACGCACCCGAGGATTCCGGGGATGATGCGCGCAATGAGTCGTCATTCACGCGCAAGGAATCTCATCGTGACGAATATGCTCGATCAAACCCGAACCGTTGTCGCTTTGCCCGATCCACCGCATCCCCTGACTCAGGAGGCGTTCGCCTCGGCGCTCGGCGACTATTTCGCGGACCTCTCCGGTATGGTCGGGGTGGCGGTGCACGATTTCCGAACTGGCGCCGATTTCTCGTTCCAGGCCACGGAGATCTACCCAACCGCGTCCACCCTCAAAGTACCGTTGCTCTATACGCTCGTTCGCCTGGCCGATGCCGGGGAAATCGACCTTTCGGAACGGGTTACCCTCTCCTATGCGAATCGCGTGCCGGGGTCGGGTGTCCTGCAACATATGGACGAGGGGTTGCGGCCGACGCTGCGCGATCTGGCCGAATTGATGATCATCGTTTCCGACAACTGGGCCACCGATCTGCTCTGGACCCGAATGACCAAAGCAACGGTCGATGCCACGCTGGCCGATCTCGGAATGACTCGAACCTCGTTGCCGCTGACCATCTTCGAACTCTTCGCGACATTGGCGGGTCTGGATCCAGCATCTCCCGAAACGACCTACGAGGCGTTGAACGACTTCCTCGAAAATGGCGAATCCGAACCGGACAATCCAGCCCGGGCCTTCGATGCCCGCAACGACACCAGTTCGCCCGCCGATATGGTGCGTCTGCTCGTGGCGATCGACTCCGGAACTGGCCTGTCGGATGCGGGCCGGGACGCGATCCTGACGATCATGAAGCACCAGAATTTCACGGCGATCATCCCGAGCCGGCTCCCGGAAGGGGAAAAGATCGAAACCGCCAACAAGACCGGTTCGCTGAGCGGCGCCAAGAACGATGTCGGACTCGTCTCTTCGCCCAGGGCGCAGTACGCCATCGCATTTCTCAGCCGGGAGCAGGACGACATTCCTGAGGTGGTCGATCGCATGTCGCGGGTGTCGCGGTGGGTGTACGACGCGCTGGCGTCC
>JBIQLF010000079.1:6184-12291 GCA_044464585.1 Thermomicrobia bacterium
GGCGGCGATGGCGCCGACCAGGCCGGAAAGGAAAAGCAGGCTGTAGACGATCGAGCGGAAGCGTTCGATCGAGAGGCGGCGAGCCAGTCGCTGGCCGATGAAGGTGCCGAGCACGATCGGCGGTACGATCGCCAGCGAACGGAAGAGATCCTCCCGGCCGAGCAGCCCTTGTTGCACCAGCGCGAGGATCGAAACGGGAATGATCAGGTAGTAGTAGACCGTGATGGTAGAACGGAACGAGGGGATATCGTAATCGCGGCTGCTGAGCAAAAAGACCACCGGGGTGCCATCCATTCCGGTGGTGGGCGAAAGCAAACCGCTGAGCAATCCGGCAAAGGGCGCGGCATGCACGGATCCGGCATGCCGCGGGCGCCAGCCACGCATCATCAGCAATGCGGCCACGATCACCACCAGACTGGCCAGCAGCTTGATATAGTCGGGTTCGACCGCGCGCACGATCAGGATACCGCCCCCGATCCCGAGCCACGCGGCCGGCAGCATGGCGGCGATCGTGCGGGTGCGGGTGGACCGCCAGGTATCGATCAGCAGGAGCCAGCGGGTAATGATCGTCGTGATCAGCAGCATCGCGGTGACCTGCACCGGGCTGTACATCAGCAACAGCGGCGGTGCGGCCACGAGCGAAAACCCGAATCCGGCCGTGGCCGCCACGATACCGCCGAAGAGCGCGATCGCGAGGGCGATGAGCAGGGTGTGATCGAGCGCCATCGAATCAGCCGAGCAACGCCCGCAGGGCGGTAACGACCCCGGTCGCTCCGGTGATGAGCAACATCACCAGGGTGATCGCCCGGAACTGCGCTTGCGAAACATATCTCAGCAACCAGCGACCGATGAATCCCCCGACGATGGCCGTAGGCAGTAGTTGCGCGACCACGCCGGCTTGCTCCCGCCCCACGATCCCTCCGAGCACCAGCAGCGACATGGTCAGGGCATTGACGTAGTAGAAGTACATCGTGATGGTGCCGCGGAACGATTGCATGTCATAGGCGCGGGTGGTGAACAGCAACACGACCGGCGGACCGGACATGCCGGTGGAGCTGCCCAATGTGCCGCTGGCGACCCCCGCGACCGGGGCCGCCAGCGGATGATGCGCGGCATCGATGCGCCACCCCCGCAGCACCGATATCGCAAAAAGCAGCACCACGATCCCCGCCACCAGTTTCAGCATCGAAGGATCCAGAACCCGGATCAACACGGTACCGAGCACGACTCCGATGGTCGCCCCCGGAATGAGCGCGCCCAGGGTGCGCATCTGGGCGGTACGCCAGGTGCTGAGCAACACGATCCAGCCGGTGGAAAGCGACAGCGAAGCCACCACCGCGGTAACGGTGGCGGGCGGATAGATCATCAGCAGCAACGGTACGACCGTGAGCCCGAATCCGAACCCGGCCAATCCGGAGACGACTCCGCCGGCGGCGGCAATGGTCATGGCAAGCGCGAGGGTCATCGACATGGGGCGCGCAGCATCTCATTCATGCGCGGCATCGTATCCGGACCATTCGCCCGCGTGCGCGCAGAAATCTGCAAAACGACGTATAGGCGATCCGGCATCCGGCGGGTACGCTGACCCAGGATCGAATCGGGCGGTTCGAAATCGCCCGGCGCTCTCGAAGCAGAAAAGGGGGTTCGCGCACGAGCGAGAAGCGGTAAAACGAAGGTAATTGCGAAACGAATCGTCGAATGGCATGCACTATATGGAGGATTGCATAGCGTGAAAACCCGGATCGTTGCGGCAGTTGGAATCATTCTGGCATTCGGGTTGCTGCTGCCTGGGGGCGGAACAGCACGCGCCGTCCAGTCTCCGGCCGATTGCGCCGGTCTGGATAGGTACATCGAGGCCTATCATCAAGTCGGCATCGACTATATGACCGCGTTGAACCAGCTCGATCCGTCGCGGATGGAAACCTGGACTGCCGCGGAATTCCTGATCGCCCAGACCTCGCTCGATAGCGCCATCAGCGCGGTGAGCGCGTTGACACCCCCGGCCATCGCCGAGCCACTCCAGGCGAAAGCGATCGAATCCTTGCACGTGCTGAAGGCGATGCTGGCGGAAGTCGAAACGAATGGTCTGCTGTCGGCGCTTCCGTATGTCGATCGGGTGAATGCCGCCTCGGACGAGCTGGATGCCATCGCGATCCCGATGGAGGAGCATTGCCAGATCGCCATCCTCGACAACGATGATGATGGCGTCCCCGAGATTGGCCCAGGGGTGACGCTCGGCACGACCGCCGATGTCGATCCAAATGCCGCGCTCGGATCGTACGCGAATCCCTACCAGATGGGTGTCGCCCAGACGACCAGCGATGGCTGGTCGATTCGGGTCGATTCGGTCATCCCCGATGGCACCCAGCACGTGCTGGCCGAGAATTCGTTCAATCAGGAGCCGCTGGCGGGACGCCAATTCTTCATCGCCACCATCACGGCGACCTATACCGGTCAGGGCGCGGAAAGTTTCGATGGCAACTTCCGGCTTCGAGTTCGCGGGGCAAACGATGCGATCTATACCGCGTTTGGTGATGCCTGCGGCGTCACGCCAAACGAATGGGACGAGCATATCGTCGTCGCGTCCGGTGAATCGTTGACCGGCAATCTCTGCTGGTCGGTGCCCACCAACGAGCTTCCCTATCTGCGCATGTTCGACAAGCAGACCGTGAAATCGGGGATGCCCGGTTACTGGTCGCTCGGCCAGGAAACGCCCCGCTCGCCGCGAACCGCTGTCGAGGGTATACGAGCGGCCGATGCTCTGGTAAAGTCGCAGCAGAGTCCAATGTGGTTTTGGTTCGTTGCGTGTCGAACAGGGGGATGCGGGAATGAAACGAGGGTTGAGTATCGCGCTGATGCTCGCGGTGCTGTCGCTGAGCCTGAACGGGCTGATCGGCAGTGTCGTTGCGCAGGACGCGACACCCACGACCGACATGGTCGTGACGGAAGCGTCGCCGATGACCGATGAAGAATGCGTGGATGTCACCGAGTATGCGCGTATGCTGCTCGCGCTCGGCGCCGGACTGGCCGCGGCCAGCTACGGTCTGCCGGCCACCGCGGTTTCGCAATGGTCCGACGAGATCTACACGAAATTCATCGATGCTCTGACCTGGGCAATCGAAAAACTGACCGGCGCGACCCCGACGGAAGCGACGCAGAAGCTGAACCAGTACGCCATCGAGGCGCTGCAAGCGATCCAGGCCGCGGTCACGTTCCTGCGAACGTCGAACATCGGAGCCAGCCTGCCCTTTGCGGATCAGCTCGGCCAGGTCGATAGTGTGATCTCCTCGCTCATCTCGATGCTGGAAGGCGCTTGCCCGGGATTGACAGCCGAGCTCGGCACCCCGGTCGCGTCCCCGATCGCTGGCTAGGAGCCAGACTCCCGCCAGGGCAGAATGTGAATGTGAACGCCAACGCGGTGGGCCGATCCGGCTCGCCGCGTTGGCGTTTGGCCATGCGAGAATGCCGCCATGAGCAACGATCTCGACATCGAACACCATGCCGCGCTTCTCGATTATCTGCGGGAAACCGGCCGGATCGCTCCGGACGAGACGCCGGCGATCGATGTGTTGCATGGCGGCGTTTCCAACCGGACCGTGCTGGTCGAACGCCCCAATGGCGATGCCTGGGTGCTCAAACAGGCGCTCGGCAAATTGCGGGTGCAGGTCGATTGGTTTTCACCGGTCGAGCGGGTCCACCGGGAAGCACTCGGATTGCGCTGGCTGGACCGCATCGCCCCGCCAGGGACCATCACCCCCCTCGTCTTCGAGGATTTCGAACACCATCTGATCGCCATGAACGCGGTGCCGCGACCGCACGAGAACTGGAAGCACATGCTCCTGCGCGGCGAGGTGGCACGGCACCATGTCGAGCAGTTCGCGACCTTGCTGGGCACGATCCACCGCGAGAGCGCAATCCGCCGGGACGAACTGGAACCGGTCTTCGGCGATCGCGGGTTTTTCGAGAGCCTGCGGCTGGAACCATATTTCGGGTTCACCGCGGAACAGGTTCCGGACGCGCGCGCGTTTCTGTTGGCGCTGATCGATGAGACGCGCGCGCATACCGAGACCCTGGTGCATGGCGATTACAGTCCCAAGAACATTCTGGTGCACGAGGACCGATTGGTCCTGCTCGATCACGAGGTAATCCATTTCGGCGACCCGACGTTCGATCTCGGATTCTCGATGACGCATTTCCTTTCGAAAGCGCATCATCTGCCGGAGCACCGGGATGCCTTCGCCGAGGCAGTGCTGATCTATTGGGATAAATACCAGAATATCGTAAACGATGAACCGTGGGCGACCGATCTGGAGCGCCGCGCCGTGCGCAAGACCCTCGGTGTGATGCTGGCGCGAGTGCGGGGGCGTTCGCCACTGGAATATCTCGACCAGATCGAACGCGATCGCCAGGCCAGCGCGGTCATCGCTCTGCTGGCCGATCCGCCGTCCACGATCGCCGCGTTGACCGCGGCGTTTCTCGAACGTATTTCCGAACGGGAGTAGTGTCGAATGTCCGTGATTCGTTTTCTGACCGCGCAGGAAATACTCGACAGCCGCGGCCGGCCGACGATCGCTGTCTGCTGCAAGCTCGAAAGTGGCGCGTCCGCCTGCGCATCGGTTCCCTCGGGAGCATCGACCGGGTCCGCCGAAGCACTGGAATTGCGCGATGGCGATCCGAATCGATATCGCGGGCTCGGGTGCCAGACGGCAGTCGCCAATGTCGCGGGACCGATCGCCACGGCGATGACGGGGATCGAGCTGGCCTCGCAACAGGAGCTCGATACGGCGCTGCTCGCGCTCGACGGCACGGCCAACAAATCCCGTCTGGGTGCCAATGCGATCCTGGGCGTGTCGCTGGCCTTTGCCCGGGCGGTGGCGGCCGAACGGGGCGTGCCGCTCTACCGCCAATTCGCGGACATGCTCGATCCGGATTCGGAATTGGTCTATCTGCCACGCCCCACCATCAATCTCTTTTCCGGTGGCAAGCACGCCGGTGGACAGGTGGAAATCCAGGACATCTTGCTGGTGGCCAGCGGCGCGCAGACGGTCGACGAGGCACTGGCGATGACCTGGGCCGTCTACCAAACTGCGGCCGAGTCGATCGGCAGCCGTTATGGCGAGCGGGCGCTGGTCGCGGACGAGGGTGGGTTGGCGCCATCGGCCCGGTCGATCGAGGACCTGTTCGCTCTGGCCGTCGATGCGATCGTTGCCAGCGGCTATCGACCGGGCATCGATCTGGCGCTCTGCCTCGATGTGGCAGCCAGCCATTTCGCGGCCGAGGGTGGATACCAGATCGCCGGCGAATGCCTATCCCCCACGGAAATGATCGACCGAATAGCCGGCTGGGTCGAACGGTATCCGATCGTAAGCGTCGAAGACGGGCTGGCGGAGGACGATTGGGCGCATTGGCCGGCGTTGTTCGAGCGTATCTCCGGTAACGCGATCGTGCTGGGTGACGATTTGCTGACCACCAATCCGGCCCGAATCGCGCGAGCCATCGAAACCGGATCGGCCAATGCCCTGCTGTTGAAAGTCAACCAGATCGGCACCCTTTCGGAAGCAGCGGAAGCCGCCCGGCTGGCGCGCGCCGCCGGTTGGACTATCGTGGTCAGCGCCCGTTCCGGGGAAACCGAAGACGACTGGCTCAGCGATCTGGCGCTCGGCTGGCAGGGCGAAGCCCTCAAGGTCGGCTCGGTTACTCGGTCGGAACGCCTGGCGAAATGGAATCGCTTGCTGGCATTGGAACGGGAAACGGGTCTGCCGCTGACTGCCTGGCCGAATGGATGATGGATGAGTCCTCCGCTCGTCGCCACAAACCGAATCGCAAGGTGGGATATGACTATGCCCAAATGGGTGCCTATGTCTTCACGGTAGTCGTCCATAACCGCCGGTGTTGTTTGGGCGACGTAGAGGGCGAGGAATTCATTCCGGGTTGCGCGGGTCTGATCGTTCGCGATGTCTGGAAGCGATTGCCCGAGCGGTTCCCCACCATCGCGTTGGATGCGTTTGCGGTGATGCCGAATCATATCCACGGGATCGTCGTGCTCGGAGCGGAACCGAGCTTCGAGGAGCAGGTCGCCATAAATGGCGACGCTACGGGAAGGGTCG
>JBIQLF010000079.1:12391-14808 GCA_044464585.1 Thermomicrobia bacterium
CTGGATTGGTGGCGATCTGTGTCATGTCGCCGGAGCGCCGGCGGCAGTCTCACGGTGGTAAGGGCGTATAATTTGGTGCTGCGCGTGGGGGACAGGTCGCCATAAATGGCGACGCTACGGGGCGGCAGAGCAGTTTTTTCGATTCAGAATCAGTTCGATACTATGTCAGCACTTCAGATCAAACCCATCATTCAGCCAGGGATCGCTGCCGATCGTCCGGACGATACTGAGGCATTGCTGTCCGAAGAGAAGATCGGTCCGCGCGACGGCGCGGGAAAAACCGTTGTGGTCGCAATGAGCGGCGGCGTCGACAGTGCGGTAACCGCGCTGGTCATGCGGGAGCGCGGATACCGCGTGATCGGCATGAATTTGCGGCTCTTTTCCCCGGACGACCCGGAACATGCGCTGAATGCCTGTTGCGGTATCCCGGGAATGGACGATGCCCGCGCCACCTGCGCGTCGATCGGCGTGCCGTTCTATGCCATCAATATGGAAACCGAATTCGGGCAGCATGTCGTCGACAAATTCGTGGACGAATATGCTCATGGCCGCACGCCGAATCCCTGCCTGGAATGCAACCGGCATGTGAAATTCCGGCATCTGGTCCAGCGGGCACGCATGCTCGGGGCGGACTGCCTGGCGACCGGTCATTATGCCCGGGTGGTGCACGGCGAAGACGGGCAACCGCATCGCCTCCTTCGCGCGGTCGACCAGCGCAAAGATCAGAGCTATGTGCTCTACACCATGGATCAGGATCAGCTCGGCTATATCACCTTTCCGCTCGGCAATCTGACCAAACCGGAGGTGCGGCAACTGGCGCGTCTGTTCGGATTGCCGGTAGCCGAAAAGGAAGAAAGTCAAGAGATCTGTTTCGTCGGTAAAGGATCGTATGCCGAGTTCGTGGCGAAGCGGCGTCCCGATGTGACCAAACCCGGCGAGATCGTTACGACCAGCGGAGAGACGATCGGCCAGCACAAGGGATTGGTGCATCACACCATCGGCCAGCGAAAGGGAATCGGCGTTCCCCGTCCCGAACCGCTCTATGCGCTGCGGCTCGATCTGGCCGAAAACCGATTGGTCGTCGGTTCCCGGACCGAGGCGGAAGCGACCCGGCTGGTGGCGGACAATGTGGCGCTGACCAGTGGGGAGTGGCCGGATGTGCCGATCCGGATCGGCGCCTCGGTGCGGTATCGCGGCACGCCAATGGCGGCAACCGTCACGTTTGGGCCGGCGCCATCCCGGTCGGCAACCATCGAATTCGAGGCAGATCGACCGATTGCCGCTCCTGGACAGGCCGTTGTCTTTTATGATGGCGATGAAGTCCTTGGTGGCGGCACAATTGCCAGGGTGCGCCGGTCCTGGGAAGGGGCAAGCGCCGCGGCGGCTGGCTAGCGCCATACCGCGCCACCGAACGGTTTGGGGGATGGGGATTGACTGAGCAAACGAAGACGGACAGCGCCGGGAACGAACCCATGCTTGCTTCGAGTGGTCCCACCCCGCCCGGGTTCGAACCACTGACCGACCCATCCGCCGAACCCTCGCTGGACGATCGCCTGCTGGGAGAAACACCGGAACAGCGCGGCATCTCGCTCTATTTCATCATCGGCGGCACGATCATTCTGCTGCTTTTCATCGCGCTGACCGCATTCCTCTATCTGTTGGGAGGCGACGACCAGTCGGCGCTGGAGCGGCTGCGCGATATCGCGGTGATCTATATCGTCTTCATGTCGGTCGCGATGGTGCTGGTGCTGGCGGCGGTTACGGTCGCGTTCGTTTTCCTGACCCTGACCCTGCGAGACAAGCTGCTCCCGGCGATCGACGAACTGACGGCTACCCTCAAGCGGGTGCGCGGCACCACCGAGTTCATGAGCGAGGAAGCGGTCAAGCCAGTCATCCAGGCGGCTGGCAAAGCCGCTCAGGTGGGCGCGGCCGTGCGGGTCTTCCGGAACGCCACCAAACGCAAGTGGTGAGCGAACGACCGGCCAACCGGATGATCCGCCCGGTGCGGATCGAGGAAGCCGATCTGCTGCACGCGCTCACCCAGCGCTCCACCATGTCTTGGGGCTACGAACCGGAATTTCTCGACTGGGAACCGGAGGCGATCGCCGTCACACCGGAATTTCTGGAAAACGCCCTTGCCAGTTACGCGCTGGAAGAAGGTGGCGTCGTGACCGGGTATTACACGTTGACCGGCACGGTCGCGCATGCGCACCTGGACAAGCTTTTTGTCGACGCGCCGTTCATTGGCACCGGGCGGGGGAAGCTGCTGTGGAATCACGCGGTCGCGACCGCGAAATGGATGAAGGTGCAGAAGCTCGACGTTTATGCCGATCCGAATGCCGGGGGGTTCTATCGGGCGATGGGCGCGGTTTGGGTCGGGGAAGAAGAGACGTCGCGGCCGGGGTGGAATTTGCAGA
>JBIQLF010000080.1:0-14525 GCA_044464585.1 Thermomicrobia bacterium
TCACCCGGACTCCACCACCCGTCGCTCTGAGCACGCTTTCCGTCATCCCGATCCCCCCACCCGTCATCCCGAGCCCGCTTCCCGTCATCCCGAGCGAAGTCGAGGGACCTCTCGTTGCCCACAACGGCCATCCAGATACGAAACCGACTTGCCGGCAAGGAGTATTAGCCCAGGGATTCATCCTTGGGCAAGGGAGCGATGCCGCGAACCCATTGCCGAAGCAATTGGTCAAAACGCCATGTTGGCAAACGAGTCGCAGGACCCCACGCGGTTCTTGGGCAACGAGAGGTTCCTCGACTTCGCTCGGGATGACGGGTGGGGGGATCGGGATGACGGGTGGGGGGCTCGGGATGACGGAAAGCGTGCTCAGAGCGACGGGTGGTGGAGTCCGGGTGGGGTGGGGGGAATGGGCAACGAATCAACCACGCGTGCTCATCCGTTTGGCTTCGGCGATCTGGCTCTTGATCAGCATCCACGGGGTCATCCGCCGGGCGGCTGAGGTATCGCGAATGCGGTTCCAGTGCTGTTCGACCGCCAGCACGATCTGTTGCGCCTGGGCATCGGTCAATCCCTCGGCCTCTGTGCGCACCATGCCCTTGTTGACCGGTTCGTCCGGCGCGAGCCGCTTGAGCAGGAAATAGAGCGGATCGCCCGGATGGGTCACTCCGCCGCCTGAACCAGTGCGGCCAACCGTTCGCTCGCGGCTATTGAACACCCGCTGCCCTTCACTCCCGGATATCACCGGTGGCCGCGGAAACGACCCGAACAACGGAGAGCGGAAATGGGCATGCCGGATCAGCAAGCGTCCCTTGCGCAACCCGAGCAATTCCGATTTGGTCGTTTCGCTCAACGACCGGTAGGACGCATTGATGATCTCCTCGTCGCCGACCCGCCCATAGAACGACGTGCCGCAGTTCCCCAGAATTTCGCTATCGACCTTGGACCGGAACTGCTGCGCTCCGAAGAGCACCACATTCAGGTGACGTCCCCGAGCGGCGATATCGACCAGCGTATCGCGCAACGCGCCTTCGCTACCGCCGGGCGCGTATTTATTCAGCTCGTCCACGAAAACGATCAGCTTGTCGACCCCCAGCTCGTTGCGTTCGGCCAATCGCCAGAGCCGGTCGATCGTGGATGCGACTAGCAGCTCCTGCACATTGGAATTGCAATGGGCGATATCGACCACCCGCACTTCCTGATCGGTGAACGAGCTATCGACTTGGGTCAGATTGCCGTAATCGACTTCGCCGTCGGTGAGCAGACCGCCGAATTTGTTGGTCAGACCATTGAAGCGGTTCTTGGCTTTGAGAATGGTGAACTTGTGATGCCCGTGCCATTCGCTGCCGCCATTCTCTTCCATCTCCATCAGCGCCTCGTCGAGCCGCTTGAGCAGCGACTTGAGCGAAACGACCCGGTGATCGTCGCGCAATTCCGCGATCAAGCCCCACATCTTGTCATCGAGATCGGCCCGGTCGAAGACTTTGTGCGGCATGACGAGCAGCGGTTTGATACTCCAGAGCACCGGCTGCACGCAGGCAGTTTCGGCTGGGTTGTCCCGCAGCGTATTGAGTCGTTCTTTCTCCTGGAACGAACCGAGCATCACCCTGTCAGCCGACGGTTGCTGTCCCGGTTTGAATGGCGCGAAGATGCGGAGATTGGTGAACGGTTCGATCTCCAGCCCGAGCGCCGCATATGCCTCGATATCGGCACTCGACAGCGGCTTGAATTTCGCCTCGGTATAGGCATCGCGCAGATCGTCACCGGGCACCGCCGTCTTGTCGAGCCAGATCAGGTCGGCGCCTTTGACGTTGAACATCAACGCCGCGACCTTCTTGCCCTCCGCCCGCAATCGCTGGAATACCGCGCTGGTCAGAAATTGGACATGGCTCGTTTTGGTCGCCAGACCGGATTGTCCGGTCCAGTTGGCATGGCCCGCTTCCGGACCGAGCAGATAATGCTCGTCGATCCAGAGCGGCGAACGCTGGAAGATCTCGTAGCCACGTTCGTCCGTCTCGATCGTGCCAAGCGCGTCCCGCTGGTAATTGCCATTGGTATGCAGCAACGCGGCGATCGGCGCGCCTCCGAATTCCTCCACCCCGAGCGCATAGTCGATCGCCTGACGGGTCGCGTAATAGACCGGCCCGGCGATGACCGGGCGATGCGAATCGACATCCGCCCGCTCGTGTTTGGTGCGCAGAACCGTCACTTCGAAGACCAGAATCTCCGGTCGCTTGCTGATCGTTTGAGTCTCGATCGCGTCCTCGATCTGCCGGTCGTAGAAATCGTCCAGAAAGGACCGCAGATCGGAATAGCGGCGCGGTTCGTCCACGACCCCGATGACGGCCGCATCCTCCGAAAACCCGACCACGATATGCCCGACATCGAGCGAGCGCTGTTCCTCGTTCGCCCAGAAATAGAAACTATGCGACCCCGCGGGTTCCTGCTCGCTGGCGACCACCCGGCCAATTGCGCCATGTTGCTGGTCGATCAGATTCCCGAAGAGCTCGCGCAACCGTGGATCGAGTCGCGACCCGGGTTCCGCGTCCAGATCGTCGACGAAACTGGCAAATTGTTCGAGGTCCACCATGGTCGTTTCCTAGGACGCGGCATCCCAGCCGCGGGTATTGGCATCGAGAAAGCGTTTGAGCGCCTGTTCGAGGTGATAGATCGGATAGAGCAATGTTGCCCACCGGGCGTCGCCGGTGGCGCGCGGACTGCGTTCGGCCAGCAGCGCCGCCGAGATGGCATCGATCTCGGCGGCAGTTTCGATCTCGCCGGAAACCTCCACCCGCACCAGCCCATGACGTGGATCGAGTCCGGCGGCATCGCGCAAACGCAAATACCAGGCCGTGATCGGCGCATCACCGCCGCGCTTGCTCAGGCGAAACGCGGCGGTTCGGTGGGCTTCCGGCATGCGATAGAGCTCGGCCGCATTCGGACCGGTCAGATAGTGCCGGGTGAACGATTTCACCAATCCGATCGCCCGCGGATTCTCCCCCCGCAAACGACCGTCCAGCACGATCCAATCGTCGCATCCGCCGGAGCGACCGCACCAACGCTGGTACACCCGTTCCTCGTGCTCGGCTCTGGCCTCCATGGCCACCGTGTAGATCCGTTGTTCCATGGTCGAATAATCGTCCAGCAGCTCGGGGCCGCCATCACCCAGCGGATCGCGAATCTCGATCTCCTGCTCTTCCAGAAACAACCGGAACTGGCGAATCTCGCTATCCCGGCATTGGAGTGGCAGAATCCAGATCGCCTGAAACTCCATCGTTCCGGCGCAGAGCTGGCCGACCCCACCCGGTTCGCGTTCCAGCACGCCGGCCGCGCAAATCGACTCGACGATCGGAAAGGTCGTACCGGCGAATCGCGGAATGGTGCGCTGGGCGCCATCCAGAAAGTACCTGATCGGCACGGTCTCACCGCGATCGACCGCCCGGACGATGCGATCGTGATCCTCGATCCATTCGATCGCGGGTCTCGCCGCGCTGCCGTCGTCGGCCATCGACCCGCCATTGGCATAGGTCAGCTCCAACGGTTCGCCCGCGCGGATCATGCGCAGATCGAGCCCATATCGATTCACCAGTCGCTGGACTGCCAATTGGCGCGCTGCATAGGCCGCGGTGGTCACGTTCACTCCGGTTGATCAGAACGTCCGTGCTAAACGGGGAGTATAGCAGTCGTGCCGGACGATGGTCGTTCGGGGGCACGGTCATTCTACCCGCTCCTGCGGCATCGGCGCAGGAGCGCCACGGTGACCATGCTCGAATCCTGCTCGATTCGATCCGGCATCTCACCCTGGCGCTGGTGTCGTGCGTTCGACTGCCCCTGGGATACACTTCCCCCGACATTCTCCGAGCGGCAACTCAATACGTGGACGTCCTGAGGTGATCGTATGAACGACCGAAGTTACGCCTCTCCCCTTCTGGGGTGGCGTGACCCCGGCCATCATCGCGGGCGACTTCAATGCGGACCCCGGTTTGCAGGAATGGCAGGCCATGATCGATGCTGGTTTCGTCGATGCGGCCGGCGCCAATGCGACACCGACATCGGAGGACGATCGCCGGATCGACTCCATCTGGATACCCCCCCAATCTGCGCGTCGAGCGCTACGATGTGCTGGAGGGCGGGGCTTCGGATCACCGGCCCGTCGTGGTTTCGCTTGCATTACCCGCTTAGCGGCGCGCGCGCCGGTGTCTCGGATCGTTCGTTGCCGGCGGTTCGATCCCGCTCATCCACGCCCCGTTCATCCAGCCATTGGCGGCCAGCTTGCGCAGGAATGGCCCGACCGACGCCGCGATCGCCTCGATGATGGCTTCCCCCTCGTCCGCCGATCCCTTCGATGGCGCGCCACTGTAGCCGTGCGGCACCACATTGCTGAAGGGACCGCGCACTTCGACCGGTTCGGTCGCCTTCTGGGCCGGCAGGTCGACCGCCCGGTCCGGATGCGCCAGATGCGGCGCGGCATAGAGCGTCATCGACATTTCCGACTGGCCCCCATGATCTTCGTCGATCTCCCATTGCCCGTTCAACAGCCGCCGCGCCATTCCCTGCCAGCCCCCGAAGAGTGCCACCGCCATCCCATGCCGGTCGTTTAGCTCGCGGGCGGCATTCTCCGCGCAGGGCGGATTGCCATCGTGCGCGGTCACCACCAGCAGGCGGGTGATGTCGTTCTTCCAGAGTGATTCGGCGATGTCGATGATGACATTGGTCAACGTTTCCGGCCGGAGCGAAACACTCCACGGCCAATTCAGCATATGGAGCGACATGCCGTAGCTCACCGGGGGCAGCACGACCGCCGTGCCGATTTCCCAGGCCAGCCGGTGCGCCAGTGTTTCGGCCGCGATCGTGTCGGTCGAGAATGGCAAATGCGCGCCGTGATATTCGGTCGCGCCCACCGGCAGCACAGCAGTGTCGTAACGGCCGGCGCCCAATTCCACCGGGGTCGAATCGGCCAATGCCAGCGCGCGTTTCGGTTGGGCGGTCATTGCGGTCCATTCTCCTGAATCCATGCCAGATAGTGTTTCATACCCACCTCGAACGGGGTCGAGGGCGCCCAACCGAAATCGCGTCGCATGCGGGCATTGCTCGGAACGGGACCGGGCGGTTCGCCCGAGACGCGATAGTTCGCCTCGGCTTCCGGCACGACTCGATAGTCGAAACCTGGCAGGTGCTTCGCGAACTGCGCCAGCACATCGCCGATCGAATAGAGAGTGCCGCACGTCACCGAATAGACCGGCTCGGGCAGATGCGGGGTCGCCCAGGCCCGTTCCATTCCTTCCGCAATGTCTTCGACCCAGGTCCAGTCGAGATACGGTCCCGCGAGCGAATTCACCAGAACCGGTTTGCCCTCGAAATGGATCCGCAGCATCTCGCGCGGTTCGGTGCCGCCCTGGTATCCGGGCGTATCGCGCTCCATTGGCCCATAGACATTGGCCGGTCGCATCGAAACGATATCCAGTCCATACAGGTCCGCATACCGCTGGCAAATCCGTTCGCTGGTGTGCTTACAGATGCCATAGAGTCCGGTGGCGGTCGAGCCGGTGGTCTCGTCGGTTTCGGTCAGCTCGGGATGAACGCCCGTGGCCGCGCACGAGCTGACATAGACGAACCGTTCGAACCCATCGAGCCGGCGCGCACAATCGAGGGCGTTCATCGTCCCGAGCAGATTCACCTCCACGATTCGTTTCGGTTCGGCCATTTCGCGATGGCGGCGGGGGGTGATCGCGGCCGCATGGACGATCTTCGTAACGCCATGCTCCCGCGCCGCGGCCCGCATCGCTTCGGCATCGGTGACATCGCCACGGACGAAGATCACCTGCTCGATAACCGGTCGCAGCAAATCCCGCAGCAGATCGTCGACCTCCATCAGGTCATACGACACCACCGTTTCACCGCGCCGGGCCAATCGCCGCACGATATGGCTGGGCACCCAGCCGTTTCCACCTGTCACCAATGTCGCCAAATGTTGCCGTCCTGCCGTCGATGGTTGGCCATTCCGCGCATACTACACTCGGATACGAACCCGTGGCGCATCGGGACACGAAGGACCTGCGCGACGATCTGGTATGACCCCGCACGGCGGGCCACGGGCTGAAGAATCGGAAGAGGGCAGCTTGGTACAGAAACGACTTTGGGGTGGCCGCTTTTCCACCGCGCCGGACGAGGTGGCCGCGCGGTATACCGCTTCGATTCTCTTCGACAACCGGATGGTGCGCGAGGATATCCGCGGGTCGGTGGCCCATGTGCGCATGCTCGGCAAACGGTCGATCATCACCCCGGACGAGGCCGCCGAGATCGAACGCGGACTCTGGCTGATCTGGGATGAGGTCGAAAATGGCACGTTCGATTTTTCGGTGCAGGACGAGGATATCCACACCGCGGTCGAAAACCGCCTGCGGGCATTGATCGGCCCCCTGCAGGGCAAACTCCATACCGGCCGCAGCCGTAACGATCAGGTCATCACCGATGTACGACTCTGGACCAAGGGGGCGTTGCTCGATACCGCCGCCGGCGCGGTCGAGCTGATCGAAGCATTGGCGGAAGTCGCCGGCCAGCATATCGATACCGTCATGCCCGGCTACACCCACACCCAGCGCGCCCAACCGGTCGTGCTGGCGCATCATCTGCACGCCTATATCACGATGCTGCAACGCGATCTGCAACGACTCCGCCAGGCCTACGAACGCGCCGACGTCTCCGCGCTCGGTTCGGCCGCTATGGCCGGCGCGACCTATCCGCTCGATCGCGAATTCGTCGCGGCCGATCTCGGATTCAGCGGTATCACGGTCAATAGCATGGACGCCATCGCCGATCGCGATTTCGTGCTCGATGCACTCTACGCCTTCTCGCTCGTGCAGCTTCATCTCTCCCGCTTGAGCGAGGAATTGATCTACTGGTCGAGCGGCGAATTCCGCTTCATCGACATCTCCGACGCCTATTCGACCGGCAGCTCGATCATGCCGCAGAAGAAGAATGCCGATGTGGCCGAACTGACGCGCGGCCGTTCTGGCCGGGTCTTCGGCAATCTGCTGGGCACCCTCACCATGCTCAAGGGCCTCCCCCTTACGTATAACAGCGACATGCAGGAGGACAAGGAAGCGCTCTTCGAAGCATTCGATACCGTCCACAAGGCGCTGCTCGTCTATCCGGGGATGATCCGCACGATTCGGGTGCGAAAGGACCGCATGGCCGAAGCCGCCGTCGCCGATTTCATTCTCGCCACCGATGCCGCCGATCTCCTGGCAAAGAATGGCGTGCCCTTCCGCGAGGCCCATGAAGTGATCGGCAGCCTGGTCGCCCGCTGCACCGCCGGGGGCACGAGCTTCGCCGATCTCACCGATGCCGAATGGGCGGAGGTGCATCCGGTCTTCGGCCGCCAGAAACCACCGTTGACGGCCGAAGAAAGCGTTGCCCTCCGCGATATCCCCGGCGGCACCGCCCCCCGCCAAGTCCGGATGGCATTGGACCTGGCAGATGAAGCGACCGGCGAACTCCGCGGCTGGATCGAGGATCGCCGGGCCGCCCTGAATACGGTATTGACCCGCCCATGACCATCTTCTCGGCGCGGCCGGCATCGCCCCTGACCTTCCAGATCCGCAAGGCGGTGACCGCGGACGATTTCCGGACGGTCTACGATCTGCGTTCGATCGTGTTCCGGGACGAACAGCATCTCGCCGATCTCCCGATGACCGATCCGGATGAGGCGCGCGGGCTGACCCTGATTGCGGAAATCGACGGCGAACCCATCGGCACCGGCCGGCTCACCCCCCCGAATCCGGACCGGCTCGCCTATCTCTCCTGGATCGCCACCCGCGAGGACTATCGCAAGCGCGGGGTCGGTTCGGCCATCGTCGAGCGGCTGGTCGAAGCAGCCGACGAGGCCGGATATCCGATGACCCTCCTCAGCGCCCAAACCCACGCGATCAATTTCTATCGGGCGTTCGGTTACAAGCCGTTTGGCGTCGTTTTCACGGTTCGCGGAATCCCGCATCAGTCGATGTCACGAACCCGCCCCAATTCCGACCTCCCAATATCCTGGTAAATTAGTCGGATATCTGATAGGCTTCCGCCCGTTACGCTGGCCAGTTGATATTCGGCTCATTCGATCATGAAAGAAAGTCAGAGGAGACAGCTCTTGAAGGAGAGACTGCCGTTCACTCGTACGCTGCTGGCGATTGCAGCTTCGTTCGGTCTGCTGCTCGGCTCCCTCGGGGCCGGCGTTGCGGCGCAGGGCACCCCGGAACCCGGAGCTGGTGAAATCGTCATTTCGCACGCCCAGGGCGAAACGACCGTCCCCCTGAATCCGGAGGTCGTCCTGACCTTCGATCTTGCCAGCGCCGATACGCTGGATACGCTCGGGGTGAAGGTCGCGGGTCTGCCCAAGTCGAATCTCGGAGGCGATTTCGCCCGATTCGACACCGATGACTATCTGGATATCGGCACGCTCTTCGAGCCCGACTACGAGAGCGTCGCCGCCGCCAAGCCCGATCTGATCATCGTGGCGAACCGCTCCGCCGATACCCTGCCGGAATTGAGCAAGATCGCCCCAACGATCGATCTGACGATCACGGAGCCCGATTTCATCGCCGGCCTGCACGCGCAGACCGAGCTGCTGGCGTCGATCTTCGGCAAGGAAGTGGAAGCCGCCGAGGCGCTGGCCACGATCGACGCCAAGGTCGCCGATCTGCAGGAGAAAACCGCTGGCGCCGGAACCGGACTGGTCATCATGACCTCTGGCGGGGAGATCACCGCGATCGCACCCGGTGGGCTGCGCGGCACGCTCATCTACGGAACGCTCGGCTTCGAGCCGCCGGTCGCCGATCTGGTCGAAGCCACCCACGGCGAGCCGATCTCGTTCGAATTCCTGCTCGAGCACGATCCCGACTGGCTCTTCGTCTTCGACCGCGACTCGGTCACCGATGGGGACGGCGCCGCTGCTCAGGAGATTCTGGACAACGCCATCGTCCACGAAACCACCGCGTGGCAGAACGACCAGATCGTCTATCTCGATCCATACAACTGGTACATCGTCATGAACGGTCTCGGCACCGTCGAGTCGATGATCGACGAGCTGGATTCGGCCTTCTCCAACTAATCCGCGTGCTGGCGACCGGTCGATCCGGTCGCCAGCGTCGTTTCCTGGTGAACATGACCGCTGCTCACCGCTCGAAATCGGTCGGCCTGCTGCCCGTGGCAATCCTCGCCGTGGTCATCCTTGCGATGATCAGCATCGCCATCGGGGCCTACCATCTCGATTGGCATTCCGTTCTGACCGGTGGCGGTCTCGATCATTCGACCATGGTCCTGATCGAAAGCCGCCTGCCCCGCACCATGGCAATCATTTTGGCCGGAGCGTCGCTGGCGATTGCCGGGCTCATCATGCAGCTACTGGTGCGCAACCGCTTCGTGGAACCATCGCTGGCCGGCACGACCGAATCGGCCACCCTCGGGCTGCTGGCCGTGGCCATCTTCGCGCCCGGGATTCCCATTTTTGCCAAGATGGCCGTTGCCTCGGTCTTTGCGCTGGCCGGGACATTCATCTTCCTGGCGATCCTGCGCCAGATTCCCCTGCGCTCTCCCCTGATGGTTCCGCTGATCGGCATCATGCTCGGCGGCATCATCTCCGCGGTGACGACCTTTTTCGCCTATCGCTACGATCTGCTCCAATCGCTATCGGCCTGGACCACCGGCGACTTTTCCAGCATGTTGCGCGGCCGCTATGAGCTGCTCTGGCTGGCGGGCGGACTGGCGATGCTGGCGTTCATTGCCTCCGATCGTTTCACCGTCGCCGGTATGGGCGAAGAATTCACCACCAATCTCGGACTCGATTACCGGCTCGTCATGATCTCGGGAATGGCGATCGTCGCGCTGGTAACCGCGGTCGATGTCGTTACGGTCGGGGCAATTCCGTTCCTGGGTCTGATCGTGCCGAATCTGGTGCGGCTGGTCATGGGAGACAACGCCCGCGTCTCGATTCCCTGGATTGCCGTCAGCGGCGCCGGGTTCGTGCTCGCCTGCGACATCCTGGGTCGCACGATCCGGGCTCCGTTCGAAATTCCGATCAGCGTCATGGTCGGCGTCATCGGCAGTTTCGTCTTTTTGATTCTGCTCCTCTGGAGGTCGCCTCGTGTCAGTTAGCACCCAAGCCCTCACCCGGTCGCCAGGCGCCTCGCGCCCCAGCACCCGCGGATGGCGCGACCGTACACCCATCATTCGCCTTGGGATCGCGGGTGCTGCCACCGTGGCCATGATCGTGCTCTTCATGACGATCGAAGCCAATGGCAATTGGGATTTCGTGCTGCCATTCCGGGCGCGCAAGGTCGCCGCCATGGCGGTCGTCGGGATCGCCATCGCCATCTCGACGGTCGCATTCCAGACCCTCACCGAGAATCGAATTCTCTCCCCGGCCATCATGGGGTTCGATTCGCTCTATATGCTCATCCAGACGATGGTGGTCTTTCTCTTCGGTGGTCACCGGTTGCTCACCCTCGATCCACGGGTGCAGTTCGGGATCGAGGTGCTGATCCTGACCGTGTTCGCCACCGCGCTCTTCTGGCTCCTCTTTCTCCGCGCGCGTTACAGTCTCTATCTGATCGTCATGATCGGCATCGTCTTCGGCGCGCTCTTCCGCGGGCTCACCAATTTCGCCCAGCGGATGATCGAACCGAGCGACTTCGCGGTATTGCAGGACGCCAGCTTCGCCACCTTCAACGCCATCGATCAGACCCTGCTCGGTATGGCGACCGTCCTCATCGTCGGAGCTGGACTGGTGATCTGGCGATCGCTGCCGGAGCTCGATCTGCTGACCCTCGGTCGCGATAGCGCCATCGGCCTTGGCATCGACCACCGCCGCACGGTGGCCGTCGTGCTGATCGCCACCATCGTGCTCACGGCCGTTTCGACGGCGCTGGTGGGTCCGGTGGCGTTCTTCGGGCTGCTGGTCGCCAATGTCGCCTATCTCATTGCCGGTTCTCCCCAGCATCGATACACCCTGCCCATGGCCGCCCTGCTCGGGATCATGGCGCTGGTCGGTGGACAGGCGGTGCTGGAGCATATGCTGGGGCTCAACAGCAGTCTGTCGGTGATCGTCGAATTCGTGGGTGGTATCGCCTTCATCTATCTGGTGCTGCAGGGGCGCAATCGATGATCCAGGTGGAACGCGCCACCAAACGCTACGGCAACACCACCGTGGTCGATGCGGTCTCCCTCTCGATCGACCGGGGCGGAGTGACCACCATCATCGGACCGAACGGAGCCGGAAAATCGACTCTGTTGGGGATGATGAGCCGTCTGATCGGTATGGACGGTGGCCGCATCACGGTCGATGGCCTCGATGTCGGCGCCACGCCCGGGCGGGTGCTGGCGCAGCGCCTCTCGATCCTCCGGCAGGACAACCGGCTCGATGCCCGCCTGACCGTGCGCGATCTGGTCGCCTTCGGGCGCTATCCCTATTCCCGCGGGCGCCTGACCATCGAGGACCGCGAAAAGATCGAAGCCGCGATCGACTACATGCAGCTGGATCCCCTGCGCGAGCGCTTCCTGGATGAACTCTCCGGTGGCCAGCGGCAACGCGCATTCGTCGCCATGGTGCTCGCGCAGGACACCGACTATGTGCTCCTGGACGAACCGCTCAACAGCCTCGATATGAAGCACTCGGTCGGCATGATGCGCATGTTGCGTCGCACCGCCGACGAGCTCGGCAAGACCATCGTCATGGTGCTGCACGACATCAATTTCGCGTCCTGCTATTCCGATCGCATCATCGCCATGGCCGATGGCCGGGTGCTCTACCACACCACACCGGACGAGTTGATGACCCCGCAAGCCCTGGCGCACATCTACGAAATCGATGTCGATGTGCGCGAAATCGACGGTGCCCGCATCGGAATCTACTACCGGTAGGTGAGGGCCGCGAACTGCTGAGCACCGTCGCCGGACCAGGCTGGGAGGAGCGGGCCGCCGCTCGTTTGCCTGGCCGCGCCGGGCGAGCACACCGTCGCGACCGAACCGGGATCGATCCTGGATGCAGAACCCCGTGGGACGAATCGATTCGTCCCACGGGGTTCCAGGCTGTCAGTGGGTGCGGCGACCGCTAATCCGCTGCTGAGGAGCTCACGGTCGCGCTCTGGATCGCCCGCCAAATCTTCTCCGGCGGGAATGGGGTATCGATATGGGTGATGCCGAACGGTTCCAGCGCATCGATGACCGCATTGGCCATACACGGCGTCGAACCGATCGTGGCCGCCTCCCCGATGCCCTTCGCCCCCATCGGATTGAGATAGGTCGTCGTGGTCGTGTGGTGCGTCTCGAACATTGGGAAGAATTCGGCCCGCGGCACCGCATAGTCATTGAGCGTACCGCTCAGCAATTCGCCATTGTCATCATAGACTGCCTCTTCCCAGAGCACCTGGCCGATGCCCTGCGCCAGACCGCCATGCACCTGCCCGGTCACCAGATTCGGGCTGATGATATTGCCGCAGTCGTCCACCGAGACATACCGCAGAATCTTGATTTCGCCGGTTTCCGGGAAGACTTCCACCACCGAGATATGCGTGCCAAACGGGAAGGTTTCCTCCGGCACCCGGAAGAAATCGGTCGTGTCCAGACCGGGATCGACCCCCTCGGGCAGATCGTCCGAATACGCCTTGGCCGCAATGTCCGCCAGGCTCACCGACCGGTCGGGCACGCCCTTGACCCGATATTTGCCGTCCTTCAGCTCGATGTCATCCGCGGACGCTTCGAGAATATGCGCCGCGATCTTGCTGGCCTTGTCGCGCAATTTGTCGACCGCCATCATCACCGCCGTTCCACCGACGGCCAGACCGCGGCTGCCCATGGTGCCATTGCCCTGCGGGGCGCTGGCCGTATCGCCATGGTGCACCTCGATCGAATCGAAATCGGCGCCGAGATAATCGGCAGCCAACTGGGCGAAGGTCGTTTCCTGCCCCTGGCCATGCGGCGAAATCCCGGTGAAGATCGTCACCTGACCACCCGGCTCGACCCGGACATTGGCGCTCTCGTACGGACCGAACCCGCAAATCTCGACATACGATGCCACGCCGATTCCGAGATAGCGGCCCTCCTTGCGCAGCTTCGCCTGCTCGGCGCGCAAACCGGCATAGCCGATCAATTCCTTGGCCTTGTCCAGCGCTTTCTGATGTTCGCCGGAGTCGTAGACCTCGCCGGTCAGGGTCGTGAACGGAAACGCATCCGGCGGTATGAAATTGACCTTGCGCACGTCGGTCGGATCGAGTCCGCCTTCGTCGGCCACCAGATCCATCAGGCGTTCGAGATAGAACGTCGCTTCCGGTCGCCCTGCTCCGCGATACGCCCCATTCGCCATCGTGTTGGTATAGACGCCCGTCACTTCGTAGTCGAGATTGTCGATCTTGTACGGCCCGGCCGACATGACCCAGGTGGCCCAGGCGAGATCGAGCGCCTTCGGATAGGCGCCGGAATCGAGCAGCACCCGGCCCTTGAGCGCCACGACCTTACCGGTTTCGTCAGCGCCAACTTCGAATTCGGCCCATTGATTGCGACCGTGGTTGGTCGCCAGGAAGTTTTCCGAACGGGTTTCGACCCATTTGACCGGGCGATGATGCTTGAACGCCAGCGCGGAGATGACGAAATCCTCGCCATACGCGCCGATCTTGGCGCCGAACGCTCCGCCGACCTCGGGTGCGATACAGCGGACCTGGTTCTGACTGAGACCGAGCGCCTCCGCGATCGAATTGCGATTCCAGTGCGGCGCCTGGGTCGAGCTCCAGAAGGTGATGCCCCGCGTTACGGGGTCCGGCGTCGCCAGCACCGCGCGTCCCTCGATCGAAACCGGCAGGCAACGCGGCTCCCGAATCTTGGCGTGCACCTTGATGGCGGCCTTCGCCATGGCGCCCTCGAAATCGCCGGCAACCGTCGCCTCGCGCACGCTGATATTGTTCGGCATTTCATCGTAGAGCTTGGGGGCGCCATCTTCGACCGCCTCGTATGGGTCGATGACCACCGGGAGCTCCTCGTAATCGACCACGACGAGCTCGGCGGCATCCTGCGCGATCTCGATCGATTCTGCCACGACCGCCACGATCGGATCGCCGATATAGCGCACCTTGTCGATCGCGAGCGGCTTCACCTTCGGAACGATGATCTCGCCGGTTCCGACCGGTTCGTCATGCTCGCCCCGGCCGGTATCGCCAGCCGGTTCCTCGGCGTAGACATCGACGAGAATCTTGGCCAAATCGTGGCCGTCCATCACATCGACGACACCGGGCAACGCCAGCGCCGCCGATTTGTCGATGCCCCGGATTCGGGCGTGGGCATAGGCACTGCGCACGAACGCCACGTGCGCCATACCGCTCAGCTTGATGTCATCGACATAGTTCGATGAGCCGGTAATGAGCCGCGGGTCTTCCTTGCGCTTGACCGAAGCTCCAACATATCTACTGAGCACCATGGTTACGAACTCCTGCGTTCTCTAGCCACTCGTCCAAATCTGGGCCGGGTCTTGTGGTGTTCATTGTAGCCGGAGG
>JBIQLF010000081.1:0-14523 GCA_044464585.1 Thermomicrobia bacterium
ATTGGCCAGGCATCCCGAAGGCTCATTCAACCGTCTCGGCGTGACCGATTCCCGTTCAGCGCAGAAAGGCGGGACCGTTCGGCCCCGCCTTTCGAGTGTGCGATTCCTGTGAACCCCTAGAGCATCCCGTCCGCCTGCAAGCGCGTCAATGATTTGTCGAATGCGTCGATCGTAAAATCGATGTCGTCACTGGTATGCGCAACGCTCAGCAGACCGCCGCCGTGGAAGAGGTCGACGCCTTCCAGCGCCATCGCGATGGCCAGCGGACCGGCCAGTCCGGCTCCTCCGCTGTTTTTCAGCACATCGGCAGAAATGCCCTCGGGAGCCCGCAGATCGCCGGCGGTGCGATTGGTCATCTCGTGTCCGAGAATGACATGCCAGACCGATGACTCACCCCACGAACCGCCGGGAATACCGCGATTTTCCAGTACGGTATTGATGCCGGCGCGCAACTTGGCGGCCATATCGTCGCAATAGGTCTGGACGTCCGGGTTCGAGCAGATGCCGAGGCAGGTGTAACCAGCGGTCGCGGCGACCGGGTTGCCATTGTACGTGCCCGGGTGGATGACCTTGCGGGTCGCATTCCATTTGTCGTCTTTGAAGATCAACCCTTCCATGATGTCCGCCCGGCCCGCGACCGCGCCTCCGGGGAAGCCGCCAGCGAGAATCTTGGCCATCGTCGTCATATCCGGAATGACACCGAACCGCGCCTGGGCCCCACCGGGAGACCAGCGGAAACCGGTGATTACCTCGTCGAAGATGAGAATCGTGTTGGTACGCGTCGCGATCTCGCGAAGTTCCCGGAGGAATCCATCTCGCAACGGGATCGACGCCCACGACGCGCCACTCGGTTCGATGATGATGGCGGCGATGTCTCCCTGGGCGAGGCGTTCTTCCACCATACCGAGATCATCCTGGGGCAGCACCGCAACCGTGCGGCTGACCTCGTCCGGTACGCCGGGATTGGAGGGATTTTCGAAGGGCGGTTTCTCGCCCTTGATCAGATAGTCATTCCAGCCGTGGAAATTCCCCTCGAATTTGAGGATGCTCGACTTGCCCGAATAGGCGCGTGCCAGACGCATGGCCAGCAATGTCGCTTCGGTGCCCGAGGATGTGAACCGCACCAGCTCGGCCGACGGAATCAGCTCCGTGACCTTTTCCGCCCACTTGATCTCGGCCTCGTGACCGGAACCGAAATGGGTGCCCTTGTCCGCGGCCGCATGCACCGCGGCCATGACCTCGGGATGATTGTGTCCGAGAATCAACGACCCATGTCCCACGGCATAGTCGATCAGCCGGTTGCCGTCGACATCCCATTTGTACGCGCCAGCCGCGTGATCGACATAAAGCGGAAATGGTTTGAGATGGCGACCATCGTGGGCGATACCGCCGGCCAGCGCCTTGGCGGAGCGTTCGTGCAACCGCCTGGAACCGGCAAACCGGTCTTCATATTCCGCAAGGGATGCGGTTCCGACTATTGCCTGCGCCATGCTCTGAGCTCCCTGGGCATTCTCGTGCGAATATCTCGTGAGAGTATATCGGCCTCGTCCGTGGACCGGGCCGGACGCGAAGAAGCCATATCACACGGAAAGGCACGAATTTGGTTGGCGAGCACAATATCCGAACCCGGTTGGCCGCGTTTCCCCGGTTTCCTCTGACGTTCTTGCCGACGCCACTGATGCGGGCGCGCAATCTCGAACGCGCGCTGGGTGAGGAGTCACCCCAAATCTGGATCAAGCGCGACGATATGACCGGTCTCGCATTCGGGGGCAACAAATCGCGCAAGCTGGAATATCTGACCGGCGATGCGCTGGAAACGGGCGCGACCGTATTGATCAGCGAAGGCGCGGCCCAGTCGAACCACGCGCGCCAAACCGCGGCAGCGGCCGCGATTGCCGGATTGAAATGCGTGCTGGTGCTCGACACTCGGCGCGGTTCGGAGCTGACGGGCAATCTGCTGCTCGATGAGCTGCTCGGGGCCGAGGTGCGTTTGGTGAGTGGGCCCGACGAACGCAAGACGGAAATGCGCCATGTGATGGCAACCCTGGAAGCGAGCGGTGAAAAACCCTATCTGATTCCGACGGGCGGCAGCGTGCCGGTCGGTGCGCTCGGGTATGTGCAGTGCGTGGCCGAATTGATGGAACAGATCGAGGATCTCGGGTTGTCTCCCAAACGCCTCTATTTTCCGACCGGCTCGCAAGGAACGCAGGCGGGGCTGATCGCCGGCGCGGTCGTCTGCGAGGCGCCTTTCGCGATTCGCGGGGTCGCCGTCGAAGGGACCAGCGGCGATCTGGTCGCGGAAGCGGTGCCGCTCACCAACGAAACGCTGGCGATGCTGGGGTCGGATCGCACGCTCGGAGGAGCGGACATCGAAATCGACGACAGCCATGTTGGCGCGGGCTATGCCATTCCCACGGATGATGGCATGGCGGCGATTTCGTTACTGGCCCGGACGGAAGCGATCATTCTCGATCCGGTCTATACGGCCAAGGCGATGGCAGGGTTGCTTGCCGATGTCAAGAACGGCGAATTCGGCCCCGACGACAGCATCGTCTATCTCCATACCGGCGGCGGTCCATCGGTGTTCGCCAATCTCGATGCATTCCAGGAGATGCTCGATTGACCGGAATGTGCGGTCCCCGAGCGAGTGCAGTGTAGGCTCAGTGCATGATGGCCGCGGCAGCTCGCTATGTGGATATCGCGACGCCCTCCGTCGCTTCGACCGGTGACGGCGTCTTCACCTATCGGGTGCCGGACGACCTGGCGAGTCGACTCGAACGGGGGCTGCTCGTTCGGATACCGCTCCGGCGCCAGCTGGAGCCGGGAATCGTCGTGCGGATACACGACGAAGAACCGGAATTCGAACTGCGGCCGGTGCATTCGATCGTCGAACCGACATTCGTGCTGCCCGAATGGGCGATGGACGTGGTCGAATGGATGGCCGCGTCGACCCGTTGCACCTTCTACGATGCCGCTTGGCCCTTTCTGCCTCCGGGAGAGACTCATGCGGCCGAGCCCTGGATTCGGCTTCTGGATCGAACCGAAGTCGTTCCCGAGAATCTGACCAGCGCGCAACGCGAGCTGCTCGATCTGCTGGCCGGCCAGAAGGAAATCTCGCTGGCCGCGGCGCGCAAGCAGACCGGACGGCAATTGACCTCGATCATTCGCACTTTGGAAACGAGCGGGATGGTCGAACGGTTCGAACGACCGGTCGATCGGATTCCGGCGGAGCGAACCGAACGGTTCGTGCGAGTTCTGTCGCTCGATCCGACTCTGGCCGGCCGCTCGGACAAACAGCGCCGTGTTCTCGACCGGTTGCAGCAACGGATCAGGCTCGCCCGTGCGAGCGACGCGGGCATCGTCCGCTATGCCGACCTCGTTCCGGAGGAGGGAATCGAGCTTGCGACCTTGCGCGCCTTGGAGAAGAAGGGCGCGCTCGAAGTGATCGACCTGCCGGTGTCGATATTCGAAAAAGAAGTCGCCCCGACCCGGCCGCCGGTGCTTTCGAATGCGCAGGGAACCGCCTGGAATGTGATCGAACGGCATCTGAGCAGCCGGGGTGCTCGTCCGGTGCTGGTGCATGGGGTCACCGGCAGCGGCAAAACCGAGCTCTACCTGCGCGCGGCCGCATGGTGCGTGCGCAATGAAACCGGCGCGATCGTGCTCGTTCCGGAAATCGCGCTGGCCACCCAGGTCGTCCGCCGGTTCGAGGAACGATTTCCAGGAAAGGTCGCCGTCATTCATTCCGAACTGGGCGATGCCGATCGCTATTCGACCTGGACCGCGATTGCGCAAGGAGCCCGGCCGATCGTGGTTGGACCGCGTTCCGCGCTCTTCTCCCCGCTGCCCGAGCTGGGCGCCATCATCATCGACGAGGAACAGGATGGCGCTTACAAGCAGGAGTCGCCTCCGCGGTACCAGGCGATCAGATTGGCGCACAAGATCGCGCAGGCGCGCGCTGGCGCCCTCATTCTGGGGAGCGCCACGCCATCGGTGGAGTCGTACTATGCGGCAACCGTCCGCGCATTCACGTTGGTTGCGTTACCGGAGCGCATTGGATTCTCCCCAGGCGGCATCGATCGCGAAGATCGCGAACGCGGTCTGGCGATGCCCGAGGTCGATATCGTCGATATGCGGCACGAAATCAAGGCGACGGGATCGACACTCATTTCCACACAACTGCAGGAGCTGGTCGGCACGGCCCTCGATCGGTCCGAGCAAGCTATCGTCTTGCTCAACCGGCGCGGTATGTCGACCATTGTCATTTGCCGGAACTGCACGCGTTCGGTCGATTGTCCCCATTGCGAAATCCCGCTGGTCTACCATCAGGACCAACAACGGTTGCTCTGTCATCGTTGTGGGTTCGCGCGGCGGCCGATCCAGAAGTGCCCCGAATGCGGTGGACCGCTCGATTATTTCGGCGCCGGTACGCAGCGAATCGAAGCCGAGGTGAGCCGTCTCTTCCCGAACGCACGGGTCATGCGCGTCGATCGCGATTCGATCCGGCGCCTTGGCGGCTATGATGCGGCGATTCACCGGATTCAGCGTGGTGATGTCGATGTCGTGGTCGGCACGCAGATCGTCGCCAAGGGACTCGATTTTCCGCGAGTCACGGCGGTTGGCGTCGTGCAGGCGGATAGCGCGCTCTATCTTCCCGATTTCCGTTCGGCGGAGCGGACATTTCAACTGCTGACCCAGGTTGCCGGGCGCGCTGGCCGGCGTTCCACCACGGGCCAGGTGGTGGTACAGACGTATACGCCGCGTCATTACGCAATCCAGGCGGCCGCCAGACACGACTATGCCGCATTCTACGAGCGGGAGATCGAATTCCGGGCGCAACAACGCTACCCGCCTTTTTCGCGCCTGATCCGTCTCTCGATCCGCGACCGGTCCGACGAGAAATGCCGGGATGAAGGCGAGCGCCTTGCCGCGGAAGTCGATGCCTTGATTCGCCTCGATGGCCACGACGCCGACGTCTTCGGACCGGCGCCCGCCTTCGTCGCCAAGATTCGGGATCTGTATCAATGGCAGATCATCGTCCGGGGCGGTGTGAAAGGATTCGGCGATCTGGTCGATGCGATTCCCTTGCGCACTCCCTGGACGATCGACGTCGACCCCCAGAGTCTGCTCTGACGGTCTTGAGCCGATTTGGACCGTCGGCGATACTGGACGATGCGCGTGGAGAGCGCTCCTATTTCGAACCGAGCAAAGCGAAACGATACGAAACGAATGGCAAAACTGGACATCATTCTCGAAGGCGATCCGCGGCTGCGGCAGAAGGCGATGCGCATCAGGCAGGTCGATGACAGTCTGCGCAAGATCGCGGCGGATATGCATGAGACCATGGACGCCGCGCCCGGTGTTGGACTTGCCGGACCACAGATCGGTTTGATGCGCCGGATCGTCGTCGTCCACGTTCCGAAAGACGAGGAAGAGGAGCAGGAAGAAACCCGGCTGACCTTGATCGACCCGGAGATCGTCAAGACGTACGGCAAGGTCTATGGCCAGGAAGGCTGTCTCAGCATCCCACACTGGGTGGGGGATGTTCCGCGGGCGGAGACGATCACGGTCAAGGCCATCGATCTCGACAACAAGCATGTCCGGATCAAAGCGACCGGATACCTCGCGCGGGTGATCCAGCACGAGGTCGATCATCTCGATGGCATTCTCTTCGTCGATCGGGTGGAAGACCGTTCGACGCTCTTCCAGATCACGGAAGAAGAACTCTCGAAAGACGAATACGCGACGATTGCGGAATAACCGCGCTCAGACCTGGGGGCTGTGCTGCCGGGTGCGCAGTCGTTCGGCCCGGATGATCGTTTCGATGTCGTCGGTTGCCTGAAGATAGCGATCTTCTTCGTTGAAAACGAAGTAATCGAAGTCCATCGCCATGGGCAATTCCGCCTCTGCCTCGCTGAAGCGCCGCATCAGGTCGTCCGGGTCGCTCGTCTTGCGCCGGCGGAGTTGTTCGAATAGCTGATCCATCGATGTGGGACTGACGAAGATCACGATCGTTTCGGGCCAGCGTTCCTTGATCGTCGATGCCCCCTGCACATCGACCTTCAGCAGGATATTCTGGCCGCGCTGCAATGCCTGGCGAATCTGGTTCCGGGGCACGCCATAGGGCTTTCCATAGACCTGCGCCGATTCCATGAACTCGTCGTTGGCCAGCCGTTCGAGAAACGTCTGGGCATCGATGTAGAAATAGTCGACCCCTTCGGCTTCACCGGGCCGGCGCGCTCGCGTGGTGGCCGTAACCGCGACGTGAAAGTCCGGAAAGCGCTCCCGCAGCTCCTTGACGATGGTGTCCTTGCCGGCGCCTGACGGTCCAGTGATCACGAAGAGCTTCGGCTTGTGCCGGTTGCGCAATTCCGAAAGCAGCAGATCACCTTCCTTCACGTTCGTCTCCACCATTGGCGCCACGGCGCATACTCTATCGATCGATTCGATCGTTGCCGGCTCCGCCAGCTCCGAAGAGGTAGTATGTACGACATCCTGACGACCGCGGCCATCGTCGACGAAATGATGGATTCGATGCCGGAGGGCCGAATCCAGCGTGTTGGCCTGCGCGATACTCGAACCGTCGCCTTCGAGCTCTATCGCGATCGCCAGCGGCACCATCTGGTCGCGACCATCGGCGATCCCGAACCGGCATTTTACCGATCGCCCGATCCCTTCGCGATCGATCCGGGATTGGTGACGCCCTTCACGTTGCTGCTGCGCAAGTATCTGCGGGGCGCAATCCTGGTCGCGATCGATCAACCACCGCTGGAACGAATCGTCCGGCTGAGTATAGCGAAGCGATTCTGGCCCGAGCGCCCCGATGACGAATCCTCGGAGACGCCCGATCTCGTGTCCGGCGAGCGCGAGGCAGGGTCGCCCGAGATGGTTTTCGTCTACGTGTACATCGAACTCATGGGTCGCCGGAGCAATGTCATTCTGGTCGATGGCGACGGCATCGTGATGGACAGTCTCAAACGTGTTACCCCGAAGATGAGCCGGGTGCGACCGATTTGGCCATCCGCACGTTTTGCGATGCCGCCCGCCCGCGCCGGGCTGGATCCAAGGACGGTTACTCCTTCGCAGCTTGCCGTTCTTCTCGAATCCGGCAATAGGCCGTCGAATTTGGAGAAGCTGCTGGTGGCGCAGGTGCGGGGGATGAGCCCGGCCATGGCCGCGGAAGCGGTTTGGCGCGCTCAGGAAATGGGCGATCTGTCAGCCGGGCATGTGGCATCCGCCATTCGTTCGGTCACCGATCCGCTGGAAACCGGCCGATGGTCGCCTCACATCTACCGGAATGCCGATGGCGAGCTGACCGGCTATGCCGCGCTCCCGTTCGGGTCGCTGGCCCAACGTGGAACCGCAATCGCGACCGAGACGATGTCCGAGGCGGTGGCAGCCTGGCAACGAACCGACCTGGAAATCGCCGGTAGGCACGACGGTCGACGCAATCGGTTACTGGCGAAGATTCGCGAACGGCAAAAGCTGGTCGACGGTCGTCTTCGCTCGATCGAAAAGCAACAGGAATCGGTACGGGAAGCGGACCGTTACCGGCGCTGGGGAGAGGCAATCTATGCGCATCTCTGGGAGATCGAACCGGGACAAGCGGTCCTGATGGTCGAGTCCGATGCGATTCCGCTCGATCCCCTGCGCCCGGCAAAGGATGTGGCCGCCGAGTATTTCGAAACCTACCGGCGGATGCAACGCGGTGGCGGCGAGGTCGAAAGCCAGCTGGACGATGCGCGCACCGAGCGGGCGTATCTCGACCAAATCGAAACCATGGCGCTGCTCGCGTCGTCGTTCCAGGAGATCGAGTCGGTCATGGACGAATGGGTGGCCTATGCCGGTCCAGATCGCACCGAGCCGTCCCGCAAACGGCGAGCGACTTCGGAACGGCTGCGGCCATACACCGATGACGAGGGCAATCTAGTCTATGTCGGCCGGACAGGACCGCAAAACGATCGGGTGACCTTCGAGATAGCTGGACCGGATGATTGGTGGGTGCATGCGCGCGGGGTGCCGGGATCGCATGTGATCGTGCGGGGAAACGGCCGGGAACCGAGCGATGCCGCGCTGGAGCGGGCGGCGGCCGTGGCAGCCTGGTATAGCAAAAGCAGAACGTCTGGCAAGGTCGAAGTCGATCTTGCCAGACGTCGTGATGTGCGAAAGATCAAGGGCGCTGGTCCAGGAATGGTTACCTATCGCAATGAGCGAACCATTCTCGTTTCACCCGCCAGCGAATCAGGCGGGTAGCGCCGGGGTCTCCTCGTCGAGCTCCTTGTCCTTGCGGCCTTTGCGCCGGGCGGCGATTTTGGCGAAGAGAATACCGAGCTCGAAGAGCAGGTAGATCGGCGCGGCCACGAAGAGCATATTGAACGGATCGGGCGTGGGGGTGATGATGGCCGCGGCGATCATCACGAGGACGATGGCGTAGCGCCGCATGCCGCCCATGCGCTTCGGACTGACGATGCCCAGCCGGGCGAGCAGGAACATGATGATGGGCAACTGGAATGCGATTCCCAGGCCCAGCGAAACCTGGAGATAGAACGACGCCACGCTGTTGTAGGTCGGGGCGAACTCGAAGATGTCGCTGTTGAAGTTGGAGAGAAACTCGAACGCTCGCGGAATCGCGAAGAAGAACGCAAAGCCGGCGCCGAGCAGAAAGAAGACGACCACGAACGGCAACGAACCGTAGACGTAGCGTTTTTCCTTGCGTGTCAGCCCTGGGGCGACGAACGCGAAGATTTGATAGAAGATCAAAGGCAGGGCGATCGCGATGGCGATATACAACGCGGTCTTGAAATACGACGTGATCGGGTCGGTCGAATCGATCGACTGGAACCGCTCGACGTTGGCATTGTCCCGGACCAGCCCGAGCAGCGGGCGCGTCAGGAAGAGACCGACGATGAATGCCAATCCGATGCCGACGCATGTTTTGACGAGACGGGAACGGAGCTCATCGAGATGCTCCGCAAGCGTCATCTCCTCGAAAATATCGACGTAGTCATCATCACCCTGGCCGAAAAGGCTCGGGAGCGATGGTTTCCTCACTTTGGGTAGATTGATGGCGCGAGCCACGAATAATTACTCCGACGTAGGGCGAACCGGCTGATCGCAAGAATCCGAACGAAACGGCGCCGGCGAGATGGGTCGCCACAATGCGACAGCGCGTATAGCATACGCGCTGTCGCGAGTGAACGTCACATCATGAAGAGGGAAAACCGTGCCGGAGCGGGACGGATCGGCCGGAATCGAGCGGCTAGCTGCGCTCGTCGATGAAGTTCACCGCGTCGCCGACTGTGCGGATCGACTCGGCATCCTCGTCCTTGATCTCGGTGCCGAACTCCTGCTCGAGCGCCATGATGACCTCGACGAGATCGAGCGAGTCGGCATTCAGATCGCCAATGAACTCGGATTCCATCGTGATCGTGTCTTCATCGACTCCAAGGCGCTCAGCCACGATTCCCTGGACTCGTTCGAATGTCGTTGCCACCTGTGTTTCCTCCCACATTACTCGCGGCCCATGCGCGAGCGATTGTTCCTTTTTCCCTTGTTCGATGCGCGAACGCTTTGTTGCGCAGTTCGACCTGGCGCAGAGCGCCCCTGACTGGCCGATGATACACGAGCGTTCCGCCCATGCACAGACAACGGTACGAAACCACTACGATCGTTTGGTATCCCCGCCTGGCAAGCGATCGACCACGGTGCCGAGCACTCCATTGACGAACCGGCCGGAACTCTCGCCGCCGAATCGCTTCGCCAGCTCGACGGCTTCGTTGATTGCGACCTTGACCGGCACATCGTCGGAATAGCGCAGCTCGTAGATCGCGATTCGCAACGCATTGCGGTCGATCGGTGAAAGTTGCTCGATCGGAAATGCCGGCGCCGCCAGGCCGATTTCGCGGTCGATCGAACGCTGATGCTGGAAGATGCCCTCGATCAGCGACCGCACATAGGCCACCACTTCGGCTGAAGTCCCCTCAGCGGATTCGACCGTTCGTTCGAGGACCTCCTCCCACGGATGGTTCGTCTGATCGGTCTCGTACAGGATCTGGAGAGCCAGCGTGCGTGCCTGTCGCCGGGGATTGATCTTCTTGCGCCGGGCTGGTTTGCCGGAGGGGCTCGATTCGCCAGCTCGCTCATTGCGGTCGCTCATTGGGCGAATCCCGCCGGTATGGGCAAACCTTCTCCCAAGCGGGAAATGATGGCCGCATTGCGATTCATGAAATCGGCCACGAAGCCGGTATGCACCTCGCCTCGCCGGAATTCGCTGTCGGTGATCAGCAAGCGGAGAAATGCGGTGGTGGTTGGAATGCCTGAGATGAAGGTCTCCGCCAGCGCGCGATCGAGCCGGTTGACCGCCTGGTCGCGCGTCTGTCCCCATGAAATGATCTTGCCGAGCAACGAGTCGTAATCCGGGGGAACTCGGTAGCCGGGATAGAGATGGGTATCGACGCGAATGCCAGGACCGCCGGGAAGCACCACCGTGTCCGCCACACCAGCGCCCGGCTGAAAATCGAGCGCGGGATCTTCGGCGGTGATGCGCACTTCGATCGCATGTCCTTTGGGCTCGAATTCGCGACTCTCGAGTTTCAATTCCGCGCCCGACGCGATGTGCAGTTGCCAGGCCACCAGATCGAGACCGCTCACCCGTTCGGTGATCGGATGTTCCACCTGGATGCGCGTGTTCATTTCCATGAAATAGAAATTGCCATTGGAATCGACCAGAAACTCCAGCGTCCCAGCATTCTGATAGCCGACTGCCTTGGCGCCCTTGATCGCGGCACGGAGCAGGTTGTCGCGAATCTTGCGATTCAGGTTTGGAGCGGGCGCTTCCTCGACCAGCTTCTGGTGACGGCGTTGCAGGGAGCAATCGCGCTCGCCAATGGCATAGACATGCCCGAATTTGTCGCCCAGCACCTGGACTTCGACATGGCGCGGTTTGTCGACATAGCGTTCGATGTAGACATCGCCCGAACCGAAATTCGCTTCGGCCTCGGATTGGGCAATCGAAAAGAGCCGGGCAAGCTCGCCATCGCTGGTAACGACTCGCATCCCCCGTCCGCCGCCGCCCGCAACCGCCTTGATCAAGGCGGGATAACCGATGTGGCGGATGGCGTCCTTGGCGGCTGCCAGATCGCGCACGACTCCCTCGGAACCCGGAACGGTCGGTACCCCCGCCTGTTTCATGATCTGCCGGGCGACGGCTTTGTCACCCATCTTGGCGATGACGTCCGGGGAGGGACCGATGAAGGTGATGCCGAGCTGCTGGCAGATTTCGGCCAGATAGGCATTCTCGGAGAGAAAGCCATAACCAGGGTGCAGCGCGTCGCATCCAGTCACCAGCGCCGCGCTCATGAGCGCCGGAATGTTGGTGTAGGAACGAGCGGACGGTGGTGGGCCGATACAGACGGCTGCATCGGCCAGACGCACCGCCAGCGAATCGCGATCGGCTTCACTGTAGGCGACGACCGCCCCGACGCCCACCTCCCGGCATGCGCGCAGGATGCGGACGGCGATTTCGCCACGATTGGCTATGAGGACTTTGCGGATGCCTGCCATGTTCAGTCGTGCCCCATCGCGCGAATGCGCGATCAGGCCATAAAGAGCCCGCCATCGACAGTCAGGACGTGACCGGTGATATAGGACGCGTCCGGTGAAACCAGGAACGCAACCGCCCCAGCGACATCCTCGGGGCAACCGAGACGGCCAGCAGGAATCTGCTTCAGCAATGTCTCTTTCAAATCCTGATTGAGCACATCGGTCAGGCGAGTCTCGATGAACCCGGGTGCGACCGCATTGACGGTGATGCCGCGGGAACCGACTTCCTTGGCCATCGACTTGGTGAGGCCGACCAATCCGGCTTTCGCGGACGCATAGTTGGCCTGCCCGGCATTGCCGACGAGCCCGACCACCGAGGTCATATTGACGATACGGCCCGATCGCTGGCGGATCATCGGACGGATAGCGGCTTTCGAGGTCAGGAACGCCCCTTTGAGATTGGTGGAAAGCACCGCATCCCAATCGTCTTCGCTCATGCGCATCATGAGGGTATCGCGAGTGATTCCGGCGTTGTTGATGAGCGCGTCGACCTGGCCCAGTTCTTTCAGCGCGGTCTCGATCAGCGCACCGGCGTCATCGGCGTGGGAGACGTCGCCTTTGGTCAGCACGATCTGCCGGCCGGTTGCTTCCAGCTCGGTGCGCGCCGATGCCGCCACATCGTCGTCTCCACGGTAGTTGGCGACAATGTCGAATCCGTCCCGTGCGAGGCGCGAGGCGACCGCCAGACCGATTCCGCGGGTTGCCCCGGTCACGATCGCAACTCGTTTTTGCTCGCTCATGCGTCTTCCTCGTTTCCTCTGCTGGAGACCAGGGATTCAGGGGCTGCCTGATCGGTCGTTGGTTGCTGGTTCGGTTGTTTGCATTTGCCACCCCAGCGGATGACGCTCGCACCCCACGCGAGTCCGCCGCCAAAGGCGACGAGCACCAGATGATCGCCATCCTTGATCTTGCCGGCCTGTTCGGCTTCGACGAGCGCGATTGGGATCGAAGCGGCGGAGGTGTTGCCGTATTTGTCGAGATTGACCCAGACCTTGTCCATGGAAAGACCGAGTCGTCTGGCCGCGGCGTCGATGATGCGCAGATTGGCCTGGTGGGGGATGAGCATATCGATATCGCCGAATTCGAGCCCCGCCTGCTCCACTGCCTGCACCGCGGCGTCGCCCATCGCCGTGACAGCGAAGCGGAACACCTCGCGGCCGTTCATTTGGAGAAACGGGCGATATTCGGGAAAGATGCCGGCCGATTCGGGAACGAATGCGCCCCAGCCCGGAATATAAAGGTGCTTGTATCCCTCGCCATGCGCGCCGAGCACCGTGGAGAGGGTGCCGCGCGGTTCTGGGGTCGCCTCCAGCACCACCGCGCCGGCGCCGTCGCCAAAGAGAATGCAGGTGCTCCGGTCGGAATAGTCGACAAACCGGGTCAGCGTGTCGGCGCCGATGACGAGCACACGCTCGTACAGACCGGCCTGGATGAATTGCGTGGCGGTGGAAAGCGCATACACGAACCCGGAGCACGCGGCGCCCAGATCGAACGCGGCCGCGTTTCCCCCGAGCTCCGCCTGCACCAGACATGCTTCCGAAACCAGGAACTGGTCGGGCGTGCAGGTGGCGACGATGATGAGATCGAGGTCTCCGGCGGTGATGCCGGATCGCTCCAGCGCCTGGAGCGATGCCGCCACGGAGAGGGACGTCGTGCTGTCGTTCGGTCCGACGATGCGGCGTTCGCGAATTCCCGTGCGGGTGACGATCCATTCATCGGTCGTATCGACCATCTTTTCGAGGTCGGCGTTGGTCAATACCCCGTCGGGTACTGCCATGCCCCATCCCGTTATGGCCGCGTACCGCATCGAAATCCTGCCGCTCGTTTCGAATTCGTATTGGCGAACATCGCCAAACCCGACTGGATTCACTCCAGTCGGGACATTGTTGCGCCGAATGGCACGAGGGTGCAAACCGGCGCAAGCGCCCGAGACCGCGAAGGCGGCCCTAGCTGGCGCGCGAGCGTTCCTCGATGACGATCACCTGCCGATTGCGATAGTAGCCGCAGTTCGGGCAGACATGATGGGCGCGGTGAAGTTCCCGGCAGGTCTGGCAAATGACCAGCTCGGGGGTCTTCAGAAAGATGTGGCGACGGCGGTTACCCTGCCGGTGCCGGCTGATACGTTGCTTTGGAAGCGCTCCCATGATTCTCTTCTCCTCATTCCGCGGTCGATGCCGCTCAGTTCATTCGTCGTTCGAGCCGTTGAGCAGCGATCCAAGCGCCGCAAAACGATTGTCGATTTCATCTTCGCCGTCGTTGGCGACCGATGGCGGTCCCGGACACGCCGTTCCGCAATCCGGCCGCATCGGCAACGACACGATCAATTCCTGGCGCAGTGGCTCGCGAATATCGAGCTCGTGCGCATCGGTTATCGAAAACCGCTCGTCGTCCGCGGAACCGCGAACCGCGATTCCGGAGCGCACATCGTATGCCACCCGGAACTCTTCTTGAAAGCGTGTTTTGGTTGGTTGCTCGTATTGTTCCAGGCAGCGCAGGCAGATAAGTCCGACTGTGGCGGTTGCCTCGACATTGGCCAGAATCTCGTCCGACAACCGGGTCAAACGCACGGTGCCATCGACATCGCTGGCGATCATGTCGGAATCGAGCTCGAGCCGGTCCAGATGCAAGGGATAGGTGCGGCTGGAACCGACCGGCTCCTGCAGCAACGTGGCGACATTGACAGCGGTTTCGTTGTAAAAGTCCATTGTCCTGTTCTCGAATGCGCCGTTTCCGAACGGCGAAACCGTTCTCGCAACGGCAAATACGCCGGGTCGAACCCGGCGTAACCGCAGAAGTATACCTTACTTTGGGCAGGCGGCAGGCGGCTCATAGCAGGCAGCAGGCAGCACGCAGCATGGGGCGGATGCCCCCCGAGGGACTTGACACCGCCGAACTCCGATTGGACCATCTCTCCGCCTGCCG
>JBIQLF010000082.1:0-14497 GCA_044464585.1 Thermomicrobia bacterium
TCGTATCGACTACCGACTGCCGCTTCTTGTGGGCTTGGGTCTTGGGCCTTGAGTCCTGAGTCGTGAGTCCTGAGTCGTGAGTCCTGAGAAGACTGAAGGACTCATCCTTCCGCGTCATCCCGCGCGAAGTCGAGCAATTCCCCGCCGCAACGCATGTCGCCGGAACATCCGCTCCCGTATCTGCGCAACGCTTCCCAAAGACCGAATACGAAATCCGCTTGGACCCTCCGGGATATCCACCATCGCTCCGGCGCGGTCCCACCGTTGAAACGCTGGGCTCATACCCCTAAGGAATCACCCGGATTCCGCATAAGGCTCAAAACCCACGACTCAAGACTCAAGACTCAAGACTCACGACCAATTCACGGCTCCTACCCGCCCATCTCCGTCGTCCAGTTGCCCCCCTGAATCAGTGTGTCCAGCTCGCGCGCTTCTTTTGCATAGGCATCGGCCTCATCGCGCAGCGCTTTCACATCGACCGCGGCGAACGATCGCAACTCGGTACGCGAATAGCGATCCGGTTGTGCTGCGGCGGCATCGGCCAGATCGGTCCGGGACTTCTGCAAGCGTCGCAACGTATCCCGCCGCGCCAGCGCCGCCGTCATCGACATCCCCGGCGTCACCTCGGTCTCCAGGTTCTGGATATTGATCCGCACGATCAGATCTTCCAACTGCGCTGCGATTCGATCCATCTGCGCAAGCAGCGCCGCCGCATCCTCGGCGGGGGTCTCTCCCTCTTGATAGCGCGCCGACTGCCGTGCTCGCTCACCGAGCTGGCTATATCGCGTCTGCAAATCGGCCCGTTGCGCCAGCGCCTCCGCGAGTTTCATATCCTTCTCTCCTTCGCTCGCCTCCAATCTCTACCATATACAACACAACGACCGAACGCCGGGAGCCCCGAATCATGAGATCGCCTGTGATCGCAAGGCCAATAGCGTTCCCTGGTGAAACACCATTCGCGGCTGTCGACCATCGAAGCGCCAAATCGACGAGCGCCGGCTCTGTCGATCCTCGATCCGAACCACATAGGTCAGCAAGAAGCATCCTTCTGCCAACACGGTCACCCGCATTTCGGTCATGGTGGAGACCGCGAAACCCACCTGGTCGCGCGAAACCAAATCCTCGATGATGGCCTCCCGTCCCCACAGTGTTCCCGACTGTCCGATCTCGGTGAATTCGGGATCGAGCCATCGTTCCAACGCCATGCGATCTCGCCGGATTGCGGGGTCGAGCAATGCCCGCTCGGCATCGACGATCGCCTCCTCCATCGATTGATTCATGAGCATGTCCTGTATTGGCCCGCAAGCCATCGGCCACTGGAAACATCCAGATCGACATTGATACCATCGCATGCAGGGACTGCCCGGATCTCGAGACGTATTGGGAGAATGGAGGCAGGTATGATCGATATCGCATTCGATTTCCGTTCCGATACCCCATTCGGGCGCGACCCCGATGCCTTCAGCCCAACACTTCGCAGGTATCACAGGTATTTGTGGAGCAAGCCCCTGCCAGGCGGCGATCGCTTCGATCTCGATGACTCGACACCCGGCGTATATCTGCATCACCGGTCGCCACTCGGCGAATACTTCTTGTCGAGTGACTCGTTTCTGCAGTCGTTCACGCGATGGGCTGCACTCGAACACATCACCAGTCAGATGCCCAAGGCCGATATCGAGCGTTTTCGATCCATTGGATCCACCATCGGCGGAATGATCGTCTTTCCCGCAAACCGCATCGCCGGAAAGCAAACGATCAATGGCGCACGCGGATTCAACCGCAAGATTGCGGACAGAATGGATCTGACACTCGAGTGTATCCGCCGACACTATCTCGGTCAAAGCAGTCCCCTCGGCGACGCCTTGCAACGCTACAACGATTTCTTCTCGCTCTTCGAGCATTTTCGCGGATACGTCGATTTCTTTTTATTACAGGACATGGTCACTGGCGATTATGCGAACGTGCAGTTCTTCATGCCATTCGACGATTTCTTTTCCCCGGCGGTTCCCCAGAACATCGAATCCTATCGAGAATATCGCCGCCGCAGTATGACGTTCGCGGAGGCGAGGAACCGGCGTATCCACCAATACGCGACCGGTCTCGAAGTACGCCCATCGCGCGGCAAGTTTCCGGACTAGTGAACCTTTTCAAATGCCAAATACGCTCGCCACGAGCATCGCAGCGTCTTCCGGGACAATTGGCCCCTTCCAAGCCGCTTGACTCTCAGAAGCCGAGACTGCATCATAGGCTGTCGCAGAAAACCGCTTCTGCGAACCGGTTCCCTCATTCGGGAAGGATGGTGCCACTATGACGAGCCGCCAAGACACAATGCAGATCGGCGTCTCCGTGGCAGCCACCGTCCCGACTCCTCTTCGAGGGGATCGCCGGCGCCGCCATGGAAGCGATCGGGCTCGCACGATGCCGGGCTTCCACGTGTGTTTCGGATTCGGAACCCGTTGATTCCGATCCGCCTGTTTTCCGAACAAATCTGATTGCCACGATTACCGTGGCCGGAGTCCGCCTCGTACGGATCGCTCCGCCATTCTCACGCTGTTCCACCGGCATCGAACGACATGCCGAGGAGTTCGTTCTGTGACGCATTCGACTCACGAAACCATTATCCACGCCCAAAACGCGCTCGAATTACGCGATGTCACCAAACGGTTCAAAAAGAAACGCGGCGAACACACCCACGCCCTGCGTGGCATCTCGCTGACCCTGAAGCGAGGGGAGGTCATCGGCATCCTCGGACCGAACGGTTCCGGTAAGAGCACGCTGGTGCGGGTCATCTCCACCCTCACGGTGCCCGATTCCGGTTCGGTGCATATCTTCGATGTCGACGCGGTCCAGCAACCGAAGATCGTCCAGCGGTATATCAACCGGGTCAGCGTCGAAGCCAGTTTTTTCAAGAAGATGTCGTCGCTCGAGAACCTGCTCTTCGGCGCCAAGCTCTATGGCATCACCGACCGGGAAAGCCGCCCGCGCATCGAAGAGATTCTGGGCAGCATCGGCTTCGATGTGAAGCGCGTTGGCGAACCGATGGAGCACCTCTCCCGCGGCACTCAGCAGAAGATCGCCCTGGCTCGCGCCTTGTTGACCAGTCCAATGCTGATGTTGCTCGACGAACCGACCACCGGTCTCGATCCCCGCAGCAAACGCGACGTGCAGGAGCTGATCTGGAAGATTCGAGCCGGACACGACTCGTCCATTCTGCTTTGCACCCACGATATGGGCGAAGCCGAGGAACTCTGCGACCGGATCGGCATCCTGGTCGATGGCCAGTTGATCGCGCTCGATACCCCGTTGGGTCTCAAGCAGCACTACCGGCAAGGCGACGACCTGCCCACGCTCGAAGATGTCTTCATGCTCGCCACCGGGCAGTCGCTCGAAGACGCCAGCTCCGAAAAAGACGATGGCGATTCGAAGACGGCTTCGACCGAGCGAGCCACCGAGCTGATCGAGGTTTGAATGGTATGAATTCGATTCATGCGCCGAGTCAGACATCCACCCTCCGCCGCGAGCTGGTGGCCATCTGGGGCTATGCGCAACGCAACTATTTTCTGACCCGCCGTTATTTTCTCTGGGAAGTCGTCTGGCTCGTCTATTCGACCATGAACGCCCTGACCATTGGGTTCATCGGCGTCTCGGTCGGCAGCACCGCCGAGGAAACCGCCCGCGCGACCACCTTTCTGCTGATCGGCACCCTGATCTGGAGCTATCTCTCCATGATCTTCGATATCCTGTCGGAAACCGTCAGTTGGGAACGATGGGAAGGCACGATCGAATACACCTTCATGAGTCCGGCCAGCCGCGCCTCCCAACTGATCGGCATGGGCATCTACGCCGTGCTCTATGGCATCGTCCGCATGATCATCATGCTCGGCGCGATCTCGTTGTTCTTCGATCTCTCATTGGGAAACGCCAACTATCTCGGGGCGCTGGGGATCCTGGTCATCTGCAGCATCTCGCTGGTCGGATTCGGGATGATCGCCGCGGTCATGCCCCTGCTCTCCCCAGAAAAGGGCCAGCAAGTCACCTATATCTTTTCGGCGGTGCTGTTGCTCATTAGTGGCATCTATTACAGCATCGATGTGCTGCCAGGCTGGATGCAACCGCTGGGCAAGCTCTCGCCCATCTATTACACGCTGAACGGCATTCGCGCCATGCTGCTCGATGGTGCATCGTTCACCAGTCAATGGTCCAACATCTGGCCCTTGCTGATCATGGGGGTCGTCTTCCCGCCGCTCGGTCTCTGGCTCTTTAGCAAGGGCGAGCACTACGCCAAGGTCACCGGCCGGTTGAAGCGAACCGGATAGCCGATCGATCATGACGGTACGGGGCGCAAAGTCGCGTTCGTGCCCGTGCCGTCATGACGATCCCCAGGTGGGCCGTCCCATCGAACCACCAGAATCCCAACCACGCGACGCCGGACCGCGGGTAGGGTCGCCTCCCCGTGGGCGCCCTTGTCGCCAGAGACCGAGCGGCAATCGTGCAGACTCGTTCGAGAAACCGACCCTCGACATCCCAGCCCTCCACAGGCACGGACATCGTGTGGAAATAGGTCATTCGTCAGAGCGGAGTAGCACATCGCGGACATTGGCAGGCAGGAGCTGACGCCATCCGGGAGAAACGAGCACTCATACGGAATCCGCTTGGACACTGTGGGATATCCACCAGCGGTTCGGCGCGATCCCACCGTTGAAACGCTGGGCTAATACCCCTCAGTCATCATCCGGATTTCGTATCATCCAGTTGGCTCAGCAGGCAACCATGCCATGTGCGAACGTGTGCACGCGCTTCAAAGTTTCCCGCTTCTGGCGCTATAGCGAACGACGCTACCGAATCTCTCTTTGGAATAACGGCGCTGCCCGGCTCATCAGCGATGAGCGTGCGCTTGGCGAATCATGAATTCCAAAATGAGGTCATGAGCGACGTGGGCCTTATCCGCGCCCCGGAACTCGAACTCGAACGCATCTGACGCCGTGGTTATCGCCATCTTGCTGGAACTGAAAAACCCACGCCCTGTCAATAATCCACTCTCATCTTCGGCAGCGACTTTATGGATTCGGTCATACGGAATCGATACCACGGCCTTCATCTTCCGCATGAATGCCTTGTCGTAGATGATGATGCGCTTGTCAGTAATTCCAAGAAAACCCGTTCCCCCACCCCTCATATCGAACACGGCATAGATGGTTTCTCCGGGCAATCTGCCGGAATCGATCTTCTCGAGCTGCTCTCGCTTATCGTAAATTGGGTAGCCCTGCGGCATGGCAGAATTCCCTCGCCACACTATCGGAAACTGACATAGGTCGAAACAGCGAGAACTTAGCCGAAGAGATAGCCAGTGTCAATACGAACAACTTGGCTGAGTTTTGACCGATCTCCGCGGGATCCTCTCGGCAGACAGAGCAAACGCGCAGTGTCCGACCCTACCGCCCTCGCAACCGCGGATCGATCACCTCCTGCGCCTCGTCCCCCAGCAGATTGATCGCCAGAATCAGCCCGGCCAGCGCCAGCGCTGGAAAGAACATCGTCCACGGCGCCAGCTCCATATAGGTCTTGCCATCCCGCAAGAGCGATCCCAGTGACGGTCGTGGCGGCTGAATTCCCAACCCCAGAAAGCTGAACGCTCCCTCCGCGATCAGCGCCACCGAAAGCGAAAAGGTCGTCTGCACCAGCAAGACGCCGGTCAGATTCGGCAGGATGTGCCGGAAGATCACCCGCCGGGTCGTCGCGCCGCTCACCCGGGCAGCCGTGACATATTCCGCCTGTTTCAATCCCAGCGCCGGTCCGCGCGCCACCCGCACGAAGACCGGAACCGTAATGATGAAAATCGTCACCACCATCGCGGGCATCCCCGGTTGCATCACCATGATGACCAGGAGACCGAGCAACAACGCCGGAAATGCGAAAAGCACATCGGCCATCCGCCCAATCGCCTCGTCCACGATTCCACCGGCGTAGCCCGAACCGAGCCCGATGGTCGCCCCGACGACCGCTCCCAATCCCGCCGAAACCAGCGCGATCGTCAGCGACACCCGCATTCCGACCGCCAGCCGGGCCAGCACACTCCGGCCGAGATAGTCGGTTCCCATCGGATAGTGCCGCGAAGGCGACGCGAACACCGCCAGCGGATCGATCGCTTCCGAATCGCCCGCGCCGAGCGCCGGTCCGAGCACCACAAAAAGCGCCGCAATCGCCAATACGAGCAAGCACCCTATCCCGAGCGGGCTTTTCCGCGCGAACGCCCCGATACCTTGCGGTCTCGGCCGCGGCTTGCTTCCGCCCGCACCACCCCGGTTCATTCGTATCGAATTCGCGGATCGATCCAGGCATAGCAAAGATCGACCACCAGACTGCTGGCGACGAACATGAAAGCGCCGAGCATTACCGTCGCCTGGGCAACGGGATAATCTCGCCGCGAAATCCCCTGCAAGGCATAGCGTCCCAAACCCGGCAACGCGAACAGCTCCTCGATGATCACCGCCCCACTCAACAGGAATCCGACATTGATCCCCACGATCGTAATGACCGGAATCAATGCCCCCCGCAACACATGTCGCCGGGTCACCACCCTGGAACTCAATCCCTTGGCACGCGCGGTCACGATATAGGGTTCACTGAGAATCTCGCTGACACTGGCCCGGGTGATGCGCATCACCACCGCGGTCGCAATCGATCCCAGCGAAAGCACCGGTAGCACGATCGACTTCGCATTGCCGGTCACGCTTTCGCTCAGCGGAACATAGCCCGACACCGGCAAGCCGATATGCCGGGTGGACACGAAATAGATCAGCAAGGTCCCGAGCACGAAATCGGGAATCGACAGGAAGAGCAGCGCCGCTCCGCGCAGACCGGCATCGGCCGCGGTGCCCCGTTTCGCCGCCGCCACCATCCCCATCGGTATGCCCAACACCACCGACACGAAGGTCGCGAGCACCGCCAGCTCGATGGTCACTCCTGCCCGTCGCGCCAGTTCATGCGAGATCGACGAATGCGTGCCCAGCGATTCCCCGAAATCGCCGCGCACCGCGTGCTTCAACCAGACTCCATATTGCACGAGCAATGGATCGTCGAGTCCATATCGCTCGTTCAGTTGCCGCACCAGCTCGGGCTGTTGCGCCCCTTGCGGTCCCAACATCGCCGTGGCAAACCCGCCTGGCACCATCCGCATCGCCACGAAAACGATCAGCGAAATCCCCAGCAGCGCCACCGCCGCGAACATGAGCCGGGTTACGAGAAATCTCAGCATGATCGTGAGGTCCCACCGACAAATGCGGAAGGCGCAGCTCGGAATTCGGGAATCTCTCCGCTCGCACGGAAGGCTCGACGAGCCCTGGCTCCGTCAGCCCCTGGGTTCAGCCTGGGTTCGCTGGCCACCACACCCGCCGCCTCGATCGGAGTCTTGGCCTGTCGCTTCAGTCTCAGGGACGCGGTTCCGCGCGGAATGGCAACCCGCCTTACGCCACCACCGCGATATCCTGAACCACATGCCAATATGGCAACCCATACCCGTCCGCTCCGGCCAGTGCCACACCCTCCAACGCATCATTCCGCCAGGCAACAAAATTGTTCCGGCTGGCGATGAACTGGAAATAGGCATCGGTCGCCAATCGGGTTTCGATCTCGGTCAGCAGATTCTTGCGTTCCTCGAAATCCGTCACCGCGGAAAGCTGCCGCAGCAACGGATCGATGCCATCGCCGGCTGCGCCAACCACCGCACCAACCGAATCGCTCAAGAAATTCAGCAGGAAGAGATACGGATCGCTGAACCCGGCCAACCAGAGCAGGGTCAGCTGCGCCGACCCATCCACCGCCCATGCCTGCACGAACGATGCCAGATCCTTTTGCACGATCTCGGCCTCTATTCCAACCTCGGCCAATTGCTTTTGCATCAGCTCCGACATCGGCACGGTCGCCGTCAAGACCGGCAACACCATCAAGGTCGTCTGCAAACCATCCGCATACCCCGCCTCCGCCAGCAGCGCTTTCGCCCGGTCGACATCGCGGGTGTAGAACGGTATCTCGTCCACCGGGGAAGCATATGTCGCGAATCCGGCTGGCACTGGACCGGACACCGCCGCCCGCCCCGAGATGCCCACATCGACCAGTTGCTGCCGGTCGAGCGCCAGCGAAATCGCCTGGCGCACCCGTTCGTCGGCCAATTCCGGATGCGCGGCATTGGCCAGCATCAGATAGGAATTGGTGGTCAGTTGCTCTTGCACCGCAATGTTCGCATCGGCCTGCGCCAGATCCAGCATCAGTGGATTGTCGAATGAGGTGATTTGGATATCGCCGGTGCGCAATGCCGCCAGCCGCGCCGATTCGTCCGGAATGATCTGCCAGACCAGCTCATCGGCCAGTGGTTTGCCTTCCTGCCAATATCCCTCGTGCCGGGTCATGATCCAGTGCTGATCCTCGGCATGATCGGTCACTTCGAATGCTCCGGTTCCGACCATCTGCGTATCGAGATCGATCTCGCCAGAGGCTACTTCGGCCCCCGGCACGATTGCCGTGACCGTGGCCGCCAGCGCCTGCAGAAACGCCCCATACGGTTCGGTCAGCGTCGCGGTCACTTCGAACGGACCGGTCGCAGCGAACGTCACGCCGACCGCCGGAGGGCCAGCCTCGGGCGTGGCCGCCTGCTCGACTGCCGGACCGAGTCGGGTGCGCCACCACGCGCCGATTTCCGGATCGAGTACCCGGTTCAGGGAAAAGACCACATCGTCGGCGGTCATCTCCCGGCCATTGTGAAAGGTCACCCCCTGCCGGATCGTGAACACATAGGTCGTGTCGTCCGGAGTCTCCCAACTCTCCGCCAGCCCAGGCAGGGTGACGAACGCACCATCCACATAATCGAGAAAAACCAGGCTCTCGTAAACGACCGATTGCAGTTCCCAGGCCGTCTGATCGGTCGAGGAATGCGGATCGATCGTCCGCAGCTCGTATGGTTTGCCAATCGTCACTCGCCTCGGCGCGTCCTGAGCCATGCCGCTGCGAACTCCAGACAAACCCAATGCAGCCGCGCCCAATCCCATCGTCCCCAGGAATCGCCGTCGTGTAGTCACCCTTGCTCCCTCGTCTCTGCGAATCCAACTCCGGTACTGTAGACCACTCTTCACAATTTCGGGCATCTTCCGCGAAGCCGAATCGTCCCCAGGAGCAACCATCCAATGCCGAAGCTGGTCTCCCCGTGAATGGATATCGGGCAAGAATGCAGCTCGATCCCCCGGAGCACTCGGAATGGCGATGGAGCCACGGATATTCAGGATCGGGAGCCGCCCAACCCGATATATCCGCGCCGGACCAGCTCCTCCCGAAACCGCTCGTACCGCTCGCGATACGCCTCGACCAGATGATCCGGTTCGACCGTGGCTTCTACTGTCACCATCGCCTCCACCGCATCGATCAGACCATCGAACCAGATCGCCGAGGCGGCGATCGTGGCGGCGCCGCTCGCGGCGTTGGCGTTGCGCACCCGGCGAATCGGCCGGTCGAGCACATTGGCCCGGATCCGCACCCAGGTCTCGGCGGCGCTGCCGCCCCCGGCCGCGCTGATGACCGCAACCCGCTCGCCGGACAGCTCTTCGATCAGCTCGAACGCCATCCGTTCGAGGTATGCGACCCCTTCCATCCCAGCCGCATACCGGATGATCTCATCGGGACCGGCATACCCGAACCCAGTTGCCGCTGGCGCCACGAACGGAAACCGCTCTCCCGTGCCGATCAGCGGCCAGGTCGGCTCGTTCGTGGGGATGACTCCGGCGGCCCGCCGGTCGAAATCTTCCAGATCCCGATCCGCGAACCAGGCGGACACCCAGCCCGCCCCGGTATTGCTGGCGGCGCCCGGCATCCAATAGCCTTGCGGATGCCGGTGGTTGTAGATCCGCCCCAGCGGATCGTCCAGCCGCGCGATCGTCGTTCCCTTGACGACCAGCGTTGTGCCAATCGTCGAGCTCCATGTCCCCGGGCGCATGGCTCCCGCCGCAACCTGCGATGCACAACCGTCGGTCATCCCCAGCATCACCGGCACGCCCGGTGGCAATCCCGTTTCCGCGGCGGCAATATCATGCACCCGGCCGGCGATCTCGCCCGTCGTCCCCACGACCGGCATCCGCGCCAGGTCGATCCCCAGCGCCTCGAACATATCGACCGGCCAGCGGTTTCGGACCGGATCGAATCCGGACTTGAGCGCCGTCGTCTGATCGGTCGTACGCCATTCCCCGGTCAATCGTCCGATCAGAAGATCGACCGGATGTCGCCATGCGTGAATTTGCCGCGCCCGTTCCGGATGCGCCCGCTCGAACCAGACGATCTTCGGCAGCCCCCACGAGACGTTCATGCCCATATCCGGAAATCGTTCCCCGATCTCGCTTGCGACATCTCCAGCCCGGCGATCGCTGTACATCGACGCCAGCGAAACCGGTTGCCAATCCCAACCCAGCGGAAGCACCGTGCCCGACGTCGATGTCACCGAAATACCATCGATCGGCCGCCCGGCCAGATCCTCCGCCAGCGACCGCAAACCCTGAGCGGCCGATCGCCACCAATCCTCCGGATCCTGCTCGCTCCCGGCCCAACCGCTCCCGAATGGTTCGGACGCCGCAGCGATCAGCGCACCGTTTTGCGCGTGCGCCACCACCCGGGCGCCCTGCGTTCCGACATCGATACCGACGACAACCGGTTCCCCACTCACCGGCTCGCTCCCTCCGGAACGACCAAACGATCCGTCCACTCCCCGGAGAACAGTATCTGGACGCTCGTCATCGCATTCAAGACAACAGGCGACCGCCTGGCGCCGCCTGGGCCGCGATCCGGACTCTTACGCTTGCTCATGGTTACTTGTCCTTGGTCCAACCCGCTCCCGATACGCCTCGTACGCTGCTTGCCACCGTTTCACATCGACCGGATCGAAGCGCTGGATCTCCCGATTCTCAGCAACCAGATTTGCACCCTCCGCAAGCGAACCGATCTCTCCGGCTACCTGGAGTTGGAGCAGCAGATTCCCGATCGCGGTCGCCTCCGCTGGGCCGGCCAGGACCGGCCGGCCCAGCGCATTGGCCATCGACTGGCACAAAACGGCATTCCGCGAACCACCACCAAGCACATGCAAGCTCGGGAAGATGGTTCCGGCCGCATCCTCGATCGATTCGAGTACGAACCGGCACTTCATCGCCAGGCTGTCGATCACACTGCGCAGGATGGCGCCGCGGTCGTTCGGATCGATTCCGGCCAGCATGCCGATCGCCTCCGGTACGCTCGGTGGATCGATCAAGCGCACATCGTCCGGATCGAAAAAACCCCGCAATGGTTCGGATGTGCTGGCCAGGCGCACCAGCGCGCCATGATTGAGCGCGGGGCCGCGCCCGGCCCAGGCCGTTCGGCATTGCTCCAGCAACCAGAGACCCATGATATTGCGCAAAAACCGCCACGTCCCCCCAACTCCGCCTTCGTTGGCGATATTGGCGCGAAATGCCGCGTCGGAAACGATCGGTTCGGTCAGGATCGTGCCCAGCAATCCCCATGTGCCCAAGCTCAGAAAGGCTTCGCCCGGTGCACCGCCAGTGGCGATCACGGCCGAAGCCGTATCGTGTTCGCCAACGGCCACCGCGGCAGTTCGCGGTACTCCCAATGCCCGCGCCACCGATTCTCGCAACATGCCGCCCGGCGATCCCGGCGGCACGATCGGCGCCAGCATATGACTCGGCATTCCGACTCGATCCAGCAGCGCGCGATCCCAATCTCCGGTGTCGATCGAGAGACATTGCGAGGTCGACGCGATGGTGTATTCATTCTGTTTCTCGCCAGTCAGGAAGAATCGCAGCAGATCCGGCGTCATCAGGAGCGTACGCGCATCGTCGAGCAGCCAGGGACGTTCGTCCTGCAACCGAATCAACTGATCGAGCGTGTTGAACGGGGTGCTCTGGATCCCGGTGCGGCGATAGAGCTCCGCCGGAGCAATGCGCGCATGCAGCTCCGACTCCATCGACCGGCTCCCCATATCGCGATAGTGATAGGGATTCGCCAGGAGCTGATCGGTTGCATCGAGCAGTCCGTAATCCAGCCCCCAGGTATCGATCCCGAAACTGGTCAGCGCATTGCCGGCGTCATGCACCGCTTTGCCGATCGCAATCTCGATCTCGTGCAGCAAGCGCAGCATATCCCAATGGATCCGAGCGCCATTCCGAACGGGGACATTCGCAAATCGGTGGATCTCCCGGATCTCCAGTCCACCGTCGCGCAACGAACCGAGCATCGCCCGCCCGCTGGTCGCCCCCAGATCGATCGCGAGGTAGCTCATTCCCAGTTCTCTCCCCGCCCTGCTCGACGCCGATACGATCCCGTGAAAGTGCCCGATTATCAGTTTTCGAGCGCGGGTGCGCTGGCCGCCATCAGTTCAGACTCGCCGGCTGAACGGCCAAAGTTGACCTCTGAGCAGGATAAGCCCGACCAGGAGCAGCGAACTCGTTCCCAGCGCGATCACGATTGCTCCGACGAGAACCATATCTTCCCGGATCACGCGCGTGTTGAGTGCGGGCAGAAGAGTCGGTACGAACTCCGCAATGCGAATACCCAGCACTGTGCCGAGTACGGCCCCGATGATCGACAGGAGCAACGCTTCGGTCATGAGCTCGGTCAGGATTTCCCAAACATGGATACCCCGTTGCGTTTTGATCCGGATCTCCCGCCGCCGCTCATCTTTGGTCTGGATATTGACCGCGGTTACGAGAACCACAGTAAAGAAGGCGGCGAGACTCGTCAGGAGCGTCCGCGCATCACCCAGCACATCGAAGACCCTGCCCAAATCGAGTTGGCTTGCCGCGGGATTGTTGGTCAATAGATCGGTGACGGTGTCTTCGGTGCCACGCCCTGTCGCGCTAACCGCCAGCGCGAGCGCCGACCCGATTGCAATCGACAGAATAACGGCGATGGACGGAAATTGCCGTCGTTTCGCCGAGTGAACACCTTCGGTCATCGAAACGAGCAGCGCTTTGTTCCCGGACGGTCCATTGTCGAGATCGATTCGTGCCATTGCGGCTCTCCGATGACGCGTTTACGGTCGAGCCGCCTGTTGCTGGCGGCCGGAACCGACCCGAAGGATGCGATCGAAATGCTGTTGGAGCAGATGCTCGTCGCCCACATGGGCGACAACGGTAACGCTGATCCCGGAATTGGCCATTTGCCGAAAGAGCTCGAGCACCTGGATTTGCGATTCCGGATCCAGGGTCGCCATCGATTCGTCCGCCAGGCATATCGGCCGATTGAGCGCAATCGCCCCGGCAATGGCAATTCGGGCAAGCTGGCCGCCCGAGAAATTCTTCTTGTTGAAATCGATCTGCTGGTCCCAGAGGGCTTGACGGAGCACATCGTGTGGCCCGTTGACCTGCGACAAGGCAATGCGGGCGCGGACTTCGGCCGCCCTGGCATTCTCGCCATCCAGGCGAATGAGCCAATGCGCGATATTTCGCACCGGCGACCATGGCATCAATCCGAAGTTGTCCTGCGGCGGGTGGATGAACGAGATGCCGCGCGCTCGCATATCTGTGCGCCGTCGAGCGGGCGCACGCCATAACGGCTCCTCCTCGATGTAAACCTCGCCATATTTCGGTGCTTCATCCAGCGCCAGCATCCGGAGCAGCGTCGATTTGCCGGCGCCATTCTCGCCGACGATACAAGCGAGTTCGCCCGAATAGAGTTCGATCGTCGCATTCCTGGGCGCCGGATCGCGACCCTTGTACTGCTGCGCCAGTTCGGACCCGCGGAGAATGGGCCTGGTTCCAGGAGCTCGAATGCGGTTGGTAAAAATCTCGGTTACGTCCTGTATGGCTGGATTGCCGAAGTCCGGATGACGCCGGACTGGCGCAATCCGCCTCCGGAGCCACGGTCCGGCGATGAGCAGAATGAGCAGGCCAATGAGAACGCCGAAAAGCAGGATGAGTTGCGTGCTCATCGATGTGTGACCGGACCAACGATAACCCGCATGCGCCTCTGCCTCCTGGATCAGCCAAACGGACAGCTACCGCCAGCCGAAGGATCCGATGCCGCGTCGAGCTGAATTTGCCGCACCAACTCTTCGCGCTGTTCGGGAGCACCGCCGGAAATCCGTAGCAGCCGCCAGTTTGACTGGGCCAATCCGGCCACCTGATCTCCTGCCCGAAAGACATGTACGAAGCATTGCCCCATCCCGTAGATATCTCCGTGCGCCACATAGAGCTCGCTGGAATTGACCGGCCCCGCCGGTATCTGGGCGCCCGGATAACCGCCCAAATTGTCCTCGCGCACCGGGGCGATCGGCACAATTGGCACTTCCGGCTCCTCGCCCTCCGTGCCCGCCGGAATTTCCATTTGGGTATCCAGTGGAACGTCCGCCGAGTACATCGGCGCATTTTGGGCTGGAGCGACCTCCGTCGGAGTCGGAACGTTTGTCGAAGAAAGTGAAGGAATCTCGGTGGGGCCAGCCGCCGTGGGAAGCGGAATATTGATCGATTCGAGC
>JBIQLF010000083.1:0-14490 GCA_044464585.1 Thermomicrobia bacterium
AGGACTCAGGACTCAGGACTCAGGACTCAGGACTCAGGACTCAGGACTCAGGACGTTCGCGATACCCAATTGTTCCAATGGTGCTGCGCTGGTAGGATGACCGGGCGCAATTTCCCGGCCGGTCCGATCTGGGATGGGCAGCAGGACTCTCTTTGGCAACCAGCGAAGCAACGATCGCAACAGAAGAATCGAGGAAGCCGGATCGATTCGATGTCGTCCGCAATCGCTCGTTGCTGACGCTGATGCTGGGCCATGCAACCGTCGATATGTACGGCGGGGTGCTGCCGCTGCTCTATCCGCTCCTGACCGATCAGTTTACCCTCGATCTCAAAACCGTCGGGCTTGTTTCGCTTTTCTACAGTGGAATGGCGTCGTTGTCGCAACCACTGTTCGGCTGGGTGACCGACCGCTATGGCGCGCGCTGGATCGGGCTGGCATTGATGTGGACCGCGGTCACCTTTGCGCTGCTGGGGTTGGCCCCGAGTTTCCATGTCCTGCTGGTGCTGGCGGCATTGGCGGGAATCGGTTCCGGGATGTATCACCCGATGGGCGCGGTGACCGCGGCCGCGGTCATTCCGGATAAACAGCGCAATGTGGCGATGTCGATCTACGTCACTGGCGGAACGCTGGGGGTGGCGCTCGGTCCGCTGATCGGCGTGCTCGTCTTTTCGCTCTTCGGAATTCATGGCACCTTGCCGATGATCATTCCGGGTGGGGCGATCGCCATCTTTCTCATCATCCAGATGCGCACGGTGGTGTTGCATCTGAAAAAGCGGGCCGCGACTGCCGCTGCCGACGCCCCTCCGATCCCCTGGAAACCGATGAGCGTGGTGATCATGTTGATGATGGCGCGCTCGTGGGTGCTGTTCGGTCTGAGCGCGTTCATCCCCATCTGGTATGACGAGATGGGCTACAGCCGTCTGTACTACGCCGCGCTTTCGACCACCTTGCTGCTGAGCAGCGCGGCCGGGGCGGTCGGCGTCGGCTCACTCGCCGACCGGCATGGGCGGCGCGCGTTGATGATCGCGGCGTCGGTTGCGTCGGTTCCGGCGATTTTCCTCTTCGCCCAATTTCCGGGGTGGCCGGGATTCATCACGGCGGCGGCGATCGGCTTGCTGGCGGCGAGCACCGGTCCGTTGCTGCTCGTCATGGCGCAACAACTCATGTCCGGGCGCCCAGGCGTGGCCTCGGGGCTGATTCTCGGACTCGGGTTCATCATGGGCGCGATCGGCGTGCCGATCATCGGCGCCGTCGGCGACAAGTGGGGGTTGCAAAACGCGCTGCGTCTGTCGGCCACGATCGGGGTCCTGACGATCATCGTGTCGATATTCTTGCCGACCGAACAGCAGATCCGAATACTGAGCCAACGCGGTCCGGCAACGGGCGGCAGCAATCCCGCGCTGGCGGGAACGGGTCCGGAATCGTGATTGTATGCGCGTAGCTATTGGCCCCGTGCCGGTGGTGGTGTTTTGTCGACCCGCTGCCGGTGGCCGCGCGCCATGAGCATAGGGGCGACGCGCGACAATGCCCTCGAAGGGAGAAGGCGCAACCATGACCGATTCTGACGTTCCATCGTTGTCCCAGACCGGCCAGATCATCGCCGAATTGGTCGAGCATGGTCTCGGACGGATGAGCGAATGGGAATCGGGATGGCGGCCGGTCGCCTCCGATCCCACCGGCCTGCTCGACATGGCCCGTATGACCGAGGCCATCGACGCGCTCACCGAACGACTCACCGACAACTATCCCTTCTTCCATCCCGACTATGCCGGGCAGATGCTGGCGCCCCCGCATCCGGTCGCGGCGGCGGCCTACGCGATCACCCAGCGGATCAATCCGAACGCCCATGCCCTCGATGGCGGTCCGGCCACGACGAAGCTTGAGATCGAGGTCGTCGATGCGCTGAAAGGGATGTTCGGCTACGACCCGGCGACATCGCTCGGGCATCTCACCTCCAGTGGCACCATTGCCAACCTGGAAGCCCTCTGGGTGGCGCGCGAGGTGCATCCGGATAGGGCGATCGCGTATTCGAATCTGGCGCATTACACCCATGCGCGCATGTGCGAGGTATTGCGCACCGAGGGTATCGGTATCGATACCGACGCCGAGGGGCGTATCGATCTCGATGCCTTGGAACGGGCGCTCCGGACCGGCACGATCGGAACGGTGGTCGCAACCGCGGGATCGACTGGAGTGGGCGCGGTCGACCCGATCGACCGGATCGTTCCGCTGGCGGCGCGGTATGGAGCGCGGGTGCATGTCGATGCCGCCTATGGCGGGTATTTCGTGCTGCTGGCTGGCACCGAAGCGCTTTCGCCCGAGGTCAGCAGTGCCTTCCGGGCCATCCGGGATGTGGACAGCATCGTGGTCGATCCCCATAAACACGGATTGCAACCGTATGGGTGCGGGTCGGTCTTCTTCCGGGATGCCTCGGTGGGCCGGTTCTACAAACACGATTCGCCCTACACCTATTTCACCTCGGCGGCATTGCATCTGGGAGAGATCAGTCTGGAATGCTCGCGGGCCGGGGCGGCGGCAGCGGCGCTCTGGGCGACGATGCGCGTATTGCCGCTGGAGACCGACCGAGGACTCGGTCCGATTCTGGCGCGCACCCGCGCGGCCGCGGTGCGCTGGGCCGAGCTGATTCGCGCGTCGGAGCGAATGCGTTTGTCCGTCGATCCGGCGCTCGATATCGTCACCTTCTCTGGCGTCCCCGCGGATGGAGACCGGCGAGTGTCCGCGATCAGTGAGCTCACCCAGAGGGTGTTCGACGACCTGATGCGCGCGGATCGCGATCCGGTGTACCTGGCCACGCTCAAGGTGTCGCCGCCGCTGCTTTCCCACGATCCAGAACTGATCTGGGACCAGCCGGAGGCGCTGGTCTTCCGGAGTGTGGTGATGAAACCGGAACACGACGATGCCGTACCGCAATTGCACGAGCGGGTCGAGCAGGCGCTGCGATGAACGCGCGATCGGCGCGCGGCCCGCGCCGTAGCTGGTCCCGGTGCGCCATAATCGCGCAATTCGGTATGTGAGCGTGGGTGAGCGAGGACAGGCGGTTATGTGGAGAGCGCCCCTGCGGGGATTCTTTTTAGTGCTGGTGGTGGCCGGGGTTGCGGTTTTGTCGCTGGCGCTTTGGGCGCGGACGACCGTCTACGATGAGGACCAGTTCGTTGCGGTTGTGGGGGGGCTTTCGACCGATCCAGCCGTTCAGGCCGTCGCGGTCGATCGCGTGATGACCGAGATCGATCAGCAGATCGCCCAGCGCACGGCAACCCAGGGGCTGTCTCCCGCCGTAACCATCACTTACCAGATGTTCCGGCCGCAAATCCAGCAGGGGATCGTGGCGGCGCTGGAATCGCCCACCTACAAACCGTACTGGATCCAGGCGCTGCGCGAATTGCACGGTCCATTGACGGATCTGCTCAAGGGCAATCAGACACCGACGTTGAAGCAAACGGGCAATCAGGTTCAGGTGAATCTCTATTCTGCCTACGAGCTCGCGCAGGCGAATCTGCCGCCCCAGGTGCTGCGGCTCCTCGACCAGCTCGAAATCTCATCGGACAGCTTGTGGGTCACGGTGCTGGAAGGAGACCAGCTCGCCAGGATCCAGCAATATGTGCGGATCTTCAATCGCGCGTTAGGCGTGGGAATCATCGTTTCGGTGCTGTCCGCAATGGGGTATGTCGTTCTGTCGAACCGCAAATTGCGGGCGATCGCCTGGTTGTTGCTGGCCGTCGGGGTGGGTTTGGCCATCCAGCGGTATGCGCTGGAAATCGGCAAACAGCAATTGGTGGAATCGCTGACCGATGCAACCGAACGGAATGCCGCGCAGGTCTTCTATGACACTCTTGTGGGCGAGTTGCGGCAGATCGAGTTCTATGCGTTGGTCGTGGCGATCGGCGCGGCGGTTTCGATCTATCTGGCCGACCGGTTCATCGTGCAGAAGAAGCTGCGGGAGAACGACCGGGCAGTCGCCCTCGATTCTCCGGCGGTCCAATAAGCCAACGCGGACCGAGCTCATTTCGCGTCATTGCAGCAGGAGTGCCCGATCATGCGCACCGGGGTTTCCTATTTCGGCAATCGGACGTTGCGTCATGTCGCGGCCGATCTTGCCGATATCGCCCGCTCGGGATTCGAGTATGTCGTGCATTGTTCGACCGAGAGCGATCTGCTCTGGGGTCAGGAAACGATGCGCGAGATCTATCGGATCTCGCACGAGCTGGGGCTGGAGGTGCATGCCGATCCCTGGGGGGTGGCCGGGGTTTTCGGTGGCGAGGCGCTGAGCAAATTCGTCACCTGGGAGATCGACAGCTGCCAGGTGCTGGCGGATGGTTCGCGGATGGGGGTGGCTTGTCTCAACCAGCCGACGTTGCTGGATTGGCTGCACGAATGGATCGATGCCGCGGTCGATCAAGGCGCGGATGTGCTCTTTTTCGACGAACCCCACTGGTACCCCGGCGATCTCTGGTATATCGGGCACGAGGTCGGTCCGGACAGCGAACGCTGGAGTTGCCGGTGCGGGGTCTGCCTGGAGCTCTTCCGGGAACGTTACGGGCATGCCATGCCGTTCGTGCTGGACGACGAGGTGCGCGCCTTCCGGCAGCAGGCCGTCTTCGATGTGACCGCCGATCTCATTGGGTATGGGCATCGCACGGGGGTGCGAAACGGGCTGTGTCTCCTCCCCCACGGGATGACCTTCGACCTGGTCGGTGTGCCCGATTGGTCGCCGTTCCTGGAGATACCCGGTCTGGACTTTTTCGGCACCGATCCCTATTGGCGAGCCGGAACCACCGTTCCGCTGGAACCGTATGTGCGTCCCAATGCTGCCGCCGTCCGGGAGATTTGCGACGCGCACGGCATCCCGAACCAGTTCTGGATTCAGGGCTACGGGTTTCCGGCCGGAACGGAATGGGAAGCGGCACGGGCAATCGAAATCGCGGTCGAGGAAGGGATGACCGATCTGGCGGTCTGGGCGTATCGGGGATGCGAGTCGATGTCGCGGTTGTGGCCGGCGGATATCGAGAAGACGTGGGATGTGGTGGTTGGGGCGCTGCGTGCGGCGAAGGGGTAGAGGGGATTGTCTGGCGAGATCGCGCGGCGCTAAAGCGGCCGCGCTACTGAAACGAAGTCCCGTTGGGACTCGAGGGTTTGGGGGAGCAGCGGTGCCGTACTGGAAGCTGAATTACCACCTGGTTTGGAGCACGAAGTGGCGGGAACCAGTCTTGATCGGGACGATGGAGCAAACAGCGAAGGCGTCGATCCTGGCATCCGCCAAGACCTTAGGACTGCATGTGCATTCGATTGCCGTGCAGCCGGACCATGTGCATTTCGCGTTCGCGGCCCCGCCCAGGCTTGCCGTTTCCGAAATCACGCGGCGGTTGAAGGGCGGGTCGAGCCATCTGTTGGGCAAAACATACGGCGACGCATGGGTGGGTTGGCAGGCGGAATATGGGGTCGTCGGGTTCGGGGAACAATCGCTCGGGCGAGTGATTCGCTACGTCGCGAATCAGGCGGAACACCATCGCGACGACCAGTTATGGCGAGAACTGGAGAAGGGGTTGGATGAGGTGGCAGACGCCCAGGGTACACCGTCGCAAAGCGCGGAATAGGTTGATCGACAGACCGGTGGACGGGGCGTGTGGTGAGATCGCGCGACGAAGGGGTGGCGGAGTGGTGGAGCGCGCGGCGCTAAAGCGGCCGCGCTATTGAGACGAAGTCCTTTCAGGACTGGAGACACCGTACGCCGCATAGAGTCCCAGCGGGACTTTGCTTGTGTAGCGCGGCCGCTTTAGCGCCGCGCGGTTCGGCAATCGGCAATCAGAACAGTCCCGAGGCGCGCATATCCAGGCCCGGAAAGAGGTTGCCACCAAGGATCGGATCGTTCCCGATAAAGGATCGGGCCGGTCCATCGGCAGAATGAATCTGCACGAGTCGTCGTATCGGATCACATATCCAGACTTGCTCGACACCAGCCTGGCGATAGATCGAGATTCTCCGTTCGATCTGTGCTTTCGAATCCCATGGTTCCAGAATCTCCGCAACGAAATCGGGAACGATGCGCAGAAAACCTTCCTCCGTAGGACCTTCCAGGCGATCATGTCGAATGAATGCAAGATCCGGGGCGAGGACAGTATCCGGGTCGCGTGCCAGGACGCAGCCGACCTGACCGGCGTAGAGCTTGCCCAGCGGCGATGATGCCAGGTACGCCCCGATCCGCACGACGAGAAGACCCGCGGCCGCGCCATGCAGCCCGCTATGGAACGGATACTCCGAGAGTTCGCCCTCGATCAATTCGAAGCGTGCATCAGGCCCCATGTTGTAGAGCGCTTCCGCCGTCGAATTCGTGAAGATTGGCATAGCGGTCTCTCTTCGGCCGGTTCCATCAGTCCCAGCGGGACTTCGTTTCAGTAGCGCGGCCGCTTTGGCGCCGCGCGGTCCGGCCACAGAACGACGTCTCGATACGCCCCCTATTTCCCCAGCGTCACCCGCACCTCATCACCCACCACCGAGACCGGGTACTGCCGTACCCGCACCTTCGGATTGGCCAGCGCCTGACCAGTGGTGATATCGATTTCCAGCCCGTGCCACGGGCAGGTGAGGATTTCGCCCTCGCGAGCCCACTCGTACTGCCAGTCCGTTTCCGGACCGCTGACCATGGTGCCGTTCACCCCGCCCTGGCAAAGCGGCCCGAATTGGTGGGGGCAGACATTCGGCAGCGCATAGAGCGTGCCGTCCACATTGAAGATGCCGATTTCCATTGCGCGAATCTTGACGATCGTGCTCGATCCAACCGGGAAATCGGCCACGGTCCCGATGACATGCTCGGCCATGCGGCTATTCTGCCGCCACGGGCGCGGGGATGCGGGTGAACGCATTCAGCGCATTCGTGCCCATGACCGCGCGTTTGAGGTCCTGCGACATTGGCAATTTGAGAATCGCTTTCGGGTGATCGAAATCGTGATGCGGCCAATCGGAGGCAAACACGATGCGGTCGTCACCGATCATGTGGATCATATCGACCAGTTGGGCGGGATCGTCCGGTTCCTCGATCGGTTGGGTGGCGAACCACATCCGCTCCCGTATGTACTCGCTTGGCCGCTGTTGCAGGAATGGCACTATGCGCCGGTACTCGTTGTAGTAGAGATCCATGCGCCACATCATATAGGGCACCCAGGCGATCCCGGCTTCGGTGAACACCACCTTCAGCTCCGGAAAGCGCGCGGGGACGCCGGTGTGCATGAGGCTGGTCAGATTCGCCATCATCGCAAACGAATGCGAAAGCACTTGGCGGGCGAAGTGATTCTCGAACTGGTCGAGCTGATACGGAAAATTCGGGGTGATGATGGTGACGCTGTGCAGGCAGACGGGCAGATCGACCTCCTGCGCGGCTTCGAAGATGGGGTCGTATTTGCGGTCGCCCCAGAGGGGATGCACCCCCGCGGTGGGGAGATAGATACCGGCGATGCGCCCCTCGCTGGCTCCCTGCCGGATCTGCTGGGCAGATTCTTCCGGATTCTGGGGAGCGGCCAGCAACACGCCATAGAGTCCGTTGTCTTCCCGCAGCCATTCTTCGATCAGCCAGCGATTGTAGGCATGGGAAAGCGCGGTGGCGTATTCCCGGTTCGGCAAGGCCGCAAAGAGCAACAGATGATCGGGAAAGAGAATGCCCACATCGATACCGAGCTCGTCGAGCTCCTGCCGCATCTCGGTCGCGGTTTCGACCGACCGATAGGGCGGGCTGCCGGCGATCGGCGGATCCTGCCGCAGATTCGGTGCAAACCCCGGGATCTGCAAGTAGGGATAGCTGGCGCCGTCGAGCAGCTCCAGCGATTTTCGCCAGGGCATCTCGCAATACGGCGCCAGTTTCCCCGGCGTATCGTTGACATGGGTATCGGCATCGACCGTGAAGACCATACGGCTCCTCTGGGACCCGGGGCCCAGGAACCAGGAGCTGGCTCCGAATATTCCAGATCCCAGCTCGTGCTCCCAGGTCCAGCGTTTCTACTCGATCTCGAAAATCGTTTCGACCTCGACGGGAACATTGGCGGGCAGGGCCTGCACACCGACCGCCGAACGGGTGTGAATCCCGGCGTCACCGAGGATTTCGTGCAGGAACTCGCTGAAGCCGAACATCACCTTTGGTGTATCGGTGAACCCGGGGGCGCAGTTGACCATGCCCAGCACTTTCACCGTTTGCTTGATCCGGGAGAGATCGCCCAGGATGCTCCATGCGGCTTGCAGTTGCATGAACGCAACCTGGCGGGCGGCCTCGTACCCCTCTTCGACGGTATAGGTATCGCCGACGCGGCCATTCCACGGTTTGCCGTCGACTGGCGGCGGCGTCGAGCCGGAAAGATAGAGCAGATTTCCGCTGATCTTCCCTACGGCCACCGCGGGATGAAAGGGCGACTGCTTTTTCAGTTCGAAACCAAGAGACTTCAGCTTTTCCTCGGGGGTCATTCGTTTCCTTTCCCGGCGGTCAGGACTTCCCGCACCGCCTCCAACACGATTCGGTCTTCGCCAGTTTCCAGTGTTTGCGGGTTGAGCGCAAACGCGTTTGCATCGATCGGGTTGACGGCGATGCGCGGATTGCGATCCCACAGCTCATCGATGACCTGATCGCGGGTTTTCGGGAACGATTCGTCCAGGGTCACGATCGTGCGGCCGTGCGGTTGCCCGGCCTCGCTCGGATAGCGGCGTTCGGCGGTGACCCCGGGGATACCGGCGAGCCCCTCGTTCCAAAGCCGGACCGAGGCCTCGTACGAGGCTAGCAGCGCGGGCTCATCCTGTTTCAACGCGAGCTCGACCGCGGTGAGCAACCCGGCGAGTTCTTCTTTGCCGACTTTCATCGGGCGGCCGAAACTCTGATTCGGCGCCGCATTGGGACGAATCCCGTCGATGATCGCTTTCTTGCCGACCACCAGACCGGACGATTGCGGACCGCGCAATCCCTTGCCGCCGGAAAAGATGGCGGCGTCGGCGCCCAGATCGCGGGTGTAATGCCAGAGATTGGAAACCGGGGGGATTTGCGCGGCTCCATCGACGATCACCGGCACGCTCATCGAATGCGCGATCTCGATCACCTCTGGCAACGGCCGGGCGCCCGGCGCCAGCGCTTCACCGCCGAAATAGAGCACGCACGCCGTTTTCGGATTGGCGACCTCACGTTCCAGATCGTCGCCATCCGGTTCGATTTCGATCAGGCGCGCGCCCGTCTGGCGAGCGGCATAGTCATAAGGATTGCGCTGGCGTTTGTAGACCACGACATTGGTCTTATCGATCCCGTCCAGATAGGGAAACGATTGCTGCCGGGTAGGATCCGTGCCCGCGATGCAGGATGCCACGCACAACGCGATCCCGGCCGCCGCCCCAGAGGAGACGAACGCCGCCTCATTGTGGGTCAGCTCGGCAAGCCGCTCCCCCACTTTGTCCATGTATTCGAACATGTCGACGAAATTGCCCGCGGACGCGGCCATGGCCTCGACGACCTCGGGCGGCATGATCGATCCGCCGAGTTTGGTGAGTGTGGCCGCCGCATTGATGACTGGACGGACACCGAGCTGCTGAGGAACCGATTGGACCATAGGGTTCGGACACTCCATCGTGAAAGCGAACGATCGTCTCGGGATTGTAGGGGAGGAATCGAGGAGCGCGCGCCCAGTATGTCCGGACTACAGTTGCCGATAGGCGTCCTTGCGATGTTCTACCCGGAAGACATAGACCAGCACGATGTCATCGTGAATCGTGTAGAGGATACGAAAGCCGCCGGCGCGAATGCGATACGTGTCCTTTTTCCCGGTAAGCGCTTTCGATCCGGGAGGACGCGGATCATTGGCGAGGGCTTTGATCTTGGGAAGCAGCCGCCCTTGAGCAGCCAACGGCAGCTTCTCGAACGCTTTCTCAGCCTTTTTGGAGAGCTCGACTGTATAGGTCAACCCTGATCGCCTGTCTCTGCGAGACGCTCCAGATACTTCTGCTCGACGACCTCGATCGGGACGCCGCCCTCACGCTGATACTCTTCCCAAGCCTCGTCCGCCAGCTGGGCATCGACATGGTCCTGGTACCGGTCGAGCGCTTCGAGATCTTCGATCGGCACCATTGCGACCAGTGCCTTGCCGTGGCGGGTCAGCACGATGCGTTCCGCGCCATAGGCGACGCGGTTGATGATTTCAGCCAGATGATCTCGCGCTTCCGCAGCCGGCATGGAAACCGTTTCTTCTACAACAGACATTCGTCGATCCAATTCACGCGGGATTCATTCTGTGTCAATTGTACAATACGTACGGTTTCAAATCTGCAAAATCTATGGGATCGCCATCCTCGCCGCGTCCCACAGCCGCGGCAGCGGAGGAACTCTCAATTGCCTGGCCAGCAGCGCGTCCAGCGCGTCGTGGTCGGCGCCGCCTTCGTGGGCGAGCCGGTAAGGAATGACCGGACCGCCGAGCGCATGGCGCAGCGGGTCGAGCCATTCCGGACCGTTGAGGGCGCCGGGGTCCTGTTCGCTGAGAATGGTCGTTCCGGTGAAACTCGGGGCATGGGCAACGGGATCGAAATATGACAGCGTGCGCGCGACCGCTTCCTTCGACCCCTCATGGTACGCGATATATTCGCTCACCTCTTCGATCGGATAGGCATCGGTCCGCAGGCGGGCTTCGAGCAGGCGGAAGAGAAATGGCGCGGTCAGATTCAGCGTATGGAATCCAGGACGGCGTGCCGCGGCGATCAGGGCCAGATCGTCCCCGGCGATCCCGACCCGCGTCCGATCGACGCTCGGGTGCGACAGCAGATACGCGCAACCGCGCAGGATGTCGGCCAGGATGCCCCGGTAGATCCAGGTGTCCGGCGATTCGATTCCCAAGGTCAGCAGACCGGGATAGGCTGCGGAAAAGGGCGTATCGGCCAGCCGCTGGCCGCGGTGCATGATCGTCAGCACCACATAGCGCTGGCGGTCGTCCCAATGCGGCGGATTGTTGACGCTGCCATAGCGCGGTGTGTGCAGCAATGCCGGAAACGGCCCGTCGCCATGAGGAACACTCAGATAGCCGAAGATGCGATAGGGTCCGATGCTGGTCAGCTTCAGATCGTAGGCGGTCGAAAACGGGGTCGATCGCAACGGGGTTTCGGTCAGAGCCGGGGCCGGGTCGAGTGCGTCCAGCTCGGCGTCGATGGCATCCCAATAGGCAGCGAAATCGATTGGGTTCGTCATGTGGCAGGCACCGGGATGGGTTGCAAATGCTTCGCGAGAAAATCGGCGATGTTCTTGCTCTCCCAGAACGCGCCGGCATCATGGGCGCAGCGGGCATAGGCGTTGTGTTCGGTCGGACATCCGAGCGCGCTCAGCAGATCGAACGCGGTTTCCGGCGGGCAGACGTCATCCCCGAGTCCGATCGAGATCAGCATCGGACAGCGGATTTGCGGCGCAAAGTTGAGACAATCGTAATAGTCGAGGGTCGCCCGCATTCGCGGTTCCCACTCCGGATGGAGCCGCATGAGCTCGTTCATTTCCTCGTAGGGATAACTGTGGGTGAGACTGGCGGCGTCCATATAGCCGGTGAGATAGGGCGCGCCAGCGGCTCCGCAGGTGATGACATCGTTGCGCAGGGCCGCGGTGGTCAAGGTCAACGCGCCGCCCTGACTGCCGCCCTGTACGCCGATGCGCGAATGGTCGATCTCCGGCCGGGAACGTACGAAATCGACCGCACGAGCGGCATCGATGTAGAACCCGCGGTAGGCGTAGGTTTCCTTGTCGACGATGTTGTCGACCAGCAATCCGGGATAACCGGGATTGAAATGGCGGTTGGAACGCAGCTTGCCCCGCGGCGCCACACCGACCGCGGCATACCCGGCTTTGGCCCATTGTTTCGGCAGGGTCGGTTCGGAGATATATCCGGGAACGAGCAGCAATGCCGGATAGGGCGGTTCCAGCGCCGATTCCCGCGGCCGGCAATACCATCCGGCGATACGCAGCCCATCGAGACTGGTGTAATGGATTTCGAACGTCTCGACCTGGTCGTTCGAGCGCATGGAAACCGGAGTCATTTCCGGATCGAGCGGCAATGCGGCCGCCTGGGTCATGAGATCGGCCCAGAAGGCGTCGAAATCGTCCGGTTTGCGGACGGACGTCACATGTTCATTCGCTGGTGCGCGCATGGTCATCATGAAACGGCATTGTGCCGGAATGCGCGCCGTGGCGCCATCCCGATTGCTGGATTCTGGATAGCGTCCGCCTCATCCCCGGACGAACTGCCACCCCTCTCTGTTCCGCTACCGGCCCCATGTCCGGAGAGATCATTCCGATTCGAGCCGCTCGGTGAGAAGCCCTGCGAATGCAAGTGAAAGCGGATCGCGCGATGCCGCCAGGAGATTGCCGAGCACGACCAGTGTGGGCTGGTCCATCTCGCGAAATGCGGCCATGACGGGAGCGGTGAGGTTCGTTTCGATTGCTGCGGAATAGGCGCCTGGGTCGTCGGGCTCGTCGTCGATAGCCAGGTAGGCGAGACCGTCCTCGATATGCCAGGTCCAATCATCGCCGGAGACATCGACGCCCTTGCCATCGAAGCTCTCGGTCGATTCGAAATCCTCGACATCGAGCACGGTCAGCAATGCGGTTTCGATCGCCGTGGCGAGCTCGGCTGGAGTCATCGAGAAGCGTCCTCCGGAATGTGCGGCGAAGCCGTATCGTACCGAGATGAATGATGCCAGAGAATTGGGCAGGGAGAACCGATGAAACGAATCCAGCGCGACCAACTGATCTACCATTTCGATGCCAGTACGCCGCCGGTGCTGACGATCGACCCAGGTGAAACCGTGGTCGTCGAATCGCACGATACCTCGACCGACCGGTTACATAGCGCCGAGGACCTGCAGGCGTTCATCGCCGCGCGCGATCCGCTCGAAGTCAATCCGGCGGGTGGACCGATCTACGTGAACGGCGCGAAACCGGGCGATGCCTTGGCGGTGACGATTCTCGATATCCAGCTCGGACCGCTCGGGTTCGTGCGCAAACCATCGGGCGTGGGCGTCTTGCAGGAGGGGGTCGAGGACAGCCCGGTCATGATGGTGCGCGTCGATGGGAACGATCTGATCTTCGACGACAAGGTGCGCATGCCCGCCCGGCCGATGGTCGGTGTGCTCGGCACCGCGCCAGCCGAGGGCCGCGTCTATACGGCTCATCCCGGTCCGCAGGGGAGCAATATGGACTTCAATGCCAATACGATCGGGACGACCGTCTATCTGCCTGTGCATGTGCCAGGCGGATTGTTCGGAATCGGTGATCTGCACGCCAGCATGGGCGATGGCGAGGTGAGCGGTACCGGAGTCGAGATTCGCGGCGAGACGACGGCCAGAATCGACCTGATCGAGGGCGCCGCGCCGGAGCGCCCCTGGATGGAAACCGATACCGACTGGATTGCGACCGGGCAGGGGGAAACCCTCGAAATCGCGGTCGAGGAAGCGGTCGCCGGTCTGGCGGGAATTCTGCAGGAAAAACTCGAGCTGACCCGCACCGAGGCATTTCTGCTGGTCAGCGCGCGGGGCGATGTGCGCATCGGCCAGGCTGCCCGGATCGCTGGTTGCGATGCCACGGTCTATGCGGTCTTCCCGAAATCTGCCCGGCGAATCGAGGACGCGAGTCTTGAGGCCTGAGTCTTGAGTCTCGAGGAGACCAGGATTCTCTCAAGACTCGAGACCATCGTCATGGTTTGATCTGCCGCGATCCTTTTGGGGTTGCGCCGCCGGGCGGTATGGTCACGGCCTGCTCGAAGGGAACGGTGGATGCGCGGGTGATCCTGGCCAGATCGGGTTTGCCCGGTTCCCGCAGGAGGGCGAGAGTTTGCCGGCTGGCTGATTCGATCTGCGGAATGATGCGCTGTTCGATGGTCGTCGCGCGAGGAGTCGCCGCAGCGATGGCTTTGCGCGTCAGGAAGAGATATTCCGTCAATACCGACTGCGCCGGTTCGATGAGATTGTCGACCACGACCGGGGCCGCGGCGCGTTTCTCCGGTTGCTGCAACTCGGTCATGATCGCGGCCAGATTCGTGCCGATCTTCTCTGCGATTTCCCGGGTCGATGGGTTGCCGATTTCGGCCACAGCCGCGGTGAATCCCGTGACCGACGAATGGGCCGTGGCGAGCAGGGCATCGATATCGGCTGCCGAGGTCGCGCCGCTCGTGGAGGCGCTGCCGCCATCCCCCGGACCGATCCGGCGTTGCATCAGAATCGAGACGCCGATAGCCACGATCGCGCCGGTGATCAATGCGGGGCCCCAGCGCACCCCGATCAGCTCCAGCACGATGGCCAGAATGATCCCGGCGGCAACGGGGAGGACGACAGCGCGCGGCGATTTCATACCCATATCCCTACCCTCGTCTCGATTCGGCCAAGCACGGTCTCTCGAAGAGCATACAGGCCGAACCGCCAGCGAGACCATTCGATCCTCGTACCGCGGCTATCCCGGAGAACCAGGGCGGCGGCGAAACGACCTGTCTG
>JBIQLF010000084.1:0-14381 GCA_044464585.1 Thermomicrobia bacterium
ACCGAAGGGTTCGAGCGGATTCCGTATGAGCCGCCCCTACCTGACCGCCAACCCGGCAGGGTTTTCGGGATCCGCCGTCAGCGGCCAACCGCCGCCAGCCGCCGCCCATGCGCGCACGATATTGTGCAGCGCCGAGTCGTCCACGATGAAACCAACCGCCGAGGTCTTGCGGGCGCTGCCGCTGTCCTGTACATCGGACAGCGCCACCCTAAGATCGTGCACGAAAGCGGCGCGTCGTTCGTCATCGAAATACTGAGTAAACGGGAAGATACGTTCGTCACGAGTCTGCAAATAGAGCGTCACCCATTCGACGAGCCGGTGATCGTAATTCGGTTCTGGATCGAGTTGCGCCACGAAACGCTTACCTCCACGCGCCAACGCGCTACCGCCCGTCGAAATCGTCCGAACCGGGCAACGGTTTGAGATAGATCAGAAACTCGTTCATGCCCACTTTCAGCACGCGGGTGATCTGATAGCGGGTCTGGTTCACGGAATCCTTGTAATAGCCGCCGGGTGCGAACCGGCCGAGCCGCATCTCGCGGGCGGTTTTCGAAACCAGCTCGTAGGTCACCTTCCCGCATCCCTGGCAGGTGTAATACTGGTCGATCTCGTCCGTCGGACCGGTGTATCCGCGTTGCACCAGCTTCGTTTTGCGACTCCCGCACCACGGGCAGTCTCGTGCCTGCGGACTGCTCGATGCCGCCATGAAGAAGAAACGCTCCTGCCCGGGTCCTGTACCTTCCATCGTCTGTCGATTGTACCAGCGCGGGCGATACCACTTCGGCTTGTTCGAACGGTTCGGTATCGAGTGCCCCGGCAGGAGGTTTTCGCGAATGACCGCGCGCCGGAACCAGAACCAGTCATACTATAGACAGGCGCACGATGGCGTGCGCGGCGGGCGCAGCATGTCGCATTTCCCGGCAGGCGGCGGGGAAACGCGACATGCTGGCAGCAGCCCAATCGGTCGAACATGTCAACGAGGGAGTCGGGGGCGTACGGTATGGAAGCAGAGAATCGCCCGCTGATCGTCGCGTCGAATCGCGGTCCGGTGACCTTCACTCGTGAGGCGGATGGCTCGTTCACATCGAAAAAGGGGTCCGGCGGCGTCGTGACAGCGGTGACCGGTATTGCACGGGATGTCGTGCCGATCTGGATCGCCTGCCCAATGACGCTGGGCGATCGTCGCCGGGCCGAACAGGCCCGGGAGCGCGGGGAGGAATTCATCGTCCCTGAGGGGCTGGACCCCGCATTTCGGCTTCGCTTCGTCCTGCCGGATTCCGCCACTTATCACAAGTATTACAACAAGATCAGCAATCCGCTGCTTTGGTTTCTGCAGCACTATCTCTGGGATACGCCCACGTCGCCCGATATCACCGCCGACACCTACGATGCCTGGACGAACGGCTATGCCGTCGTCAATCGGCTCTTTGCGGACGAGATCCTGTCAGCTGCCGCTGCGCTCGACGACGAGCCGATCATCATGCTGCAGGACTACCATCTCTACCTCGCTGCCGGTATGATCCGGGCGGCGCGACCGCAGGCGATCATCCAGCAATTCGTCCACATCCCCTGGCCCGATCCCGGCTACTGGCGGCTGCTCCCGCTCTCCTGGCGGCGGGCGATCTGCGAGGGAATGCTGGGCAACGATATCGTCGGATTCCAGACCCGCGAACATGCCCGCAGTTTTCTCTATACCTGCGAAGCATATGTGCCCGGTGTCGAGGTCGATTACACCGGTCGCGGGGTCGTTTGGAACGGTCGCCGGATCGAGGTGCGCCATTATCCGATCTCGATCGATGTCGATGCGGTTCGCCGCAATGCCTACTCCAAGGAAGCGCGCGTCCACGATCGCTATCTGCCCTCCTTCTACAACGAGTTCACGGTGCTGCGGGTCGATCGCGCCGAACCGAGCAAGAACATCGTGCGCGGATTCCATGCCTTCGGCCGGTTCCTCGAAGCGCATCCGGAATTCGTCGGCCGGGTGAATTTCGTCGCCATCCTGGTGCCCTCCCGGATGGACGTGCTCGAATACCAGGACTATCTCGACGATGTGAGCTCGATCGCCGGGCGCATCAATGCCCGGTATGCGAATGTGGAAACGAGCTGGCAACCGATCAATCTGATTCTTGGGGAAAACTATCCGCGCGCGCTGGCGGCCATGAAGTGGTATGACGTGCTCATGGTCAATTCCATCATCGACGGCATGAATCTGGTCGCCAAGGAGGGCTGCCTGCTCAACGAGCGCAATGGGGTGCTGATTCTCTCCGAGGGCGCCGGCGCGGCCGTGCAATTGGGTGACGATGCCCTGATGATCGCCCCGGCCGATGTCGAAGCCACCGCCGATGCCATCTATCAGGCGCTCACCATGCCGCTACCGGAACGCCGCCGCCGTGCCGACAACCTCCGCCGCGCGGTCGAGTCGGACGATGTGGCGAAATGGTTCCGGGAACAGATCTACGATCTCGATCGCTATGTGGAGCATGGTGACGGGAGTGAGCCGCATGACGCGGCGGCCAAAGCCCAGATTGCCACCAACGGCAAATCGAACAAGGGGAGCTCCGCGTCGCCCAACTCCACCGCGGATTCCTAGCCGGAGCCGCGTTCGGCTCCGGCTCGGGATACGCCACGGCGCCGAAGTTCTGAGCCCGCACCGATCGGTGCGCGAGCGTTACGGCGTTCGCATGCGTGGGCAGCAGACGCCCCCGTTCCCGGCATACGCCCCGGCCGCTCCGCGCCCGGGCATCGCTACGGTCTCGTACGTACGCGAAATCACAGTGTACGTACATACGATCGTTGTGCTATCGTAGACCATGGCCGCTTTTCCGTGCCCCGACCGGCCCAGACGTTTCCGATACGCCCCGGGAGCCATCCTCCGATATGCCAGACGAGCTCGACAGTCCGACTTCCCCCACCGCCACGCCGGGGCCTGGAACGCATGTGGCCGAAACGCTTACCCGCCGGACCCTGATGGCAAGTGTCATCGGCGGCGTTTCGGCGGTCGCGCTGGCAAGCCGTTTCGCCGGTTCCCTCCGGGGCCGCGAGAAAGCGGGACTGGCGCAAACCGGCTCGACCGGTCCGTCGTCGATCGGTGCGGGAACCCCCTCGCCGGCCGCCGCCTCGCCGGTTGCATCTCCCAGTCCGACCGCCACGCCGGAGCCGAGCCCCACCCCGGTCCCCGATCCGTTCGGTGATATCGAGGTCATGCGCGGTGAGGAATGGGCCTACACGAGCAGTCCGATCCCATCGGAAACGCTGACGCTCTTCGTTCAGGGTAACGATGGCAATCTCGATTTCAACCCAGCGTCCTATGTACAGGATGCCCAGATCGTCACGTCCTATCTCGATCCGCTGGTCGGCATCGACAAAGTCACGATGGAACCGATCCCCTGGCTGGCCGAAAAATGGGTTTGGAGTGATGGGAACCAAACGGTCACCTTCACCCTGCGCGACGATGTGAAATGGCACGACGGCCGTTCGTTCACCGCCGACGATGTGGCGTTTTCCTTCCTCGTCTACCGCGACGACATCGATAGCGCGGTGCGCAACTTCTTTACGTCGCTCGATTCGACCGAGGTCATCGACGACCGCACCGTGCAGGTGAACCTGACTCAACCGGATGGCAACTGGATCCTGAACGCGTCCAGTCTGCCGATCTTCTCCCGGCGCCAATACCGCAAATTCTGGGAAGGGCAGAACGAGGGCGCGCGCACCCTTTCCAATTTCGATTGGAAGAAGGACCCTCCGCTGGGAACCGGTCCCTGGACGGTGACCGAGCAAAAATCGGACGCGGTCGTGATGGCGCCAAATGCGGACTACTGGCAGAAACCGCCCCAGTTCCAAAAACTCGTGCTGCGGTTCACGGATTCGCAGGAAGACCGTATCGATCGCTGGGTCGGCGGCGAAGGAGATCTCCTTTGGCCCGTCTCGCCACTCGATATCCCCAAACTGAACGAGACTCCGGCCCGGCTCTATGCGTCGCATGGCGCCCAGGTCGCATTCGCGGCCTTCAATTTCGAGAACCTTGGCCGCGAGCAGTTTCCGCAGCTGCTTACCGACACTCGGGTGCGCGAGGCATTGAATCTCGCAATCGATCGCAACGCCTATGCGGCCGATGTCTATCTCGGGTTGATCGATCAGGATGCCGCTGGCACGGTCGCGCAACCGTGGGCCAACGACCCGTCCATCACGAATCCCTCGCGTGATATCGGCCGGGCGAAACAGTTGCTCAAGGAAGCCGGGTTCCTGATGGGCGAGGACGGGCGCCTCGACGATCCGACCGGAACTCCGTTCACCTTGACCGCGATCGTGAGAAACGACGAGCGTCCGGCGCTCATCGCGCTCTTGAACGGTCTCGTCGCCGATCTGGCCGAGATCGGTGCGACGCTGACCGTGAACGAGCTTTCGCCCGCCGAGTTCTTCGATACCTGGGCGAACACGCGCGCCTGGGATCTGATCGCCTATTCCTATGCGCTCTATCCCGGATTCACCGACTACGACCTGTACGGGTCGAACTGGGATATCCGGATCAATCCCCAGGGGTGGAATCCGGGAGGCTATGACAACGACGATGTCGATAGTCTGCTCAAGAAGATCCTGATCTCTCCGAATCTCGCTTCGCAGGGCAGCCTGCTTTCGCGCATGCAGGAAATCGTCAATGGCGACGATCTCTTCGGACTCTGGTTCGGATTCCCCGACGATCTGGTCTTGGCGCGGTCCGATATTCAGGGCTTCCAGCCGAACAAGTTCCTACCGGCCATCGACACGCGGCTGCTCTGGCGCGACCAACAGGGCGCCGGTCCCTCGACGCCCGTGCCACCGGCAACCCCGGCGGCGTCGCCCGCCGCCTCGCCTGCGGCCTCGCCAGCCGCCAGCTCTCCGATTCCAGTCGCGTCGCCAGCAAAATCGACATGAACGATACGGGGCGGACCGGTCGGTCCGCCCCGTCAACAGCGCTTGCGCGAACGTCTCGGCGTCAGGAGGTCTTGGCTGCCGCGGTCTTGCGCGTCCGGCTGGTCGTCGTCGACGACGCGGCTGGTTCGCCGGTCGAAGATGCGGCAGCGGCAGTCTTGCTGGCCGTGCTCGTGCTCTTGCGCGCGGTCGTGCTGTCTGCCTTGCTGGCCGCGGTCGAACCAGCGGTCTTGCTGGCGGTCGAACGCGATCGCGTGGATGTCGTCTTGCGGGCGGGCGCGCGTTTCTTCGGCACCGCCACATAATCGACCGCCACCGGTTTCAGATCGATGAGCGCCGTGCGGATACCGATCGAATATTTGTCGTGCGCTTGCAGTAAATCCTCGATATCGACTGCCCGGTCGGACAACGCGATCATGACATCGATATCGCGTGGGTCCTTCTTCGCGGCAGCCACCGTTTGGCGCAGACTGGTATAGGGCTCGTCATGCTCCTCCCGGCCTTTGATGGCCGCTTCCATGGCGGCGATCGCATCGTTTACCGCTTCGGCCCGGTCTTCCGACCAATTGGAGAGCCCCGGCAACAGCTGGCGCAGGGTCTCGATATGGTAGAGCGCGATATTCACCTGGTTCCGCGACCGGTCCACGATCGAGTCTTCGTCGCTATTGAACCCGGCGGTGGCAGCGACGATCTCATCGATCGGATCGGCGACGATCGCGGGCGGCGCATAGACCGAATCGCTGGCTGGCTCGGTCTGCTCGACGACTGCCGGAGCCGCCCATTCCACGACCGGCGGCGGTGCGGGTTCCTGGGGCGCCGCCGGCCAGGTGGATGCGGGTTCGGGCGCTGCTTCGACCGCGGGCACTGTTCCGGTCGATTCTTCGACCCAGGTCGATGCGAAACCGGAAGTGCTGCCGGTCGATCCCTGCGGCCGCTCCGGTATGCGATAGCCGCAGTTGGTACAAAAACGGGCGGTCGCTCGAATCGGTTGACCGCAATTCGGACATGGTTCCACAGTTCATCCCTTCATGGTCTGGTACCGGTGAGGCAGCGCCGCTTTTGGTAATCCCGACTTCAATGGTCCCAAAGTATCGCAGAAAGTGACAATCGGCCGAATTCCACCCAAAGAAACGGTGAACCAGCGGTGTGCTTCCCGACGAGCAAAACCGCACCGGGAACATGTCATTCCGATTTCGGTTCCACCTTGGGCAAAATCGGGAGGCAAAACCTGCTAGATTTGCGGGCTATGCGCACCGCGCGCTTGCACTAGCCTGTTCCGCCGGGGAGGCGTTCGTTCGTGACTGAACAATTGGTCGGCCGGGTTGCCGTCAAATCGAAACAACTCAAACCCGGTGAGGCAGCCGGATTCGAAGTACACACCGGAGAGATCGTCCAGATTTCGACATTGGAAGGAAAGCAGGTCGCGGATTTCGTGGCCGTGTCGCTGGCCGACCCCCGCGAGATTTCCTCGACCGCCACGACACGCTCCATGAACAACTCGATCATGTTGCAAAGCGGCATGGGGATTTTTTCCAACATGCGCAACAAGATGCTGGAATTGGTCGAAGACACCGTCGGGCGACACGATATTCTCTATGCCGCCTGCGATCCGCGCCGGTATTCGCTCGACTACCAGATCGAGGGACATGCCAATTGCCGGGAGGCGCTGGCCGGGGCGCTGCAGCCGTTCGGTCTTACCTACGAAACCATGCCCGATCCGGTCAACTGGTTCATGAATGTGGCGATTCTGCAACGCGGCGAATTGGAGTTGCGAGAATCGCTGGCCGAGCGGAACGATTTCGTCCTGCTCGAAGCCACCATGGACATCGCCATCGGTGTTTCCGCATGCCCACAGGACCAGAATGACATCAACGGTGGCAAACCGACCGATATTCTGGTGCGCGTGTTCCGGTAGGCAACGATCCACGCGTGCCCCTCGCCGGTCTCCGGTCGAGGGGCATCGTCATCAGAGGAAGAGCAGCCAGATCTGGACGGCCAGCACGACGACGATCAGCAGGGCCAACCCCCAGACAGCCGGTCGCCTGATCTCCGCCTGGATATCGATCCGGCGTGCCGCGCTCGCACCTGGCCCGGTCTCCCCGTTCGGCTCCGATTCGTGCGCGATCGCCAGGCCGATCTCGTCGCCCGTCGAGTCACCTGGCTGCGCGCCAGAAGCGCTCGGCGTTTCGTCCATGCCCCATCTCTTTGCTATACGCGCTCATCACCGCGTCGATTGCCGTCCGGCTGCTACCAGTGCCGACATACTGTTCGAAGATCACATTCAACTGCGACGGGTAGGCCATGATCGCATCGATTTTCTTTTCCCACACCGGGGTCACGTCGACCAGCGCCGCAACCTCCAGCGGGATCCCGACCCGGGCAATGCGATCCTCCACCCGCCCCTCCAGCAACGAATAGGGCAGATCTTCATAGAACCAGACCTCCCAACCCGCGCGATCCAGCAGCAGTCCAGTCTGGAAACCGAGCTGATGATCGACATGGAATCCGCTCGCCACCGGCGCGTAGACTCTGGTTCCCCCGGCATGGAATCCATCATCGCGCAGCGCTGCCACGATACGCGCGGGCAGATCCAGATCGGTTCCTTTCGGCACATCGAAGAGCTCATCGTCATTCAGGTAGTTGTCGCCGCGATAGATGGCATCCCGAAAGGGCAGAAAGAGATCGCGCAGCCCGAGCACGCGCGACGATGCTGCTTCCTCCGCCCGGCGGCCCGCGATGACCTTTTCGGCCGGCATCCCCCACTCCCGGTGCATATGCTCGGCGAACGGGGTCAATGGCTGATCGGGATCGGGATGGTCCCCGAACAGCAACGCGACGACCGCATCCCGGCCTGCTTCGGCTGCCAGGGCGGCGGTGCCGCCGCAGGAAAGCGCAATATCGTCATAGTGCGGCGAAATGAAGAGATGGGTCGCTGGCGCGGTCACGTCCGATGTCTTCATGATGCTGGTCATGCGTGCGGTTCCCCTTCCCGATTCTGGGCAGACCGAATAGCAACCCTGCGGTCACCCACCCGGCGCGTCACCCGGCGACGATCGAAGTATTCCAGAAGCGCTTGCGCATATCTTCTCGTTGTTCCGAGCAGATCGCGATATTCCGCCAGCGAGATCGACATGCCGCCATCCAACGCCAGGAGCAAGCGCGTCTCCGCCAGCGCGATCTGTTCTGGCACGAAGACGATCCCATCGCCGACCGGCACGAGCAACCCCATGTCGATCATCGCCCGCGCGAGGTCCGAGGGCAACCCGTAGTCATCAGGGGTTGGCGGTTGGAATCCCGAGGCATGCAACGCCGCGGTGTAGTGGTCCGCCAGCTGCTGTCGTTCGGGATCGAGGTGGATGCGGAATCCCGCGCGCCGGACTACCGCATCGGCCACTTCGAGCTCGACGGAACCGATCAGGAGCGCATCGAAGACCGATCGCTCGAATCCCAGCGACTGCCGCATCGACTCGCGCCCGATTCCCGGTTCCAATGGAAATTGCTGGTGGTGTCGATCGACGAGCAGATGTATCCGGTCGATGGCCGATTCGAACACACTCGTGGTCGCACAGATCCGGGAGCCCGCGATTCCAGCGCACCGAATGCGATCGGCACCGAGCAACGCCTCCACTAACCCGGCTGGTGCGCGGCCGCGGCAGTCGGTTTCCGGAACGAATCGGGTTCCCATCCAGGCCAGGAGGGCGTCCTCGGGGTCACCCTCGAAGAGCCGCTCCAGACGTTCGATCACCGCTGGCTGAAATCGCTTGTGCCGGGGAGCATCGAGCTCCAGAATGAGCCCACCCCCGATCGTTTCCGCTGGCGACGGACGTCTAAGGATGAACCGGTCGCCGGTCGCCGCGGCCACCGGCCGGGAAAGCCGCAATTGCACCCAACCCGCTCCACCCGCCTCGATCGTCTCCCGGTCCAGGATCGCCACTCGGGCGGGAGTTTCGGACGAACCGGTGAAGACGATCACCTCATCATTGTGTTCGAGGGGACGTTCCGATGTTGGCAGCATCCGGACATGGGTATCGAGGCGCATCGACGGCCGCATCGCATCAGGAAGGGTGAGCACATCGCCTCGCTGGAGCGCATTCGTTTCCAGACCGGCAAGATTGACGGCCACCCGCTGACCCGGTTCGGCAATCTCGACGATTTCACCAAAGGATTGCAGCCCCCGCACCCGGGAGCTCAGACCAGCGGGAAGAATCGAAATCCGGTCACCCGCGCGCAGGGGCGCATCCAGCAATGTCCCGGTCACGACCGTGCCGAAACCGGCCAGCGAGAATACCCGGTCGATAGGGAGTCTGGGGAATCGCCCCGTCCGCGATCGTTCGATCGTCGCCAGCGTTCGATCCAGCGCCCGCTGCAAATCGGTCAACCCTTCGCCGGTCACCGGCGACACCGGAACGATCTCCGCTCCGGCCAGCGAGGTGCCGTCGAGCAGTTCCCGGATCGACTCGCCGACGAAATCGCGCCATTCGTCATCGACCAGATCGGCCTTGCTCAGTGCCACGATCCCGCGCCCGATCCCGAGCAGATCGAGGATTGCCAGATGCTCGCGCGTCTGGGGCATGGGACCGTCGTCGGCGGCGATCGTCAGGAGCGCGGCGTCGATTCCAGAGGCGCCCGCCAGCATAGTGCGCACGAAACGCTCATGGCCGGGAACATCGACCAGATGCACGCGATTCCCGGCCGGGGTCGTCATCTCGGCAAAACCGAGATCGATGGTCATATGCCGGAGTCGTTCTTCGATCAGCCGATCCGGATCGGTCCCGGTCAATGCGCGCACCAGGGCCGATTTCCCATGATCGACATGTCCGGCGGTGCCAACGACGAAGGTGCGGGTCATCATGACCGCACTCTACACCAGCTCGCGTGGAATTCGAGCCGTCGAGACGGCATTCCGGGAAGGATCGCATCGCGTCTCGAGGCCCAGGACTCGTCTCTCGAAACGTCCGCATCACGCAATCGTCGATCGCTCGGCGGCCAGCAGCTCGGAAAGCGCCATTGCCTTGCGAACGATCCGAGCCAGCTCGTCCGGTTCGATCGTCTGGCTAGCGTCGCATTTCGCCGCGTCCGGGTTCGGTTCCGATTCGATGATCAACCCATCGGCTCCCGCCGCGATTCCCGCCAGTGCCATCGGACCGACCAGCGACCGCTTGCCAGTGCCATGGCTGGGATCGACCACCACGGGCAAATGGGTCAGCTCCTTCAGGTACGGGACGGCATTGAGATCGAGATTGAATCGCATCGACGTATCGAACGTGCGGATCCCTCGTTCGCAGAGCACCACCTGCGAATTGCCCTCGGCCAGGATGTATTCGGCGCTCATCAACCATTCTTCGATGGTCGCCGAGAATCCGCGTTTCAGCAATACCGGCGTGCGGGTCTTGCCAACCCGCTTCAGCAAGGGAAAATTGGCCATATTGCGGGCGCCGATCTGGAGCATATCCGCATAGGCGGCGGTAATCTCCACCTGGTCGGGTTCCATGACCTCGGTCACCACCGGTAACCCGGTGGCTGCTCTCGCTCCGGCCAGCATTTGCAACCCCTCTTCTCCAAGCCCCTGGAATGAATAGGGCGACGTGCGCGGTTTGAATGCGCCGCCGCGCAAGATCACCGCGCCGGCCGCTTGCATCGCGTCGGCTGCCGGAAGCAGTTGCTCGATGCCGGAGACGACGCACGGTCCCGCCATGATGACCGGCGTCCCGTTGCCGATTTCGACCTCCCCGACATGTACGACGGTCTTGTCCCGATGTTCTTTGCTGGCGAGGCGGTAGGGTTTGTTCACCGTGCGAACCGAGATGATTGCCGGATGTCCGAGCGCGTCCGGTTCGATCGAGCCGCCGACATCGACCGACAGCGATCCGTCGGTCCAGTCGATCACCCGCATGGTCGCGCCCGCTCGCGCGCTGGCCGCTCCGAGCGCGTCGATGACCCCGTTCGATTTGCTCTTGTCGATGGAAATGATCATGCCCGTGTCTCCTTCCGTTTCGATTTCCGGCAACAAAAAACCGAGACCCTTTGGTCTCGGCACCCCCGGCTTTGCTGGTCTCGATGGAGCGTTCTTCGCGTCAGCAGCGATCGCCCCGCCAGCAAAGCCGGGGGGTAAAGTAGAAGTAATACCAGGCGCCGGAAACCGGATCGGTTCCCGCCGGGCGGTTCACTTCGCGCTGGTGGTGATGCTGCACGCTCATGCCCGATACACTAGCGGCTGCGCGAACGTCTGTCAACTGGTGGCAAGCGGGCACCCGCGCCGGGGTTAGCCAATGACCGAAACACCCTTGTCTCTTTCGTTCGATCCAGGACTCGATCTGGCGCTTTCACGCGGCTGGGCGCTCTGGGTCGATGTGGCGAAGAAGAAAGGCGTCGAGCGCACCACCGAATGGCTGCTCCGCCGGGACGAACCCGGTCTCGATCCAGAGGAGCTGGAACCGCTGATCGCCACACTGCTCGACAATGATTCGTCATTCGATCGGGCCATGGCCGCTTCCGAATTGGCCGAATATGTCGAGGACGAAGACGATGCCATGGCAGCCGTGTTGTGGGAAGGGATGCTGCTTTCCGGCCGGGACGCCAACGACAGCGAGATCTATTTCGAAGGACTCTCGCACCTGGCCGAAATCGAAAACGACTACGGCGATCCCCAGGCGGCAGCAGCGCTCTATATCGATTTTCTCAATTGGGTGCGTGAATCCGGGCATCCCACCGAGGCGGAAACGATCTTCAGCGCATTCGACCGGATCATCGAATTTGCGGAAGAAGATGGCGCGCCCAGGGACGCGGCCGGCTATGGACGTGCGCAAACCCAGTTTTTCCGATTCGTCGACGGAGACGATGGCCAGATCGTTTCGGACGACTGGGTTCCGGGGGAGCCGCCGTTTTCCGTCTGGCGCGACTGATCGAAACCAATCATTGGAACCGAAGCGTGGTAAAGTGAAGAGTCGAAAACGGTGTGCTTTGCGCAGCGAAATTCCTGTCGCGGCACATTCGGAGAGTCCCTCACATTTCATCCCAAAGGAGGACGGAATTGGCGTTCGAACTTCCCCCACTTCCCTATGCTGCTGATGCGCTCGAACCGACGATCGACGCGCGCACGATGGAAATCCATCACGACAAGCATCATCAGGCGTATGTGACCAACCTGAACAATGCCATTGCCGGCAATGCCGAGCTGGAAGCCATGACCATCGAGGAGCTCATCAAGAACCTCGACAAGGTTCCGGAGGACAAGCGCACCGCGGTCCGCAACAATGGCGGTGGCCATGCCAATCACTCGATGTTCTGGCTGATCATGTCCGGTGACAAGAGCGAGCCATCCGGCGCCCTCGCCAAAGCCATCGAAGATTTCGGTGGTCTCGATGCGCTCAAGGATGCGGTCAACAAGGCGGGCGCCGGCCGCTTCGGCTCCGGTTGGGCATGGGTCGTCACCGATGGCTCCGGCAAGCTGGACGTCGTCAGCACGCCGAACCAGGACAACCCGCTGATGGACTCGGACAAGACGCCGATTCTCGGGGTCGATGTCTGGGAACATGCCTACTATCTCAAGTACCAGAACAAACGACCCGACTACCTCGCCGCGTGGTGGAATGTGGTCAATTGGGATGAGGTCGGCAAGCGCTACGACGCGGCCGCCAAGTAGCCGAATCCTCACAAACTCGGTAGGATGCGGGGGGCGCAACAGCGCTCCCCGTTTTCTTTGCGGTCCGGTGTCCCCACGGACTACCGGACAGTTCATTTGCAGGGGCGCTTTCGCGCTCCCCGTTTTCTTTAGTTGTTAGAGCGAATTGCGGAATGGTCGAGACCTGCCCACCCCTCCCCGTCGTCCCGAGCGAAGTCGAGGGACCCGATGCTTGGGTATGGGCGCAGTCGTACATGACGGCACCCCTCCCCGTCATCCCGAGCGAAGTCGAGGGACCTCCTCGCCGCAGCGAGTCTCACCAGGCGGCCTTACTTCGAGGCATCTGCCAACCGCATGGAAATGCCCTTTAGGAGACTCTGATGTCCCACGATCTCGTCATTCGCGGTGGAACGATCGTCACGGCCAGCGAAACGTACGCGGCCGATATCGGCATCACCGGCGAATCGATCGCCGAAATCGGGACCGGCCTTCAAGGCGTTCGCGAGATCGACGCCACCGGCTTGCTCGTCATACCGGGCGGTATGGATGCCCATGTCCATTGTTCGTTCTGGGAGGATGTCGATCCCGGCGCTCCCCAATGGAGCGACAATTATGAAACCGGCACCCGGTCGGCCGCCGCCGGCGGAATTACGGCCATCGGCAACATGGTCTTTCCGCATCCTGGCGAAACGATGCTGCAGGCGGTGGAACGGGAGATGCGCGATGTCGAGCGCATGGCCGTCATCGACGTCTTTCTCCATCCGGTGCTGTCCGATCCTCCGACGCAACCGCTTTCCGATATCCCGCTCCTGTCGGCCATGGGGCACAAGACACTCAAATACTTCATGAGCTACGCCGGGTTTGCCGAGAATCCGGCGCCATATCTGGAAGCGATGGATCTGGCGGCCGCGAACGGGATGCTGACGATGATCCATTGCGAAGATTCGGTGATCATCGACCGGTCGTTGCAACGACTCGTCGAACGGGGTGAAGTCGACTTCAGGTACTACCCACAATCCCGGCCGATCGAAGCCGAGGTCGCGGCCACGGCGCGCGCGGTCGCGTTCGCCGAAAACGCCAACGCCCCCACCTATATCGTCCACCTCTCCTGCACGGCTGCGCTGGACGAGGTGCGCAAGGGGCGTGGTCGGGATGTGCCCCTTTGGGTGGAAACTCGCCCGCTCTATCTCTATTTCACCAGCGAGCGATTCGCGGAACCGGACGGCCCCAAATACGCCGGCCAACCTCCGTTGCGCGAGCAACCCGATGTCGACACTCTCTGGGAAGCGATGGCCACCGGCGAGATCGATACGCTCTGCACCGATCATGCTCCCTGGCTGTACGAATACAAAGTCTTCCCCGGTATGGACATCACCAAATTGCGTCCCGGTGTGGCCGATCTCGAGACGATGTTGCCGATGCTCTGGTCCAAAGGCGTCGAAACGGGCCGCTTGACCCCGAACCGGTTCGTCGAGCTGGTGTCGACCAATGTTTCGAAACTCTTCGGTATGTATCCGCAAAAAGGAACGATCGCGGCCGGCTCCGATGCGGACATCGTCCTCTGGGATCCGAACGACACGCACAAGGTCGAAGCCGCCACCTTCTTTACGGCGTGTGATTATTCGCCCTTCGAGGGCTGGGATGTCACCGGCTGGCCTCGTATGACCCTCAGCCGTGGCGAGGTCGTCTACCAGCGGAACGAGATCCTCGGCGCGCCCGGCCGCGGCAAGGTTCTCGCGCGGAAACCCTTCTCGCCGCCCGCCCACGCCGATTGAAAACCGCTGCCTCTTCGTCATCCCGGCCGATATTCGTCACTCCGACCGATATTCGTCACTCCGACCGATATTCGTCA
>JBIQLF010000085.1:0-14221 GCA_044464585.1 Thermomicrobia bacterium
TCGGCCAGTTCGGCCAGCATACGCACGATCTCGGCAATGGCCTGATCCAGCGGAACGAAGAGCGCGTCCTTTTCCTGGCGCAATTTGATCTCGACCTGATCCTTCGCCAGATTGCGGGCGCTGATCGCAACGCGCAGCGGAATTCCGATCAGATCGGCATCGTTGAATTTGACACCCGGACGCTCGTCTCGGTCGTCGTAGAGCACTTCGACACCGACTGCCTCCAATTCGCGATAGAGGCGCTCGGCCACCTCTCGCGGGCGCGGATCGTCCGGCGCTGGAATTTCCACAAGCGAAACATGATAGGGCGCAATACTGAGCGGCCAGATGATGCCCTTGGCATCGTGACGCTGCTCCACCACGCTGGCCGCGCTGCGGCCGCTGCCAATGCCATACGATCCCATCACGATCGGATGCGAATCGCCGTTCGCATCGAGATAGGTCGCTCCCAGCTTGGCGCTATAGCGGGTGCCGAGTTTGAAGATGTTCCCGACTTCGATCGCGCGGGTTTCGCGGAGCGGACCGCCGCACTTCGGGCACGGGAAACCGACTTCGGCCGTGGCGATGTCGGTCACCAGATCGGCCTGATAGTCGCGGCCGAGATTGACATGCTTCAAATGCCAGCCGGGCCGGTTCGCTCCGGCAACCAAATTCGGCGTATCGCGAATCGATTCATCGGCCACGATAAAGGCATCGTGCACGCCCACCGGGGAGCCATACCCTGCTTCTGCGCCAATCGCGTTGATCTGCTCGGCCGTCGCCGGGGTGATGCCTCGCTCGCCGGTGGCATTGCGCAGTTTGGTTTCGTTCACATCGAGATCGCCGCGAATGACCACAAAGATGAACCGGCCCGAATCGCCCATGAAGAAGACGGCTTTGGCTGTCTTCGATGTCGGCACACCCAGCAGATCGGCCAACGCCTGGATCGTCGGCGTGTTGGGGGTTTCGACGTCCTCGACCGGGAGCAATGCTTCCGCCACCGGGTCCGGACGCCGAAATATCGCGACCTCCCGGTTCGCCGCATAGTCGCACGAGTCGCAGTAGAAGATCGTGTCCTCGCCGTTCTCGGAAAAAGCCATGAATTCGTGCGAAGCGGTGCCGCCCATCATCCCGACATCGGCGCCGACGATGATGAACCGCAAACCGAGCCGCCGGAAGATCCGGTCGTAGGCCTTCCAGTGAAGCCGGTAGGCATGATCGAGTCCGGCCTCATCGACGTCGAGACTGTACGAGTCCTTCATCGTGAACTCGCGGACGCGGATCAATCCACCCCGGGAACGCGGCTCATCCCGGAATTTGGTCTGCAGGTGATAGACGATCATCGGGAGTTGGCGGTAGGAGTTGATCTCCTGCCGAGCGAGATCGGTGACAACCTCTTCGTGGGTCAACGCGAGCACCATATCGCGTCCGGCCCGATCCTCGAACCGTGCCATTTCCGGACCGACCTGATCGTAGCGACCCGATTCCCGCCAGATATCGGCTGGGTGCACCACCGGCATCAGCAGCTCCTGCCCGCCAATGGCATCCATCTCTTCCCGGATGATCTGCTCGACCTTGGTCACCACGCGGTAGCCGAGCGGCAGCAACGAGATGAGTCCCGACCCAAGGGGGCGAATCATCCCCGCGCGGAGCATCAACTGATGACTGACGATCTCGACATCGTTCGGCGCGGCGCGGAGCGTCCGGCCGAATAGGTGTGACATACGCACGTGGCATTCCCCTACCCGACTGATGCTGCCTCGCTGGCAGCCGATCGACTGCTAATTCTACGGGGCACGCGGAATATCGGTCGCGCCCGTTGCCGGGACGGTCGGGGGAGTCGACGCATGCGCCCCATCACCCCTCGACGATGATCGCCGCCGCGTCCTGCACCCACCGGACGCTCGAGCGAGTGCCGTCCTTCGCGTCGTTGCAATAGACGGGAACGCCGCGAGGAACTCTCCTCGCGGCGTTCGCACGATCTTCTCTTGTTTCGCCACCTAATCGCCGGCCAGAGATTTGATATATGCGACCAGATCGGCAATATTCGCATCGGTCAGGATCGAGCCATAGGGCGGCATCGCACCGGCCGGGAATCCCTTGACGACCTTGGCGTTCGGATCCTTGATCGATTCGATCAGATAGGCATCATCGGCCGTAACCTTCGAGCCATCTTCGAGTTCGACCTCGGACCCGTAGAGTCCCTGCCAGGTGGGTCCCACGCCCGGTCGTCCATCGATGGTGTGGCACGACAGGCATTGGACCGCCAGCATCTTGCCAGCATCCACATCACCGGTGACAGCCACCGGAGATCCCACGGGCGAACCGGCCGGCGAAGCCGCGGGCGAAGCGGACGGTGAGGCCGTCGACGTCGCCGTTTGCGCTCGACTCTGATAGGTCCCGCTCAGCAAACCGGCAACGACCAGCCCGACCACTGCTGCAAGAATGATTCCCCTGCGCACACCTCTCCCTTTCGATACTCCGGGTTGTTCGCAACCCACGGTTACATCAACGCTTCGAATTTCCAGTTTGCGAGCAGATCGTCCCAGGAATGGACAGTCCCCTCATGCTCACCGGCGAACGCATTCGCGTCCGCCTCCGTGTCGAAGGGAAAGACCCCCGAACCCATGGGTGTGGGAACGTCCATCGTGACGACATACCAGGCGTCACGCGCATCCATCCATTCCAGTGATGGTGAGCCATGCACCCACACGCGCTGGTCGCCAAGCCCTTCGTCCTGCACGGTCGCAACCATCTCTCCAGCATCGTCGAACACCCGGGCATGGCCCTTGCTGTCGACGATTCCACTGGCGAAACGCTCTTCGGAGATGATCATACCGCATCGTTTGCAGGCATCGCGCCCGTATTTGATCGCAGGTGGATCGTCGCTGGACGCGTTCTCGCCGCCGCACGCCACCAGTGCGAAGGGAAGCGCCGCTCCAGTCACGAGCAGCTTGCGGCGAGTGATCATTGAAAGTCCGTTCGTTTGAAGAGCCAGTATCCGATCGGCAGCGGCACGACGATCCAGAGCACCAGCACACCGAGCATGATGTAGGAGAATGTCGCCCCGAAATGATCGACCGCGTAGATGCCGGCTGGACCGAGCACGTCGAGCGACGTATGCAACAGATCGACACTGGCCAGCTTGTAGACATTCAGCGGATTGAGCGCGGTCAGGGACAACAGGGTCTCCGTGCTCATCCCGAGCACCATCGAGCTGCCCATGATGCCGAGGTCGCCAACGATCACGAAGAGGAGCCAGAGTGTCAGCGCGATACCGAGCGCCGCGGCCGTCTGCCGGGAAAAACTCGAGATCAGATAGCCCACGCTCAGCATGGCCAACCCGAGCAGCAAGGTGAGCAGAACCAGCATGAGAAAGCTGCCGGCGCCCCCCGCGCCGCCTCGAATCGCCATGACCGCGCCCGCGCCCCCGAATCCGATGAGCAGCATCAGCATCAGCGAAAGCGCCGCGCCGATGAACTTGCCGGCGTACACCTCCAAGGCGGTCAATGGTTGCGCCAGCAGGTAATCGAGACTGCGATCCTGCCGTTCCGAGGCGATCAACTGGGCGCCGATCGTGAGCGCGATCAGGGGAACCATGAGCAACAGCAGATTCAACAATCCGGCGGAGGTCCGCCCGAACCCGGCTTGGCCGGTCAGCCCGGACCCGCTGAGCGCAAACGCGACGAACCCAATGATGAGAATCGAAAAGAGGATCGTATAGAGGGCGAACCAGCGATTGCGCAAGCCGACCCGGGCTTCCTTGGCCGCAATGGCCACGACTACTGTTTTGTCCATGCGTATTGCTCCCAGTCGAAGTCTTCGATGTCGACCCCATTGCGCGCCATAGCCGTCAGCACTTCGGCCTTCTGGTCGATCCGGATCGGCACCGAAACGACCTTTCCTTCACCGGTTCCCGCCAGCCCAATATCGCTGAGCGTATCCAGGGCGGTTTGCATATGCCCATTGCGCAGGAAGACCACCAACCGCGACTGGCTGCCCAGTGCCGACTTGAAGGCATTGGGCGATTGCTCTTCGGAAAGCACCCCGCCATCGAGCATGAGAATGCGATCGGCCAGCGCCAGCACATCCTCGGGACGATGCGAGGAGAAGATGAGGGTCATCCCCTTGCGCTTCAGTCCGTGCAGAAGCTGGAGCAGATCGGCCCGGCCCTTGGCGTCGAGACTGGCGGTCGGTTCGTCCAGCAAGAGAATGGACGGATTCCCGATCAATGCCAGCGCCAGCGCCAGCCGTTGCCGCATTCCGCCCGAGAGCGCGCGAATCTCCTTGTCGACCTGGTTCTCGATCCCCAGCAGGGTGAGCCGGTCGAGCGAGTCGTTTCGGTTCGCGCGTTTGAGTTTGGCGATGAAAGCCACCATCTCCCCAACGGTCATCGGCTGCACCGGCAAATCCTGCGGCACATAGCCAATCGCCGTGCGCGCTTGCTGTCCCTCGGCCACCGGATCGTATCCGGCCACGGTGATCTTGCCCTGATATTTCATCAACCCCAGCAGGCACCGCATGATCGTCGTCTTGCCGGCGCCGTTCGGCCCCCAAAGAGCGGCCGATTCGCCCTGGCCAATTTCGAATGAAACATTGTTCAGCGCCGGGAACTGGCCGTAATACTTGGATACCCCGGCAACCGAGATGGCGGGCCCATGCCCATCTGGCACGGAGATCAGCTCGTCATTCATACCGATACCTCATTTCGGGAGCGCCGTTCGAAACCGCCAAACCGGCTTCGTCGTCGCAATGCCATCGCTCCCAACGCTGCCGCGCCGAACGCGGCAATACCCGAAAACCCGAGCACCACCCGGCGCGCCTGCGGCTCGCCTTCGATAGCGGGAAGATAGGGCGAAGCCGTGGGGCTCATCGATGGACTTGGATCTTCGAATTTGATGGCCGGGCGAAACGATGGGAATGCCTTGGCGGCAAAATCGACGGCCATCGACGCCGGGCTGTAGGAGAAGAGCCGCAGTTGGGGATGATCGGCCAGCAACGATTCGAACAGCTGCTGCGAAACGTAGGGAATATCGCCCACGCCATCGCCATTTGCATCGTAGCCCGCGTAGTCACTCCAATAGTTGCCGTGGCCGTTTTCCGCCCAGGTGATGTCCTTCAGTTGTCCGCGCGCCAGCAAGCTCACATGCTCATTGTTATCGATGAACGCATTGCCGGTGATGGTGTTGTTGCGCACGGCCGGTTGCATCGCAATTCCGATGTCATTGAACGCGATCACATTGTCGATGATGTAGTGCTGGATGTTCGGTTCGCGCGGCGAGGTGTCGATCTGAATACCCGTCTGGTTGTTGACGAAGCGGTTTCCTTCGACACGCGCTCCGTCGACATCTTTCAGACCCAATCCCCCACCGGTCGCTCCGGCGTTGTTGGAAAGCGAATTGCCGATGATCTCGACATTGCGGCTGTACATGACATACAGCCCAATCGTGTTGCTATTGAGCGAATTGTTTTCGATCGTGGCGTTGTCGCTGAACATGAGATGCATGCCGTATCGGTTGCGATCGAACAGGTTGTTCGTGACAAGCGCGTTGTTCGAATACCAGAGAATCATGTCCCGGCCGTCGGTGGCCGTGTTGCCATCGAGAACGATGTCGTCCGAATACCAGATGCGAATCCCATCGCCGCGCATACCGACATCGAGCGGTTTTGATTCGACGATATTGTTCCGAACCACGGAACCGGGCGCCTGGCGCAGATAGATGCCGAATAGAACGTCCTCCAGGGTGTTGTTCGCGATCGTGGCGCGCGGCGCATCGACCGTTATTCCGGAATCTTCCTTGTCATGGCTCTTGCCACTACCCCGGAGGGTGAATCCCTCGATCGTGACATCGGGTGCGTTGATCGCGACCAGGGTGCCGTTGCCCTCACCGTCGATGACGGGATGGTCGATGCCGATCAGCTCGATCGACGTTTCGATCACCAGACCGCCCGGATAGGTTCCGCCACGAACCTCGATGCGGTCGCCGGCGCTGGCCTGCTGGATTGCATCCTGAAGCGAGGTCAGCTCGCAATCGCTGCAGACGACCAGATCAGGAGTTCGGTTCTCGGCCGAGGGAGTTTGGGCGTTCGTGAGGAGGTTTGGGGTGAGGAGCAGCAACCCGAGGAGGAGCGCTGCCCCGCACCAGCGTGCGATCGATGCGTTAGGAAGCCGCCACATGGCGACGATTCCTCCAGTCCAGGGCAATCGCGACGATCGCCAGCACCATGGCGGCAACCGCCAACCAGAATCCGGACTGGAATGTTGCATGCGTCTTGAACTGCCCAATGGTTCCAGTTCCGAAGATGTGCGGCGTGAATTCGCTGATCGAGCTGCTCAACGCGGCCTTGGGATCGAGCGAATGGCCAGCATAGTAGAGCCAGGCAAAAAGGTCGACCACGAACACAACCGGATAGAGCGCCATTGGCACGCGCGCCAGCGTCCGCCACCAACCCGGAAGAAACGTGGAGACTACGGCAAGAATCGCGATCAGCGCGATAGCGTACACCGAGATTGCGCGCTCGATCTTGGCGGCGTCGGTGAGTTTGATCATGCCGATGTAATGGTTGAGGCCATCGACTTCTCGAACCGAGCGCATGTCTTCGAGACGGTTGACATACGCATCGACCTTCAGCCCCTTCGGGTATTGCGGGGCGCGCAGAACGATATTCCAATAGGGCAGGAAGATCGATCCGATGAGAAGAGCGCCACCGGCCACGGTCAACACGATCTGCAACCATGCAGTGCGGACGCTCGCAAGCGCGATTGCGCGCCAGTCCCGTTTGGGCTTGTCGATCGTTTTCGCGTTGGCGGTGGGTGCAGTGGCGACAGACATTTCCATGGTTCAGTTCCTTGTTTTCTTCATCACTCTCGGGCACGTATTCGATCGTGAGAAATGGGCGCCAGCCGGTTGGCTGGCGCCCATCTGGGTTATGCTGGGCTGACCAGCATGTAGCCCATCATTTCGAGGTGCAGCGCGGAGCAGAACTCCGTGCAGTAGTAGGGATAGGTTCCCGCGTTGTCCGCCACAAAGCTCACGCTGGTGGTCTCACCCGGTTCGATGCTGAGCTGGATATTCTGTCCAGGCATCGCGAAACCGTGCGTCGCATCCATGGCCATCTCGACGTTGGTGAGATGGATCGTGACATTGTCGCCCTGCTTCAAATCGATGAAGTCGGGGCGGATCGTGCTGCGAATCGAGGTCATATAGACGGTCACATTGTTGCCGTCGCGCTCGATGCGTTCCTTGCCGATCTGGGTGGCGAATTCCGACGGCGCCTGCTTCTGCGGATCCCAACCGGTCTCCGGATAGACATCCCAGATATTCTCCAGGCGGTCCGATCGAATCATCTGCGCATAGTGCGGCTCACCGACGCCAATCGGCATGTCGAAGAGAAGCTCCATCTGATCGCCACTGATATCGATCAACTGGAAGTTCTGCGGCAGCAGCGGACCGACCGGATGGAAGCGATCCAGCGCCCACTTGTTCAGACCGATCAGGTATTTGCCATTGGGCGTGACCGTGTCGCCCTCGGCCGCGCAGAGGTGACCGGTGTTGTACTGCTGCGGAATCATGTCGATCAGCTTCCAGCCATCATCGACGCCCTCGCCGCCGAGTTTCCAGCGCGCGATTCCGCTATCGAGGAAGAGACTGGTGTAGGCCAGGCCCTTGTCGTCGAACTGGGTGTGGAGGGGCCCAAGACCGAGCTCGACCTGCGCTTCGACACAGGATTCGAAATCGAGCACCGGCACACCGAAGTCATCCGCCTCGTATTTGCCTTCTTCGATCGCCTTCTGGATCTTCTCGAAGCTATAGACGGTGACATGCGGATCGAGCTTGCCCGAGACGACGATGTACTTGCCGTCCGGCGTGACATCGGCCCCGTGCGGGCTCTTCGGTTCGGGAATCTGCCAGAGCAAGCCCTCTTCCACCGCCGTCGCCATCGAAATCATCGGCATCCCGGCCACATCGTCGGTCTTGCCGGCACCGACCACTTCTTCGGCCTTCTGCCAGTTGATGACCGTCAGATAGTCCATGTCGCGCTGGGACGCACCGACTTCGACCGGGGGAAGATCGCCACCGCCGGTGCCATAGGACAACTCGGTGTTGAAGGTATTCGAGAACATCCAGCCCATGCTGGCGCCCTTACCGGCATCGGCCAGGTCATTCCAGTACGGCGGCAACTCGACCGAGAACGACTTCGCCTGGTCGATCCGCCCGGCATCGCGATCGAACTTCCAGAAGGTCATCGCGCCACGATATTGATCCACATAGGCGTCCAGCGGCGCATATCCCCAAGCCTTGGGCGTCGCATACTGGCAACCATCGATGATGTATTCGGTATTCGGGGTGACGAACGCGCCACCGTGATTGCTGATGTAATGCGGGTTCTTGACGATCTGCTTGGTTTCGAAGTCACGCAGGTCGATAACGGCGATGCGCGCATTGGCCTTGTCGTTGATGAACAACCACTGCCCGTCGTATTCGCCATTGGTTTCGCTCAGACCCGGGTGATGCGTATCGGCATAACCGAGCACCTTGCCATCGACCGCGCCCTCCGCCAGCACCGCCTTCGTATCATCGGAGAAGCCATATCCCTGCCAGGGCTCCGGTGTGAAGACCGCGATCAGCTTGAGCAGCCGCATGGACGGCACACCGACGACCAGCACCTGGCCGGAGTGTCCGCCCGACGCAAACAGCAGATAATCATCATGCACACCGCTCGGCATATATGTCTTGAGCGCTGCCTTGATGTCCTGTGGGGTCAGCCCGCGCGCCTCGGCGATCGACTGAACCTCATCCTGCAGGGCGCTCGCCTTCGCGCTATTACCACCGAGGCGCCCACCGATTCCCAAGGCGGCGCCGGTGGCGGCAACCCCGGCGGTGCCCTTGATCATCGTCCGCCGGTCGACCCGTTCGCTGGCCAAATCAGCCACTTTGCTCATTCCGTGACCCTCCTGGGATCCACTGAGACCAATCACGGCTCGGTGTCTCCCAGGAAAGCGCAGAATTCTCTCTTTTTGCGCTCGGACCAAGAAGCTCACCTCGCCTGCACCGAATGTAGTCCGCCCGGCATGGCAAGCCTGTGACCCTCGGGTGACGACCATTACAAAATCGTTACAAATTTCACGGAGCCAGATTTGGTCCCAAGGCGTCCGAATTCACGGAAGGTGATTTCGCGCAAAGCACTCCCGGCCGGTCAGCGTGCTGACAGAGCCGCATCCAGATCTCGCCAGAGATCCTCGACATCCTCGATACCGATCGAAAGCCGCAGGAGCGCGGGATGCGTCGATTCCGCTGCCCACCGGGCACGTCGCTCAATGAGCGATTCGACCCCGCCGAGACTCGTGGCCGGCACGAAGATCTCGCATCGGTCGACCACCCGCTGGGCTGCCTCCGGCCCACCACGCACGATCAGTGACAACATCCCACCGAAATATCCGCCCATCTGTCGCTTCGCAATCTCGTGTCCGGGATGGCTCGGCAATCCAGGGTAGAAAACGCGTTCGACCGCGGGATGTCCGTGCAGGCGCTCGGCCAGCGCGCGGGCATTGGCGCACTGACGCTGATACCGCACCGCCAGCGTTTGGATTCCGCGCCGCGCCAGCCAGCACGAGAACCCGTCCGGCTGCGTGCCACTATCACTGCGATGACTCCGTAGCCGGTGCGCCAGCTCGGCATCGCGAACAGCGACCGCGCCGAGAATGAGATCGCTGTGGCCACCGAGGTATTTGGTGACACTGTGCATCGAACCGGCCGCGCCGAGATCGAGTGGGTTCTGGGTGATCGGCGTGGCAAAGGTGTTGTCACAAAACCAGGGAATATGCATCTCCGCGCAGATCTCCGAGATCGCTTCCAGATCGGCGATGGCAAGCAACGGATTGGTTGGGGTTTCGGTCCAGCAGAGAGACGCGCCCCGCAATGCCTCACGCAGATCGTCCAGATTGGCTTGGTCGACGAAACGCGCTTCGATACCCCGCATCGACAGCAGCTCGGATGCGCGCGCCCGGATACCGTAATAGGCATCGTAGGGCAGAACGACCGCGGTGCCGTTGACGCCTTGGGTCAGGATTGCGATCGCGGCCGCGATACCGGCATTGAAGACGACGGCGTCGCTTCCGTGTTCCAGGCCGGCAATGGCGGATTCCAGTTCCATGTAACCGGGAGAACCGCCTCGTCCATAGGAATAGCGTCCGTCTTCAGGATTGGACGGGTCGCCCGCATGCACAAAGGTGGACGACAGCTGAATCGAGGGTGAGACACCTGCCCCTGGCTGGTGCGGGTACCCCCCTTTGACGGCAACGGTGGCGGACGCCAGTCGGTCTCGGTCATTGCGCATTGCACGGCTCCATTCGCTACAGTCGGACGGAGGGGAGCATACCGAATGCGCCCTGATCGAGGGGCGCGCCCGGTTATGTCTCCCGATGAAAGGCCGTCTCATCGGCAAATCGGACGGCGATTGGAGCAACCGCTATCATCGAATGAGTGAGTCTGGTCATATCAGCACTACTCTTCACGTCGCGAAGCAATCGTCCCAGGCTCACATCAGGAGGTACGAAATCATGGTTGCGCGTTATCCAGTCGCGGGCGAACTCGTTTCCCTGCGCGACGCAATGGATCGATGGTTGAACGAGTCGTTCGGCAATACGTCCCGAGGCGGTTCACTGGACGGCCGGAGCCGCATGCCCCTACCACTCGACGTCTATTCGACCGGCGATGAAGTGGTCATCATCGCTGCGGTGCCTGGCATCGACCCGGAAAACATCAATGTGACGGTCGACAAGGGCACGGTTACGATCTCCGGTTCGACGCCGGACGTGGCGCAATCCTCCGATGCCAACCAGGCGACCTGGTTCCTGCACGAGCTGCCGCGCGGCACATTCAGTCGTTCGATCACCCTGCCCGTCGATATCGACGCGAGCAAAGTCGACGCCAGTTTCCAGCACGGTGTGTTGCGGCTCGAGTTGCCCAAGGCGGAAACCGCCAAACCCCGCAAGATTCAGATCCGCTCGGTCTCGGCCGATGAGCTGCTCGATTCGCGCTCCTCGTCTCAGCACGAGCATACCCAGGGATCGACATCCCAGACAGAAGGTGGGACGACCTCTGGATCGTCATCGCATGAACAGAGCGGTCAGGCTCAGGGTTCGTCTTCGCACGACCGGAGCGGCCACAGCACCAGCGCATCGCAACAGAAGAACAGCCACGGTTCGGACGCATCCGAACGGCAAAGCGGCGAACAGAGCCGGAGCACGTCATCGAGCTCATCCAGATCGTAATGTGCGGAGTGAATGCCGCACTGGTCTCGGAGAGCGGCAAACAGGAACGGACCCGGCGGTTGCCGGGTCCGTTCGCGCGTTATCTTGACGCAGTGTCTAGACGTAGATACCGTGCTCCGTCTCGGGATCGAAGAAGTGCAATTTGTCCGGCGCGGCGGTGACATCGAACTTCTGCCCGCGCTCGATATGCAGATCCGGATCCATGCGAGCGGTGATGATATCGCCGTTGTCCATGGTCAGATAGACGAAGATCTCGTTACCGAGCAATTCGATCACGTCGACCGTCACCGGAATTCTCGAATCGTCCGGCGCGATGCCATTGGCATGATCCCAGGGGACCAGATGCTCGGGACGAATACCGAGAATCACCTTCTTGCCGATGTAGTTTTCCAGCGGGCCGCCCCGGTGCTCCGGAACCCGCATATGCACCTCGGAATTGACCGCGTACAGATGACCGTCCTGCCGCTCGATAGTCGTGTCCATGAAGTTCATCGAGGGTGAACCGATGAACCCGGCCACGAACTTGTTGGCTGGCATGTCATAGAGTCGCTGTGGGGTATCGAGCTGCTGCAGCACCCCCAGGCTCATGACGGCGATGCGGTCGCCCATGGTCATGGCCTCAACCTGGTCGTGGGTCACATAGATGGTGGTGGTGCTGACGCGCTCGTGCAGCTTGATCAGCTCGGCGCGGGTTTGCACGCGGAGTTTGGCGTCGAGGTTGGAAAGCGGCTCGTCCATCAGGAAGACATCCGCATTGCGGACGATCGCGCGACCCAGCGCCACACGCTGCCGCTGACCGCCGGAGAGCGCTTTCGGTTTGCGTTCGAGCAATGGCTCGATATCCAGGGTGCGAGCTGCCTCCCGGACCCGGCGATCGCGCTCCTGCTTGGGCACCTTGCGGAGCTTGAGCGGGTAGGCAAGATTGTCATAGACGGTCATGTGCGGATAGAGCGCGTAGCTCTGGAAGACCATGGCGACGTCGCGATCTTTCGGGGGAAGATCGTTGACGACCCGATCGCCGATGATGATGCGGCCCTCGGTGATCTCTTCCAGCCCCGCGACCATACGCATGGCGGTCGATTTGCCGCACCCGGACGGACCGACCAACACCAGGAATTCCTTGTCGTGGACTTCCATATTGAGCTGGTAGACCGCGGTCACCCCGCCGCTGTAGCGTTTGGTGACATTGTCGAAAATGACGCGAGCCATCCTTGCCTCACTCTCCTGACTACGGGGCCGGAACCAGTCGCCCGAACCCAGAAACACCTTCTCCCGGTGTGGTCTCGATGTTCTGTGTCCACACCGTGCGCGTCACGGCGTCTTACAACGTGCATGCGGAGTGTGGCGACCGGACGGTGCGCTGTCAAGAGGGAAATGAAGTGAACCGGCTTACCGGTATGATTGGGGCCGTACTATGCCGTTCGAACATATCGGGGAGAAAGAGAAACCGATGGCCGAAAAAGCAACGAAGCGCCCGCGTGTCGTCAGTTTCGGGGAAGCAATGATTCGCCTGACGCCGCCGGGGCACGAGCGGCTGGAACGGACGATTTCGCTCGATCTGAGTCCCGGCGGAGCGGAGTTGAATTCGGCGGTCACGCTCGCCTGTCTGGGTGTCGATGCCGAATGGGTCTCCCGCATGCCGGACAACGGACTCGGGCGTTATATGGCCCGCCAGGCGCGCGCGCACGGCGTCGGTATTTCGCATGTCAACTGGGTCCACGAAGACGAGGGGCGGTTGGGACTGTACTTTCTGGAGGAGGCCTCCGATCCCCGGCCCTCCTCGGTCCTTTACGACCGCAAGGATTCGGCCTTCGCCCGGCTGAAACCAGGCGAGTTCGATTGGTCGTCGATCCTGAAAGGAGCGAATGCCTTTCATGTTTCCGGTATCACTCCGGCGGTCAGCGAAACCGCGCGCGCCGAAACGATGGCGGCGATGCAGGCAGCCAATCATGCCGGGGTGCCGGTCTTCTTCGATCTCAACTACCGGTCCAAACTCTGGACCGAGATGGAAGCCAAACACGCCTTCATGGAACTCGCGCCCCAGGTCGATGTGCTGTTCGCGTCGCGCGGGGGTTTGCGCACCTTTTTCGATATCGAAGGCGACGAGGAAGAGGTGATGACCGCGGCCAGGCAGAAGCTCGGGATTCGCGTCTGCGTGATCACCCGCAAGCGGGGCAAGAAATCGCGGTCGCTCAAACTGGCCGGCGTTGCCCTCGGCCCCAGCGGGCAATTGCAGAAAACCGACTGGGTCGACATCGAGGTCGTCGACCGCCTGGGCGGCGGTGATGCCTTCGCGGGCGGATTCATCGCCGGCTATATCGCCGACCCGGACGATCTGCAGCGGGCGCTGGAACTGGGGCTTGCGGCCTCGGCGCTCAAACACACGATGCCCGGGGATTTTCTGGCCGCCACCAAGAATGAGATCGAGGCAGCGATGGTCGCGACCGACGGTGGCGTGTTGCAACGGTAGCCAGCCGATGATCGTCCTCATGCCAATCACGATCCAGAATTGGGAAAAAGCGGCCTCGCTCGAACTGGAACCCGACCAGACCCACTTCGTCCGGTCGAATGCCTGGTCGATCGCCGAATCCCTCTATCACCCGGAGCTCAAGCCGTTCGGCATCTACCGGGGCGGCACGATGGTCGGATTCCTGATGTACGGCACCGCCTGGCAGGATGGCAGCGTCTGGCTCTTTCGCTTGATGATCGACAAGCACTACCAGGGCCAGGGTTTGGGAAAGGAAGCGCTGGAACGCGTACTGCGGCGAATGCGCGACGAGGGGTACACCGAGGTCAATATCGCCTGGGAACCGGAGAACACGATCGCCGAACGCATGTATCACAAAGCCGGATTCGAACCGACCGGTATGGCGCCCTGGGGCGAGAAGACGGGCAAGCTCGTACTCTGACTTCGGGCTCCGGGCTCCGGGCTCCGGGCTCCGGGCTCCGGGCTCCGGGCTCCGGGCT
>JBIQLF010000086.1:0-4622 GCA_044464585.1 Thermomicrobia bacterium
TTGGGTCTTGGGTCTTGGGTCTTGGGTCTTGGGTCTTGGGTCTTGGGTCTTGGGTTGGGGAGTGGGGGCGTGAGGGGTGTCACTTCGGCTGGGCTACTATGCGGCAGGGGAATAATTGCGCGGTATCATTGCGGGGTTTTGTGGGCAAGAGCGTAGGGAATACTGGAGAAAACTGATGGGTACGCGTTCGTTTCCGCACTCGTTTCGCTCGGATCGTCGCCAGTTGATGGCGAGCGCGTTGGCGGTCGTTGCCGGGTTGGCAATCGTGGATGAGGTCGTGCTGGCCGCGGATGCGACTCCCACGGCGTCGCCCCAGGCGTCGCCGGCCGCGTCACCCGTGGCATCGCCTGCCGGATCGCCCTTGGCGGAACCCAAGGCGGTGTTCCAGGCATCGATCCAGTCGTTCAGGTTCGTTCCCCAGGAGATCGCGATCCCGGCCGGAACGACGGTGATCTGGACGAACAAGGACGTGGTGCAGCACACGGTGACCCACAAGGTCCGTTCGAGCGCTCAGCTTTTCGCCTCACCATTGATCTCTCCGGGCGGATCGTTTTCGTTCACATTCGACACGCCGGGCACGTATGCGTATTTCTGCGTGCCGCATCCGTTCATGACCGGAACGGTCGTGGTGTCGTAGACGGGTCGATGATTTTCCACAGGGACGAAGCGTGCTCGTAGAATCGAGAGGGGAGATGGTCGTTCTCATTTCTCGTTCGCAAAGGTGATTCTCATGCGCACGCTTCGTTTCATGTTCATCGTCGGATTATTGATCGGCGTGTTGGGCGGATGGGGGCTTTCCCGCGTCGATGTGTCGCCCACGGCCGCCCAGGGGCAGCGGAACCAGGGATCGCCCGCGGCGTCCATCGTGGCTCAACAAGACCAGTTGCCGCCGGCTTCGAATGAGGCGGTCGCGGTCGTGCAACAGGTCGGCGATTCCGTGGTTACGGTCGTCAATCAGCAGCAGTTCCAGGGCTTCGACACGGTGCAACCGGTGGGATCGGGAACCGGATTCATCATCGACGATCAGGGGCATATCGTCACCAATTGGCATGTGGTGCAGGGTGGAGACGATTTTCTGGTGATTCTGTCCAATGGGGAACGCCGTCCCGCCACCCTGGTGGGATCGGATTCCCTCAGCGATCTGGCAGTCGTGCAAATTCAGGGCGATCTGCCCGCGGTGGCCAGTTTCGGTGATTCCGATGCGCTGGAGGTGGGTGAAACGGTGCTGGCGATCGGGTCGCCGCTGGGCACATTCACCAACACCGTGACCGAAGGGATCGTCAGCGCGCTGGGGCGGGATTTGCCCCAATCGAATTACAACAACCTGATCCAGCATGATGCCGCGATCAACCCTGGCAATTCGGGGGGACCGCTCTTCGATCTCCATGGCGAGGTGATCGGCGTCAATACCCTGGGGCTTTCCGAACAGGGCGGCCAGTCGATTCAGGGGTTGTTCTTCGCGCTGCCCGGGAACCAGGTGCAGAGTATCGTCTCGAAGCTGATCGCCAATGGGCATGTGGTTTATCCGTTCTTCGGGATCAGCTATCAGACGATCAATTGGCAAAATGCCGCTCAGGCGAATTTGCCGGTGGATAACGGTGTGTATGTGACCGCCGTCTCGCCGGGCGGTCCAGCCGAGGCCGCGGGATTGCAGCAGGGCGATATCGTCGTTGCCATCGACGGGGTCAAGATCGATGCGCAGGACGCGTTCTCCGAGATCCTGTTCACGCACGAGCCGGGTGACACCGTTCAAGTGGATGTGTTGCGCGGAGGCGAGACGCTAACGGTTTCGCTGACGCTGGCCGAGCGACCCGAGAATATGTGACCGGCGGTCGCGCTTCGAGGGCGAGAACGGAAAACGGTGCGTACGGACGCCGAATATTCCTGCGATGGCGACGGGAAGGCGTACGTACGTGCCGGAAATGGGGACCGGATGGTTCTCCGGAAACGGCATCGGAGGCGGTATGATCGATCCATGATGGATGTTTGCCTCCACACCGGACCGAAGTGACATGTTTTCACTGACCGAGCTCAACGATGTCGCCTGGTTGCTGTTCTTGCTGATGGCCGCATGGGTGCTCGTCAATGCGCTGGTCGATTTATCGAGTGACCGCGCATCGATGCGGAAGTCGAAGAACGCATCCGACGAAGGGGCCGATCAGCACGACTGAAGCGTCCGGTCTTCGTATCGACACTCATGGAAAACGCCGCCGGGGAATTCCCCGGCGGCGTTTCGGTCATTGGGTATGGAAGGGCGTCCTACTTCTGGAGATGCGCTTGCAGAAACCAGAGACCTTTGTCGACGACGCGGGAGATTTCGGTGAAGAGATCGGCGGTCGATTGGTCGCCGGCCTTGTCCGACTCCTCGATGGCGGCGCGGGTGCTGGCCGCATAGTTGGCATACCGCTCGACCAGCGCCTCGACGGTTTCGAGTCCCAGGGTGACATCGGTGGGGAACTCCGGCAGGCGGGAATTCGCGGCGGCCATGCGGGTGGTGCCAGTCGCGTAGCCCCCCAATGCGGTGACGCGCTCGGCGATCATATCGACATAGGGTTCGATTTCTTCGGCCAGCGAGTCATAGAGCAAATGCAGTGAGATGAATTCCGGTCCCTTGACATTCCAGTGCGCCTGCTTGATTTGCGAATAGAGATCGGACGTGTCGGCGAGTTGCTGGTTGCAGAGACCGATGATTTCCGCCCGCGTACCGGCGGGGATATCGATACTGGTTTCGAATGTGCGTTCTTTCCTGGCCATTTCGCATCCTTTCTTTCGATGCCTCGAATCTTCACAAATGGAAGTTTAGTCGTACGTACACTGCTTCGCACGAAATGAGGATCGGAGAAAAGACGGGGCTGGTATGAGAGAATGGAAATACATTCGCGTTTTCTCGACTGGCAACACCTGATGCGCGTGCCTCTGCTCGGGTGCCGGCCAGATGATCGACAGGCCACCGTGCAGATCGGATGTCGACTGATGCATTCTCCTCGAACTCATTTGCTCTCATTCGCGCGATCGACCGGATGCGTGTTGCTGGCGCTGGTTTTGAGCGGCTGGCTCGTGGCGAGCTCGTCCGCGGCGCAGACGATCGGCGCGCCGCTCACCGCATCTCCCGATGCGGGGACCCCAGCGGCCGCCAGTCCGGTTCCGCTTCCTCCGGAGATGTTCCGGAACGATCCGGCCCGCCGGGGCGAATCCGATGGACCGGGACCGTTCGATACCGGCGCCGTGGAGCAACTCTGGAGTTTCGATGCCGGGGGCGATGTGCAATCGTCGCCCGCGGTGGTGGGCGGAACGGTCTATTTCGGGAGCGGCGATGGGTCGGTCTATGCGGTCGACGTGCAGACCGGTGAGATCGATTGGCGGTTTCGCACCGAAGGCGAGGTGTTTTCGTCTCCAGCGGTCGTCGACGGTCTGGTGGTGATCGGCAGCGAGGATGGCAATGTCTATGCGCTCGATGCGGCCACGGGCGACGAGCGCTGGCACTTCCAGACGGGTGACATGATCGTTGCCTCGGCGGCAGTGGTGGGTGGAACAGTCTATATCGCCAGCTATGACGATCGACTCTATGCCCTGCGACTCACCGATGGGTCGGAGCGATGGGCCTTCCAGGGAAGTGCGAGCTTCTATGCATCGCCAGCGGTTGCTGACGGAGTCGTCTATATCGGCGGCGTGGATGGCGTGTTCTATGCGGTCGATGCGGAGACCGGCGGGATGCGCTGGAATGCCGCCGGAGCGACGGCCATCTTCTCCACCGCCGCGGTCGAGAACGGGGTCGTCTATTACGGCACGATCGACGGCGCGGTGCTGGCGCAGGATGCCGCGTATGGAACGGTGATCTGGGTGCAGCAGGCGGGCGGGTTCGTCAACTCGTCGCCGGCGGTGGCGGATGGACGCGTGTTCGCAGGCAGCTCGATCGGGCTGCATGCGTTCGATGCCGCCAGCGGAGCCGCGCTCTGGGTCTATCCGAGCGATCAGGGATTCTATGCGTCGCCAACGGTGGTGGGCGATACCGTCTATGCCGGGGCGAATAGCGGCGCGTTGCTGGCGATCGACACCGCCAGCGGCGCGTTGCAATGGTCGTGGGAAGACGCCGACGAGATTCTCTCGTCTCCCGCCGTGGCCGAGAGCGGCATTTTCTTCGGCAGCCGCGACGAGCATCTGCATCTGCTGGGGGTGCGGGACGAAGTCATCATTCCGACCCCAACCGTCACGCTCACACCGAGCATCACACCGACTCCGAGCATGACGCCGACCGCGACGGCGACATTCACCGTCACCAATACGCCCACGAATACGGCGACGCCGACGGTGACGAACACGCCGACCCGGACGGTCACGCCCTCGAAGACACCGACCGAGACCAGAACGCCGACGGCGACGGCGACGCACACGCCGACCCGGAAACCGACCCACACGGCAACGCCGACGAACACTCCAACGGCAACGCATACGAATACGCCGACGCCAACCGCTACACCGACGGAAACACCGACGGATACGCCAACGGCGACGTTTACCGCGACGGCGACTCCGACGAGCACGGACACCCCGACCGAGACGCCGACGGAGACACCTTTGCCGACGGAGACGCCGACTCCTGTTCCAACCGAAACCCCGACCCT
>JBIQLF010000086.1:4722-14042 GCA_044464585.1 Thermomicrobia bacterium
TTCCGACCGAGACACCGACTCTTGAGCCGACCGCAACCCGGATTCCCACGGAGACGCCGGTTCCGACGAGCACGTCCACCGAAGAGGCGGTCAGCATCTTCCAGTCGGGCGGTTCGGAAAGCGGAGCATTCCGGCCGGCGGCATCGGCCACGCCGACTCCGACGATGGTTCCGACCGAAACGGCGTTGCCCACGGCCACGCCAGAACCGGCAACCGACACGCCGACCGCCCTGACGATCTCGAATGCCGCGCCGGACGAAGCGACCCTGGCCCCGGCGGCGACCGAGCCGCCGGCCACCGAAGCGCCAGCCGAGGCGACGGTCGAATCCACGGGCGGCAGCGACCGGTACGTTGCCAGTGAAGATGTGCAGCGGTTCGAAGAGCTGCGCGCTCAGGCGACGGCGGGCACTGCGCTCTTCGGGCCGGCGAGTGGCGATCTGGTCGAGGGCGTCGGGGTCATCCAGGGAATCTTCCCCGAGATCGAGACGGTCGATTCGTATACGCGGGCGACCTTCACCAATCCGGACGATCTGAGCGTGCCCTATGAGGTCGGATTCGGTATCCGGCACGTGGAAGGGAACAACCAACTCCGGCTCACGATCACCTCCGACGATACCTGGATGCTCGCGATCGGGGATCAGCCCGCCTACCAGAGCGGAACGGCGCATGGATTCCAATCCAAGCCCGGCAAGCAGAACACCATCGAAGTGGTGGCAGATGGCGCAACCGGCTATCTGGCCATCAATGGCACGGTGGTGGCGGTGCTGGATCTGTCGCCATCGGTGGCATCGGGAGATGTCTGGGTGGCCGCCGGGTTGAATCAGCCCTACATCATCTCTGGCCGGACATCGACCGTCAGCGATTTCCAGGTGTGGCCGCTGCCATAGGACATCGACGCGCTCCCGGGAACGCCGATTGGTGAATCTGCGTTCCCGGGTTTCCGGGCTACCCGAGCGAGGTCCGGGAGCGCGGTCGGCCCAGTGCGCCGGCAAGGATGCCTGGGGCGTGATGGGGCAATCGCGGCGGTGCACTCGGCTCCGGTCCAGCCGAATTTTCCTCGATTCCGGATCTTCCCGGTATACTGCGCGCAGTGTTCGCGATAGTGGTTTTCCGTTATTTGATGGAAAGGTCGAAGATGTATCGTCTATTCCGTATTGGTCTGATCGTCACATTGCTTGCGCTGACCGGGAGCTGGGTGGGTGGCATTCAGGGGATTTCCGCCCAGGGGACGACCTGGACCGACTCGATGGATTCCTCGGGTTCCGGACTACTGAGCAACCAGTCGCCCGATCCATCGCAATTCACCTTTGGCTATCAGAATAGCCAGTTCATCATCCAGACACTCCAGCCGGGCTGGCATGGCGATCTCTATGCCTATACCTCGGTTCCAGAGCTGACCGACGTCCAGGCGATGGTCGATTTCTCGATTGCCGGGGATCTGACTGGCAAATATGCCTTTGTCGGTTGCCGCGATGACGGCTCCGGCACCGGCTATATGGTGGAAGTCCATCCAGATACGGGCCGGGCCAATATTTGGCGATACGACGGCAACAGCGTCGAGAACCTGGCGACGGTAACCGATACATCGGTCGTGCATCTCGGGAGCGCCAACAACCGGATCGAAATCATCTGCCAGGGCAGCACGATCTCTGGGGTCGTCAATGGGCAGACGCTTTTGACCGCTCAGGATTCGACCTATACCAGCGGCAATGTGTTCATCGGCGCGGGGAAGAACAGCGACACCACCGATCTGTTGCTGGCCGGATTCGACAACCTGAGCGTCACCGATCTTGGCGGATCGGCCCAACCGGCGGAGCCAACGCAACCCAGCGCCTTCCCGACGGCAATCCCAGCGCAGCCAACCGAACCGGCTGCGTTCCCGACGGCGATTCCGGCGGAGCCGACCGCGCCGGACGGTGCTGACACGGGCAGCGATGGCTTGGCCGATCCCCGGGAGGATCCGAGTGGCGCGCTCTCCGGTGCGCTGGTCTATTCGCTACTGGCGACACCGGTCGCCGGCCCGATCAAGGCGCAGGACAGTCTTTCCGCGACGGACTTCCGTTATCTTGCCAGCGGTGTCTCGCTGTCCGATCTGTACACCAGCGCCACCTTCGTGACGCCACCGGCCCAGCCATCGGGTTCATGGTCGGCCGGGTTCGCCTTTTGGTGGGACGGACAGGGCAATTACTACGATCTCTTCATCCAATCGAAAAACGGCGCTTCGAAATGGGGCTATGGGCAGCAGACCGCGACGGGGTATCAGATCCTGCAGTCGGGCGATGTGGCTCCTGGCGCAATCGATTTCACCCCCGGCGCCGAGAACTATCTGGCGCTCGTCGTGACCAATGGTATGGCGCTGCTGATGGGGAACGATTTCGAACTGGCGGTCTCGGTCGATCTGGGCGGCGCAACGGGTATGGGCGACGTGCAGGCCGAAATCGGATTCCTGGCCGATGACAAGAGCACCACGCAAACATTGCCAGTTTCGATCTCGAGCTTCCGGGTGTGGGATCTGTCGCCGGCGGCGGTGGCCGCGGTGTTCGGTTCCAGTACCACGGAGACGCCCGCCGAGCCCACGCAGCCGGCAATCGCGCCGACAGTCGCTGTTCCACCAGTCCAACCGACCCAGCCAGTCGCGCCGACCGTGGCGGTTCCTCCGACGCAGCCGACCCAGGTTCCGCCACCAGCGCCAACGGCCGCGGGATCGGCCGGCAGCACTCTGATGCTGACCCAGATCTTCAACCAGGCGCGAACGACGGCCATGGCGAGCGCTCCGATTTCGATCGTTTCGACGGGAACGCTGCAACAGACCACGGCGGGATTCAACATCACGCGGGCGAATGTCGCGCTCAGCGATTTCTACGCGACGGTCACTTTCGTCAATCCCAGCGATATGTCGACGAGCTCCGATGTCGGAATCGGCTTCCGCGATGTCGATGACGACATGGAATACCGGCTCGTCGTCCTGTCGAGCGGGGAATGGGTGCTGGCCATTGGAACCGGCACGCCGGTTGTGCGGGGCACCGTCGAGAATTTCGATCCTTCACCGGGCGCATCCAACACGATCGAGGTGGTTGCCTATGGCGCAACCGGATTGCTGGCCATCAATGGCGAGGTGGTGCAGCAGATCGATCTTTCGGCCGATCTGAACGCGGGCGATATTTGGATCGGTACCGGGATGTATGCCTCGGATAGCGTCGATGGGCGGCAAGTTCCGTTCGCAAACTTTGCCGTCTATTCCCTCGGGGGATGACGCACGTCCTTCCAGCGATATAGAACGAGGTGGCCAGCGCTGGCCACCTCGTTTGCATTTCGGCCGAAGGCGGGCCTCGACCCTATACTGAGCGAGGATCATGAGTTGGCGGAGTATGGCGTTCGGCCCAGCGCTCGGGAGCCTATTCCTATTCCGGTCGCGATGTATTACGGAGTTCGGTCGAACCCGTCGGTAGGGGCTCGATGCTCCGAGGCGTTCCCCACCCCGAACGGCTGGGCTGCTCCCCCTGCGTCGTCATCCGGAATTCGTCCAGGAGGAGGCAATGAGGCATACACGCTGGCTGCTCGTTTTGTTGGGTGCGCTGGTGTTGGGAGCGATCTGGCCGGTAGGCGGATCCACGGCGGCATTGCAACCGGCAACACCCGGTCCGGCTTCGCTGGCGGACCCTCGTTCCGACCCGAATGGCACTTTGCGAGACGCGCGCGCTCTGGCGCTGCGCGCCGACCCGATTGCCGGCCCATTGCGCGACGAATTTCACTTGGGTCCCGCGGGTCTGGAATTGCTCCCCGCTGGGGTCCATCTCTCCGATTTCTATGCCCGCACCGTCTATTTCGCGCCGGAGCAACAACCCGCCGGTATCTGGTCGATCGGGATCGTGTTCTGGGCGCAGGATACGAGCGACTCCTACGCCTTCCTCATCCGGGCCGATGATGGCGCGGCGACGTGGTCGTTCGAGCAGCAGACCGGAGCCACGCAGCAGACCCTGCAGCAGGGCTATCTGGGGCCGGGAGCCATCGATTTCACCGCCGGCGCGCTCAATACCATCGGCGTCGTGGTGGTGGATGGTGTCGCCATCTTGTCCGGGAACGATATGGCCGTGGCCGCGACGGTGGATCTCGGTCCCCTCACCGGTTCCGGGGATGTGATGACGCAGGTCGGGTTTCAGGCGGACGATCCAAGCACGCCATTTTCGCTGCGTTTTTTGATCTCCGATTTCGCTGTCTGGGATCTTTCGCCGGACGGGGCCGGGACCGAGGCGTCTCCGGTGCCGAACCCGCCAACCCAGACTCCAGAGACAAGCACCGCCATCTCCACCGGCGGCAGCCTGAAACTCCAGGCGGCATTCGACGAGCAACGGTCGATCGCGATGGCGAACGAGCCAGTCGCCGTTCTCCCGCCGGATATGTTGCTCCAGCGAGATAGCGGGATCAGTTTCGTGCAGGCGGGAGTCGAACTTGCGGATGTCTATGTCACGGCGACATTCGCTGCCCCGGCCGATGTGTCGAAGCGTTTCGACATGGCGATCGGATTCCGGGATCTGAACGACGATACCGAATATCGGTTCGTGGTGGCATCGGATGGAGGTTGGGGATTGGCGGTGGGTTCAGGGGCGCCGGTCGAACGAGGGGTCGTACCGAATTTCGATGCCGGTCCGGGGACCAGCACTACGCTGGAGGTCATCGCGCGCGGTCCCCTTGGGCTGCTGGCGATCGACGGCGTGGTCGTAACGCAGGTCGATCTCTCTGGAAATCTCAGCGCCGGTGATGTCTACATCGGCAGCGGAATGTTCGACACCTATACCGTCGCAGGGCGGCAGGTACCCTATTCCGGCGTTGCGGTCTATTCGCTGGCTGCCGAGTAGCGGCCGCCCGCACACGATCCGGCTCGTCCACACCGGTGTGAGAGGATGCGAGCCTCGGCCGAGCCCGCCCCGGTCACTCGTTTGCCCGAGGATATGGGGAGAATGACGTATAGGCAGGCAACGGGTCGTCCCCTAAGCTCGGGTTACGGCCGGTGACGACCGGCTGGCGAGCAACATGCTGCAATCTGTCGTAAGGGGCCGGTAGATGACTTGGAAATTGCGAATCGTTTTCGCGCTTACATTGATGATTTCGTGCCTGATCCTCGGAGGACGAACCGCCCCGGCCGCCGGTGCGATCGGCGCCGCATTCCAACCGGCGCCGGGGGACGCGGGCGGTCGTGCGATCGCCGATCCGCGGGCCGATCCGGAGGGCACGCTACGGGACGCGCTGGCCATTGCGCGGGTCACGCCGCCGGTCGCTGGCCCCCTGGAAGCGACCGGCTCGTTCGAATCGGCCGCTCCGGAATATCTGTCCAGCGGCGTCCAGGTCGAACAGTTCTTCGCCCAGTATTCGTTCGTGGTGCCAGCCACACCCGATCAGAACTGGATGATGGGATTCACGTTCTGGGACGATGGCCGGGGGAACTACTACGATCTCTCGATTTTGAGCGATGCCGGATCGACATACTGGGGACTGGGCGTCACGGCAGATTATGGCTACCGGGTGGAGCAGACAGACACCGTCACCAACGCGGCAATTCTCGATTCTACCCCCGGCGCGGTCAATACCCTGAGTCTCATCTTCTACGACCAGGTTGCCATCGTGGCGGGAAACAACGCCCAAATCCTCGCGCAGGTCGATTTGGGGGTGAGCGGTATTGGCGATGTGCGCGCGAAGGTGGGCTGGGTCGCCGAAAAAGGAACCCCGGAACCGCCCGTGACCATTTCGATCTCCGACTTTTCGGTTTGGGAACTTCCGAGCGATGGCGTCCTGCCGGTTGGCGGTGGAGATCAGCCCGGCCCGACTCCCGGCCCCGCGGTCGTGCAGACGCCGGGCGCCTTCGTCTCGGGCCGCGATCAGGCCGCATCTCCCACCCCATCCCCGGCGACGGCGCTTCCCACACTTACGCCGACACCGGGCGAGAGCGAGAGTGCCCTGCTGGCCCGAGTGTTCCAGAAGGAGCGGAACAACGCGCTCGCCGGAGGGACGCTCTGGGAGGCAAGCCCGTTCGGATTGGGGCAGAAGGGCGAGGGAGATTTCGATGTCGTCTATGCCCGCTCTGTCGCAACAGAGGATTGCTATGTGGTGGCGACCTTCGTCAATTCGGACGATATGTCGACGGTGTCCGACTACGGAATCGGGATCCGGGACAACAATGACAATCGCGAGTTCCGATTCGTGGTCGATACCGACGGTCAGTGGAGTATCTCGGTCGGCAATGCGGCGCCTTTTGCGAAAGGAATGACGACCGTCGATGCGACTCCGGGCGCAAGCATCACGCTGGAGGTGATCGCCAAGGGGCCCACCGGAATGCTGGCGGTCAACGGCCAGGTGGTCACCCAAGTCGATCTGTCGGCCAACCTGAATACCGGTCGGATCTGGATTGCCACCGGGATGAACTCGTATACCCGCATTGACGGGAGACGAGTGGTTTCCAGCCGTTTCGCGGTGTACCAGCCGGGGCCATGATGCGCGGGCGGTCGAGCGGGACGAGGGCCGATATCGATTGTGTGGTCGGGCGCCCCCACAATTGGCCGCGGTTCGCTATCCTGCCGTAACCGGCTCTCTCAGCCGGTGAAAACCAGGGGATAGGTCTGCTCGCGCGTCGAGCGGAAAACCGAGGAGCGCACCACTCGTCATGATCGTCGATGTTCACAGTCACACCCCGCGCCATCGAGTCGCGCCGGAAACGACCGGCGCCGAGCTGGACAGCAAATGGCGGCCGGATCAATCGGCCTCGACCGCGCATACCTGGGACGATCATGTGCGGGCGATGGAATGTGTCGACCGGGCGATCGTGTTCAATATCGCGTCCGATCCCCGGGGCGATCTGCCGGACGACGGGCAACTCATCTATGAGACGCCGCGCGTCAATGACGATACGGCGGCGTTCGTGCAGGCGCATCCGGAAAAGTTCATCGGATTCCTGACGGTGCATCCCTTCGATCCGAAGGCGCTGGACGAAATCGAGCGGGCGACCGGCGATCTGGGTTTGCGGGGGATCAAGCTCGGTCCGAATTACCAGAATTTCGATCCGCTCGGGCCAGAGGCATTTCGAGTGTTCGAGCGAGCCGAGGAATTGGGACTGCCCATTCTCTTTCATCAGGGCACGTCGCCGGTGCGGTTCGCCGATCTCGATTTCGCCCATCCCCGGCATATCGACCGGGTGGCGACTGCTTTCCCGAACTTGCGGATGATCTTGGCGCATATGGGCCATCCCTGGCAGACCGATTGCTTCGTGGTGATTCGAAAGCATCCGCATGTCTATGCCGATATCTCGGCGAATTTCTACCGGCCGTGGTCGTATTACAACGCGATGCGGATCGCGACCGAGTGGGCGGTGCTCGACAAATTGCTCTTCGGTTCCGACTATCCGATCGCCTCGCCGCAGGAAACGATGGACGCGCTCTGGCGGGTCAACGATCCGATTTCCGGAACGGGATTGCCGCCGGTGCCGATCGATGCGCTGGAACGGATGCTGCACCGGAATTCGCTGGAACTGCTTGGGCTGGAATAGGTATCATGCAGCGGAATCCGCGAAGCAGCGGATTCCGCCGGACCGGCGGCCGGTTCGCGGGAAAGGAGGTTGCCCAGACGAGCGGGCATCGCGTTCTCAGGTAATGGTGTTCGAGAACGATATCGGACGATGTTTTTCGTTGGTCGTATTCGATTCAAAGTGTGTATTCGAGGAGTATGTAGTCATTATGTGGCGCGTATTGTGTGGATTCGTTTTGGGTTGTTCGTTGCTGGCATCTTCTCTGGCCGGGGTATCGCCGGCGTTTGCGCAAGATTCGACCTCCGTTCCCGCTCCTGGTGTCGCGGCCGATGCATCGGGTATGGAGCCGATCACCGAGCCGTGGGTCGATCCCGATGCCACGCTGGACGATGCGTTCGGGGTCTCGATCGAATTCGACCCGGTCGCCACGGGGATCGAGGGTACGACGCAGCTCCAACCGGGAGAATTCAAGCTCTTGCCGGCTGATGTGGCGCTTGCCGACTTCTATGCCGAAGTCTCCTTTCAGACCCCTGCGATTCCAGAGGGTGGGCAGTTCTCGGTGGGGTTCTGTTTTTGGGTCGATACCGCCGGGAATTGCTATGACGTGTATCTCCAGTTCGATACCGAGGGGAATGCCTTCGTCGGGTCGGGGTATCTGCCGATTCAGGACGACTATCGATCGCTGACGGTGACGGGCACGTTGGCCGCACTGCCGGCGGATCCGACGCCGGGGGTGGAAAATGTCCTCGGTATTGCGGTCTATCACGGGTACGCCATTCTGGCAGGCAACGATTTCGATGCCTTGGTCGCGATCGCGTTGCCAGATGCCGCGCTGGCGGGCAAGGTGAAGGCACAAATCGGGTTCGTCGATGGGGGATCGACCGCGAATGGCGCGCCGCTTCCGGTGACGATTACCGATCTGGAGGTGTGGGATCTATCGTCTGGTCTGGCCCCGGCATTCGATTGGACCGATGATCCGACTCCCGCCGCGCCATCGATGAAGCCCATGGGGGAGGAAGCAGGGCGGTAATGTGTCCGGAAGGCGGCTCGGCGAACCGAGCCGCCTTTCTCCAAACGGAAACAGTCCCCCGAGGTTCGGGGGGTTGGCTCGCCCGCCGCGCCGTTGTCTACTATGGAATCCGGACGAATGCTGCCCTCTCGCCGCTCCCCGCGCACGGAGAAGCCGTCTGATACGAAATCCAGGTGATTCCTCAAGGGTAGTAGCCTAGCATTTCAACGGTGGGATCGCGCTGGAGCGATGGTGAATATCCCACAGTGCCCACGCGGATTCCGTATGAGTCGGGGCTTCTCCCAAGACCCGTCCACCCGTCATCCGTCCGCCGCATCCCATCTCCACGTTTGCCGCTTGCCCTTTGCCGCTTTCCCATTTCCGCGAGCGAGCGCGGTTCGTCCAAGACGTGCCCCTTCCCCAACCCCGTCATCCTGAGCGAAGTCGAAGGATCTCCTCGCCGCAGCGAGTCCCCCAAGGCCACGGAGCGCCGAGTCTGCAGCCAGGTCGTTTCGCAGCCGCTCTCAGACGAAATCCGAATTCCGTATCCGGGAGTGTTAGCCCAGCCTTTCAAGGTTGGGAACACTTGGAGCACATCCGGATTCCGTATGAGACGAAATGCCGGGTATCGCAACGGGGCGGGTTCGGAAAGTCTCCATCTCCCGGCCCCTTCCCCCGTGCGCGAGGAAAGGGGAGGACATGCGCTGCGCATTTCTTTCCGCTGACCTGGATCCGGTACACGACAATCGAATGTCGTGGCGTGAGTCAGCGGTTCATGCGCCAGATCGTGCCGTTCAG
>JBIQLF010000087.1:0-5645 GCA_044464585.1 Thermomicrobia bacterium
GCCCAGCGTTTCAACGGTGGGACCATGCCGGAGCGATGATGGGTATCTCGTCGTGCCCAAGCGGATTCCATATTACTTTTGCCTATTGCCCATTGCCTTTTGCCTCTTGCCCATTCCCACTTTGCCTCTTGCCCTTGACAAATTCGCCAACCCCGTCGTCCTGAGCGAAGTCGAAGGATCTCCTCGCCGCAGCGAGTCCCCCGAGGTCACCGAACTCCAAGTCTGCAGGCAGGTCGTTTCGCAGCCGCTGTAGGCGGTGCGCTCGCTTCATACAAAACGCACGGAACGAGACTATCCCGCCATCTCCCCAGCCATACGCATGGAGAGCACGGTCGACACGCCATCCTCGCGCATGCTGACACCGTAGAGTGAATCGGCGACTTCGATCGTGCCGCGATTGTGCGTGATGATGATCGCCTGGGTTTCGCTGGCGAGCTGCTGCAATCGCTCCCGGAAGCGGACGACGTTGGCCTCGTCCAGCGCGGCATCCACCTCGTCCAGCAGCACGAACGGCGACGGATTCACCTGCAGAATGGCGAAAAGCAGCGCGGCGGCTGTGAGCGCGCGCTCGCCACCGGAGAGCAACGCCAGCGATTGCAGGCGCTTGCCCGGCGGTTGCGCCACGATATCGACGCCCGCCGGTCCGCCATCTTCGTTGTCGATGAGCACCAGCTTGGCCGTGCCTCCACCGAAGAGCATGGTGAACGCGGCCGAAAACTCCGTCGCAACCTGGGTAAAGGTCGCCTCGAATCGTTGCTGCATGGTGCCGCGCAGATCGTCCAGCAATTCCCGTAACGATGTGGACGCGGCCAGCACATCTTCCAGCTGAGACGAAAGAAACCGGTGCCGTTCCGATTCGCGCTCGAACTCCTGCACCGCCTCTTCGCCGATGAACCCGACCCGGCGCAATCGCTCCTTGAGCCGCCCGATTTCCCGCTCAGCTTCGATCAGATCGAGCTCCAGCTCCTCGGCCGGCAAATCGAGCAATGCGTCCGGATCGTCGAAATCCAGATCGTCGATGATGCGCTGGCGCACGGTGGCCAGCTCGCCGCGGAACCGTTCGAGCACGACCGTGGCGCTTCCGCGTTCGCGATCGATCTGCATGAACCGCTGGCGCGCGCCTTCGAGCAGGTGCTCGCATTCGGAAATACGGCGCATCGCCTGGCGCATAGCGGCTTCGGCGGGTTCCTGCGCGGCAGCGATGCGTTGCCGTTCCGCTTCGGCCTCCTCCGCTGCCTTCTTCGAGTGGGTCGATTGGCGGTCGAGTTCGGCTCGTTCGCCTTCGAAGGCGGATGCCCGTTCCAGACGTTGCGTTAGTTGCTCGGAAACAGTTTCATGCTGCGCCATGAGCGATGCGAGCTGGCGGCGTTCGGATCGCAGTCGCTCGTCGAGCACCGCACGCTCCTGCAATGCGGCCGTCAGACGTTGTTCGGCCTCCTGCAATCGTTGCAGATCGCGATTCAGCTCCCCCGCGACGCGCTGATGACTCTGGCGGGCTTGATCGAGAACTGGCTCCAGCTCATCGCGCTCGCGCCGCAGGCGAACCTGATCGGTTTCGAGCGCCTGCATGCGCGCGGCGGCTTCCTGCTGGCGTCCCGCATCGGCGCCCTGGCGGGTTTCCTGTTCGCGCAACCATCCGGAAAGCCGGCGTTGCTGCTTGCCGAGCTCGCGCAACCGCGCCTCGTGCTCGACCCGAACGCCGGCTAGCCGGCGTGCCTCCGCTTGATGCTCGGCAAGCAGGCGGCCGGCCGCATCCAGCTCGGCAGCCAGCGAATCGGCGCGCGTGCCGAGCGCCGCTATCGTGGCCGGCAATTCCCGCAGTTCGCGTTCGCGCGTGAGCATGCCGTTTTCGCGCACCGCCGATCCACCGGTGACCGAGCCGCCCGACCGCGCGATCTCGCCACTGAGAGTCACGGTGGTCCAACCGCCCGGCAGCTTGCGCAGAATCGCCCGTGCCGCCGGCAGATCGTCCACCACGACCGTGCGGCCGAGCAACGCATCGGCCACGACCTGATGCTGCGGCGCAACCGCGACGAGCGATGCGGCCACCCCATGCACCCCGGTCGTCCCATCGAGCTCCCGCGGTTTGGTCGTGTTCCCGGTCCGGACGGTATCGAGCGGCTGGAAGGTGGCTCGCCCCGCCCGCGCCTTTTTCAGGTGGCCGATTGCGGCCTCGGCATCCGCCCACGATCGTACGACGATGTCCTGCAGATGCGAACCGAGCGCAACCTCGATCGCGGTTTCATAGCGTTCTGGAAGCTCGACGAGCTCGGCGACCGTGCCTTCGATTCCGTTCAGCTTGCCGGCACGCGCCGCACCAAGCACCTCGCGGACCCCGGAATAGAGTCCGGCGCCGCTTGCGTGAATCCGCCTCAGCGCATCGAGTTGCGCCCGGGCGCGCGAACGATCTTCCTGAACGGTCGCCAGCGCCGTGCGGCTGGCGGTTTCGGCCGCGGACTGTACGTCGACGCGCCCGGCACATGCGGTCTGGAGGGTCAGCAACTGGTCGAGTGCTTTGGTCGTTTCGGCGATTTCGTTTTCGACTGTCTGGAATTCCGCCTGCAATTGAACCAGGCGTCCGGACTGTTCGGTATCCTGGTGCTCCAGGCGTTGCCGGTCGGCCGCCAGCGATTCGAGCCGGTCGGCCCCGAGGTGCAGGGTTCGCTCGATATCGGCCGCGCGGCGTTCCAGATCGGCCACAGCGGTGGCGAGTTGTTGTCGCTGCCGCTCGCGCGCCTGCCGCGCTTCCCGGCCTTTCTGCACGTCCCGTTCGAGTTCGGGAATGGCGGATTTCGAATGCTCAACGGCGGTCGCAAGCGCATCGATCGAGGCGCGCACGAGATCGATCTCCCGGCTCAGCTCGGCAGCCCGCTCTTCCAGACCGCGTTGCCCCTCGATGAGATCGCCATGCCGGCGGTCGAGTGCGGCAATGCGTTCCGCGGCCAGATCGCGTTCGTGCGCGAGCTGCCGGGCTCGTTCGGCAATCGACTGCAGATGCGCACTCTGACGCGAGAAGGCCGCTTGGGCCGCGGCGCCGAGCTCTCGGGCGTCCTCGAGCTGCTCCAGCGCGGTATCGACCGCCTGCTGCGCTCCGGTCGATCGGGCAACCTCCATCTGATTGGCGGCTTCGGCTCGCTCCAAACGCTCCCGCACGTCGAGTAGGAGCCCCCGAAAATAACCGCGTTCGATCGATTTCAGCCGGTCGTGCACACCTTGCCATTCGCGTGCCTGTTTGGCCGCGCGCTCCAACGTGCGCAGGCGCGGTTCGACCTCGGCCAGCAGATCGGCGATGCGCTCGGCATTGGCCCGCGCATCATCGAGATTGCGTTCCGCTTCCACGGCTTTCATTCGCAGCCCGGCGAGATCGGCGGCATGTTCGAAGAGTCCCCGCCGTTCGTCGGCGCGCTGGCTCAACGCGGTATCGACCAATCCCTGACCAACCACGGTATAGGACTGCCCGAGCGATGCCGTGAGCTGATGCACGTCCTTCAACCGCACTTTACGGCCATTGATCAGGAAATGGTTTTCGCCGGAGCGGAGCGCGCGTCGGGTTACCGTGACTTCGCTGAACTCGATCGGGAGCCAGCCGGTGGAGTTATCGAAGGTAACGGCAACCTCGGCGAATCCGCCGGGCGCGCGGCCGTTGCCGCCCGCGAAGATGACATCTTCGGTTTTCTTGCTGCGCAGCAGGGAATGACTTTGCTCGCCCAGCACCCAACGGACCCCATCGGAAATATTCGATTTTCCGCTGCCATTCGGACCGATGACCGCCGTGATACCGGGTTCGAAGATGAACGACGTGCGGTTGGCGAAGCTCTTGAACCCATGGAGCTCGAGCCGTATGAGGCGAGGCAATGCCTTGGGTTCGACAGTCATCGGGAGGTGTGCTCGTCCACGGGTAACGGGCGGAACGGACCGAACGGCGATGGTACCATCCGTGCGCGGTGCGTCACAATGCCGCAACCTCCTGCAACATGGCAGGTGGCACGAAATGCCAGCATACTGTTCACTCTGCCCATTCGCCGGACCGTACGCCGTTCGGCCGAAGTCTCACCAAATCGCTCGATCCTCCGATGTTCATTGGTTGCTCCACGAACGGGTTCTACCCACAACTGAAAAGTGCCGCTGCCCTGGCCGCGATGGGAGCGCTCGGCATTACCCATGCTGAGCTGATGCTGCATCACCAGCGGCAATATGCGCTGGCGTCGTTTTGCGAATGCGGCAGAATCGCGCGAGATGCCGGCGTCGAAATCGCCGCGGTCCATCTGAAACCGGATGCCCATATGCTGTTCGATCCGGACCCCGGAACGATGGCGGACGCCTGGCAGAATTTCGATCTGGCCCTCGCGGGCGCTCGTGAAATCGGCGCGCGCACCATCGTCTGGCAGGGACCAGTGCGCGATGAGTACCCGATCGAATCCGGCTGGGACCCCATGCTGGACGCTGTTTCCGAACTGGATCTCAGGTGCCAGGCAGCCGGACTCCGACTGGCGCTCGAAAACACAAAAACCGGTCTCTTTGCCACATTGCGCGATTTTATCGAGGTCACCCCCCGTCTTCCCGTGACGACCGGCTTCGCATTCGATCCCCATCATGCAGCGGGCGCCCAAATGAATCCCATGCTCCTGCTCCGGCGGATGAGCGGCCGGCTGTTCGATGTGCATCTGCGTGATTTCGATGCGGAGGGCAAGCACCCGGGCAATATTCTGCCGGGTGAGGGAACGTTGCCCTGGTCCGCGATCCTCCGTGCGGTGCGTGCCGCCGGTTTCGACGGGCCGCTCATACTCGAAGCGGTGCTGCAGCCGGATCCAGCGCGGAGTCTGGCCGCGGTCCACGCGCTGCTCGATCCGATCCTCGCCATGGTCAATGCGGGAGAACCGGGATGCGCGTCGTCACCCCCGCCAGGGGTGCTGGAAGGCATCCGCCTTTTCAACGAGGGCCTGTATTACGAGTGCCATGAAGAGATCGAGCATGAATGGCATGCGGAGACCGGCGATATCCGGAACCTCTATCAAGGGATTCTGCAAATCGGAGTTGGATTCCATCACGCGAGCAATGGCAATCTCCGTGGCGCATGCCTGCTGCTGAACGATGGGCTCGATAAAGTGGGGCGTTTTCTTCCGACGTGTCAGGGCATCGACACGCAGCAGCTTTGGGATGAGAGTATGGTCGTCTTGTCGGATATCCGGGCCCGCCTGGGTGCAAAGCAATCGGCGCCGCTGGTGTTGGTCTTTCCGACGATACGCTTTTCCTGATCCAAACCGATTTCCCTGCAAGCGCGAAAACGACCGTTCCGGTTTTGCGGAACGGTCGTTTCCTTCATGAACCGGAGCGATTATCCGGCTCGTCGCTTCGGTGACCTGCGAACCCGCAGACCGATGAGCACCAGTCCCGCGGTCAGAAACGCCATGAACATTGTGCCGGCGCCGCCCAAGCCGCCGTGTCCAGTTCCCGTGGACGGGAAGTCCGGTGTCACCGTCCCAGTCGGACTCGGACCGGGGGTGTGGGTCTGCCATGGCGTCAGCGTCGGTTTGACGGTGGGCGTCCTCGACGGCAACGGCGTGAACGTTGGCGTATTGGTCGGCGTCAGCGTTGGCGGAACGATCGATGGCAGCGGCGTATGAGTCGGCGTACTGGTCGGCGTA
>JBIQLF010000087.1:5745-13698 GCA_044464585.1 Thermomicrobia bacterium
GTATTCGAGGGGGTCGCCGTATTCGTGGGTGTATCCGAAGGAGTCGGAGTGTTCGTGGGTGTCCAAGTGGCTCCCGGGGACGCTTGGCATTCCAGGTAACCGTTCGCGATACCGAAGATGTTCCCATCGCCATCGAAGTAGATAGCGTTGACCCACACCTGCTTGTAGCTACCCTGGAAGAACCGCGACAGGGTATCGGTGCTCGGCTGCGGAGCAGGATAAGAGACGTTCCCGTCGAAATCCGCAAGAGTCACATAAATGTGTGGATACGGGAGGGCTCCCGAGCCGCCAAACGATTCAGCGGTCACCGAATAGAAGTAGCCGCCGGATGCCGTGGCGCATTCGATCTTCAGTGACCCGTCCGGCGGGCCGAAGGCGGTCGAGGTGCTGGTCGCCGTCGGAGTATTCGTCGGCGTGGCGGTCTTCGTCGGCGTCGACGTGCTGGTCGCGGTTGCGGTATTGGACGCGGTTGGCGTGTTGGTCACCGTCGGGGTATTCGACGGGGTAAATGTCGCTGTCGCGGTTGGCGTTGACGTCGCCGTCGGGGTGTTCGACGGGGTCTGCGTGATCGTCGGTGTCCGTGTGACCGTTGGCGTGTGCGTGATCGTTGGCGTCGCCGTCGGCGTATGCGTCGGGCGTGGCGTTCTCGTCGGGGTACGCGTCGGCGTGCTCGTCCTGGTTGGGGTATTGGAGGGTGTCTGCGTGATCGTCGGCGTGCGCGTGATCGTGGGCGTATGCGTTGCCGTCCCTGTGGCCGTCGGTGTGTGCGTCGGACGCGGTGTCCGCGTTGGGGTGCGCGTCGGCGTATTGGTCCTGGTTGGGGTTTTCGACGGTGTCTGCGTGATCGTCGGGGTATTGGTCACCGTCGGCGTATTGGTCTTGGTTGGGGTGTTGGACGGTGTGTAGGTTGGCGTCGAGGTCCTGGTCGGAGTGCGCGTTGGGGTATTGGACGGTGTCTGCGTGATCGTCGGTGTACGCGTGACCGTTGGCGTGTTGGTCGTGGTCGGGGTATTCGACGGCGTCCTCGTTGGAGTCCGTGTCGGTGTGGTCGATGGCGTATACGTCGGAGTGAACGTCCGGGTTGGTGTGGATGTCGACGTTGGGGTATTCGACGGAGTGGGGGTCGGGGTCGGTTGCGGGGCGCAGCGACCATAGTTGACGACCTGATAGGACGTTCCGCCCCCGGTCGGAGTATAGACGGCGGACACACGAATACCGCCGAACGGTCCGAAGTCGGTACTGTAATAGGTCGTAGCGGGCGGCGTCGCAGTTGTGGGAACGAATGGATTCGGGGATATATCCGGCGAGATCGTTACACCGTCGAGGGCATAGATCGTTATCTGGATTTGGGGTGGATCGAAACCGTCGACAGGGAAGACACGCCCGCTCACCATGCGCAAATCGGGAGTGCTCAAGCCCTTGATCGTACAGCCGACGAGCACCGCGGTGTCGGGCGGAGGGGTAACCGCGGCCGCGAAAACCGGCACGTCCTTCGACGGCGTAGCCGTCGCGCTTGGCGACTCGGTTGTGGCGGACGTTACCGCATCGTCCGGGGTAGAAGTGGAAACCGGCTCGTCGGTCGCGAGAGGCTCAGCGGAATTGGTGGCTGGCGGCGCAATACAACTATTGGTGGGGTCGCTGGGGCAGGCGTCCTGGTCATCGGGAATGCCATCGCCATCCGAGTCGACGACCTGGGAGGGCGCCTGCGCGGTTTGTGGGTTCGCATTCTGCTGTGAGGTGTCGGACGGCGTCTCGGTCTGGGTGGCAGTCGCCGCTGGCTGTTCGTCGCCAGTGCCCGGACCATTCTGCGCCAGTGCGGCCTGCAGATTGCCGCCGGACTGGGAAAACGAGGGGGCGACCATGGGAGCGGCAAGCGCCAAAAGCACAAAAACAAGCGGGACGACCCGAATGAATGAAAACGCTGGCTTCTTCATCTTTTTCGATCCAGACGCTGGAGTGGCGCGGTCGCAATACAGTTACGTAATCAGGATCAGAACACGCATACCCAAGATCAGAACACGCATACCATCGAATAGAGTCATCCCGCGGCCAGCATCGGAGTTGCCGTCTGGCCCGAAATCCCCCGCCGTCTTCCGGCTGGTTACGGCAAGTGTAGTGGCGTAATCAGTGATTTGCAATGGTGATATAAAGTCACAGAAGGCTGATCCCGCAGAAAAGCGCCAGGATGGCGGCTCGAAGCGCAGCTACGCAATTCGCCTGCCGATACGACCCGAGCCCCCGCCGGTCGGCGCGAACTAGCACCGGTGCAATCGCCAGCTCGATGATCGCCCTGGCGCGTACGTACGGTCTGCGAGCGTCCACGCTCCGCCCAGGCACGCCCTCGAACCCAGGGCAGGAAAAAGGGCGGTGCGTGGTTCTTGCCGGCGCCCGCCCATCATCCACGATCCGGATTCTGCGCTACAGCACGTCGTCTAACCGGTCTCCTGGTATGGCCGCGTCCTCATGTCGCCTGGCTTCGACCGCTGCCTGCTGCAAACGGTACCGCGCAATGAGAGCGATTCCCAGCATCGCTCCGGCAGCCAGGGCCAACTGCCCCAGCTTGTCGCCATCGAACGCCGCCGCGGCCGGAGAGGTTCCCGTCCCCGTGCTGGGCAGGCGGCCAACTTGTCGAACCGAGCAGTTGTAGATGAAGACATCGGTATTTGCGCCATTCTTGACGAGCACGTTTCCCGCGGAATCGACTCGGTCGGCCTCGGCGTGACACCAATCGCCCGTTGTCTCATCGAGACTATACGCCCCATCGGCCAGTTTTGTATACATCAAGAGACCATCGCCGTCGGTGGAACCCACCGCAATCGGCCGGCCATCGGCGGTTTTGAGCGCAAACCCGGCCGGAGTCGATTGCTTCACGCAATCGGCATCCCAGTTGTACGACGCAACGGCTTTGCCTTGGCAAAGCAGCTTATGCACGGTGATCGAACCGGACGGCGCACCCGGAAGCACCGTCGGCTGGCCGGGTGGGACGTTATACCAATCGCAGTTGACGTCCACACCACCCGGCATCCGCAGGGCGATGCTCATACCGCCCGAATCGTCGTAGTCGAACGCGATGTCCCGTCCCCCGCCTTCGCACGTGACCACATAGACCGCGACATTGGCATTCGACGGGGGCAGCGACGTGAGGCGGTAGTCGCCCATCGTCAGGTTCTCGAAGACGGTCGTGGCTCCATCGTCCGACACCGTGCCGAGCATGCTCCAGTTGAATGCTTCGAGCTGGAAAGCTCCGCCGGTCAGCGGCGAGCCACCGCAACGATCGGAATAGTTGCCATCGGTACCGGGCGGACAGAGAAAGCTGGTGACCGTGAGCGTATCGGAATAGCCGCTGAGATTCTCTCCGTCGTTGAACCATTGACAGACATACGTTCCGCGCGAGGCATCGATGCCGATTGTGGCGCCATCGATACCACGCGTATCGAGCGCCCCTCCTTCGAGTCCGCAAAAGACGTAGGCCGTGTTGAATTCCCCGGGAATACTCGAGCTGAGAGCGTAGATGCCGGTTGGCAATCCTTCGAATAGGACGGTTCCCACCCCGGCCGAACCAGTGGTCAGCGTTACGCCTTCGAGACCCTCCGGGGTGAGGGTGAATTGGGTCGTCCCCCCACTCGGCTCGCAGATCGCGAGGAAATCGTCCCGTGTCCAGGTGTCGTCCGCCACCATGTTGGCTGGGCATCGATAGCTGGTGACCTGTAAGGTCGTGTCCTGGTCGGCCGGCGGGATACTGTAGAAATCGCAGACCACGCCGGTGTCGTTCGGCACATCGAGCGAAATCGTTCCGGCTCCTGCTTTGGTGAAGGGCACCACATCGTCCGCATCGGCCAGCGAGCAGTACATGGCGACGACCCATCCGGGATCGATCTGCTCCTGGGTCAAGGTATAGGTTCCACCGGGAAGATCGGCGAATGTAACGATGCCCGGCCCCGGAACAGCCGGCGTGATCGTGATTTGCTGATCGGAAAACCCATTCGGGCCATTGGCGCTGATGGTGACGCCCGTCCTGCCGTCCGCGTGGCACGCGCCATAGAGATCGCTTTCGGGCGCGGTTCCATTCGGACAAAGAAGCGAGTGAACTTCGATGAACGAGGTTCCGCTGGCAGGAACGACCGCAGCGGGCAGCTCGTACCAGTCGCAGGTCACGGATGCTCCTGCCGAAATGGTCAGCGTGAATGCTCCGGCCGCATCGTCGAACGCAACCGGGATCTGGGTATCGCTCGCATCCGTGCAATAGATCAGACTGTCGGTATCCGCGGGAACATCGGTCGACACCGTGTAGAACCCGGCAGGCAGACCGGAGAAGCTGGCAACCCCCGGACCTGGAGTGACGGGGACCACCGACGCGATGACCCCGCTGTACCCAATATCGGATCCGACCCGAACCGGTTGCCCGGCGATGCCGTTGCCATGACAATCGTCGTAGATAGACGTGTCCGCCGAATATCCGGGCGGACAGGTAGCGAGATGAACGTCCAGCGACGCCGTGGTTGCCGGTTCGACCGGGGCGATCGGTGGTTCGGCCGCGGTCCCCCCGGTCACGGTGAAGAGATCGCAGGAGACGCGGTTGCCCGCGAGCGAAATCGAACCCACTCCGTCATCCAGATCGACCGGGAGCACGGATGAAGGCGCCGGGCTGGTGGCATAGTTCGATGTGTCATAGACGAGGCAAAACACCGCCGCGGGCGGCCCGTCGTCTTGTTGGAATGTATAGTCGCCGGCTGGCAAGCCAACGATGGGCGCTCGCCCGGGAATACCGTAGGCGCCGGCAACCGGATGCCAGGACTGGCCGGTATCGACCGACGTGATGGTGAACGGTGTGCCGTCATCGACGCCGGTGCATCCATCGCGCCAGGGAGCATAATCATCGGTTGGACCGGAAAACCCCTCCGGACAGGCCATGGCATAGAGCGCAATGGTGCCGAGTCCGCAATCGGGCTCATCCTGGGTGGTGAAGTGCATGGTGGCGGAATCGCCCGGCGCAAGGGGATCGGTCGTTTGGGGATCGGGCGCCGGCGCGCAGGCGGGTGGAGTTTCTTCCTCTGTGGTAAAGCGCGTTCCCCATGGATCGACGGTGACCGAAAACGTCACAACGCCGTTCAGATCGGTTTCCATCGGCCCATAGACCGTGCCGTTTTCGCTGGTCACCTGGAAACGGGTGAACGGCGCGGGTTGACCGCTGCCGGCATCGGTATTGACGATCTCGATCGTGGCGGTGTCTTGAGCGGCAACGGACCCAGCCGGGAGAAACACGTCCATCGTTGCCAGCATGACGATGGCCATCGCAACCGCGAGCCGAACCGCACGCCCGCGCCCGAACACGACCTGTTTCATTTGGACCTCCCGCGGGGTTCGACGTGAGGGGATTCGGCCGCGCCAGCTCGCGAACCGCTCCGCCGCCAGCCGGCTGCAACCGAGTTGGCAGTCTCTCGATTTCCTAAACGCCGCAGCGCCCGCTTGGTTTCGCGCGGCCACGATCGCCAAAACCAGCACGTCATCGGGAATGGGCACAGGCGACGATTGCGACGGGGCTCCCCGAGCATACCATGCTGGCGCGCACTTTCCCCTATTATTCCCCGCCGGCGCGAAAATGTAAGGAACACGTCGCGTCGTGAAGGATGGAACCATGCCGTCGGACGAGCTTCCGACTTCGTCATCGTCTTCGGCCTCAACCGGCGAATCGTCGACTCCTCCCGATGGGCAGCCGCCGGCCAAACGGTCCCGGGTTTTCAAACCGCAACGAACCGCACATCCGCCAACCCAGAATTATTCTGGTGGGCCGCCCGAGCCAACCGCGCCGGCCGAATCTGCCCGGCAGGAATCGGCATTCCGCAAACCGGAATCGCGCCTGCAAGGAGACTTTTCCGGAAAGCAGCAAGTGCGCGGTACCCATCTGGGAGACCGCTATGTGCGCGTAATCCGGCAGAAGACCGAGGATTTCGAACGGACCGGCCCCGGTCACCTGATCGCCACCGAGGATGCCTCGGAAGCGCGGGGTTCGTTCGGCCGGCGGTTGCAACGCGTCAAGCGCGTGTTGATCGGCGCGCCGATGACCACCGCCGCCGCCGAACACGAACGGCTTTCGAATCCCAAGGCCCTGGCTGTTCTTTCGTCCGACGCGCTTTCGTCCGTGGCCTATGCCACCGAGGAGGTTCTGCGTATCCTCTTCATGGCCGGCGGCATCCTTGCACTCTCCAGGGGATTGCCCGTCGGCGCGGCCATTGCCGCGCTGATGGTCATCGTCGGGATCTCCTACCGGCAAACGATCAAAGCCTATCCGCACGGCGGCGGCGCCTACATCGTGGCCAAGGACAATCTCGGGGAGTTGCCATCCCTCACCGCGGGCGCTGCCTTGCTGACCGACTATGTGCTGACCGTGGCGGTGAGCATCGCCTCCGCGGTCGCGGCCATGTCCTCCGCGCTTCCGCAGCTCAATCAGCATCGCGTCGTGATCGGCATCGTGCTCATTCTGTTCGTCACCACGGTCAATCTTCGGGGCTTGAGCGAATCGGGCACGATCTTCGCGATTCCGACCTATCTGTTTCTGGTGGGTATGTTCATCATGTTGGGAATCGGCTTCGCGCGCAATGCGCTGGCGGGTTTTCCCGTCCATGAGCCGATCGTCGATGTCGCCACCCTGGGCGGTCCGGCCACCACCGCCGGCATGGGCACCGTCGGCGCCCTGGTCCTCCTGCGCGCCTTCGCATCCGGCTGTTCGGCAATGACCGGTGTCGAAGCGATCTCCGATGGCGTTCCGGCATTCCGCAAACCCGAAGCCGTCAACGCCCGTAAAACGCTCGGCGTGATGATCACGCTCCTGGTCATCACCTTCTCCGGCATCACGTTTCTCGCTCATCAATATGGCGCGGTGCCGATCGACCAGGCAGAGGCCCACTACCAAACCGTGGTTTCGCAGATCGCCCGGCAGGTCTTCGGGGGGACGAACGCGGCGTATTACTACATCCAGCTCGTGACCATGGCGATCCTGGTGCTGGCGGCCAACACCTCATATTCGGACTTCCCGCGCCTCGCCTATTTTCTGGCGCGAGATTCGTTCATCCCCAAGCAATACACCTATCGAGGAGACCGGTTGGCCTATACCGCCGGGGTCATCACGCTCGGATTGTTCGCTAGCATCGTGCTCATCATCTTCGGCGGCGAGACCGAGCGGCTGATCCCCCTCTATGCGTTTGGCGTATTCCTTTCGTTCACCATCTCCCAATCGGGGATGTGCGTGCGCTGGCTGCGGAAGCGCGAACCGGGATGGCATTTCGGGCTCGGCATCAACACACTTGGAGCGGTCGTCACCGGGGTCGTCACCATCATCGTCGTTTCGACCAAATTCACCCACGGCGCCTGGATCGTTTGCATCGTCGTGCCGCTGCTGATTCTGGTCATGCGCAGTATCCACCGGCACTATCAACGCGCCGCCGCCGAATTGGCCGTTTCGACCCCGCTCGATGCCCGGGACATCCATCACACGGTCATCGTTCCGGTCTCTCAGCTGAACCGGGTCGCACGGCAGACCCTCGCCTATGCGCGTTCGATTTCGGACAATGTGACCGCGGTGCATATCAGCGACGACAGCGCGGAGCTGGACGAATTCCAGCGGCGCTGGGAAGAAACCGGTACCGATATTCCCCTGATTCTCATCGAATCGCCCTACCGCTCGCTGATCAACCCGTTGATGCGCTACCTGGACGAAGTGGAAAAACAAAGACCGGGCGATACGATCACCGTCGTGCTTCCGGAATTCGTGGCGCATCATCTCTGGGAGCACGTCCTGCACAATCAGACCGCGCTGCGCCTCAAAGCCGCCTTGCTCTTCCGCCCCGGCACGGTCGTCACGAGCGTCCCCTACCATCTGGAAAGCAATGTCGAACCGGTGGAGCGATAGCGGCGGCCATCGCTCGGCTCCCCGGAACCCGGACATACGAGCAGAGC
>JBIQLF010000088.1:0-3169 GCA_044464585.1 Thermomicrobia bacterium
AGATAGGTAACGCCTTCCGGGTTTTCGAGATCATCGGATTCGATGGGACGTCGCAGGGCCATGGTCATACTCCATTCGACGCAATCATACGCCGTTGCCCATTCCGCCTGCTGTCCACTTGTGTTCGATCGAGTCGCCTTCGCGGGCGTCGCCTACGAGCGTTCGAGTGTCTGCTCCCAATCGCGCCTGCGCGGCCCGACACCGAAATCGCGGATGAGCAAGCGAACGAGGTCGGGCAGCTCGATATGGTGGGTCGGGAAATGGGCGTGACTCATATCCAGCTCCATGACCGATGGACTTCCTGGCCGCGCCGGCAAGGAGATCGGGGTGGCGGCACTCCAGTGCAGATGCGGAGTTCTGATTGGACTCAACCCAGCAGGATGAAAGTGGTAGGCAAACAATTCCCGGCCAGCGAGATCTTGGACGGCGTACATGTATTTGGTGATGACTGTTTGGTATGACCGTCGTGATGAATCGCCAGGAACCGGAGTGACGGAGTACTGGATGAAAATCGCCAACCGGAGGAATGGCATCCGATCCGGACGCCGCAGTACCAGCTCTCCCGGCGTGTTCCCCGTCGACACGATATTGAGCGCATTGGGGAACCCCACTGTGGCGCCGCTGCCGAACACTTCGGCCTGACCCACGCATTGCAGCGCCGTACGGGTCGATGCAACAAGCGCCTCGACCGCGGTTCTAGGAGTCTGCTTTTCCAAAGGGAATCAGGAACGCGGCACGGAAGATATTCCAATTTTCGGGAATATCGTCGATCTCCGCATATTCACCGGCTTCGTAGCGCCGGATGAACTCATCTCCGCTCATACCAACCAGACGGCGGACCTCCCGCTCGAAGAACGCCTTGGCTTCGTCCGGCGGCATGATCGATGATTTTTCGGATTCGATTGGTTTTCGCAGTGCCATGATGTGCTCCATTCGGAGCAATGATACGTCGCGTTTACGCGGTTTGCCGCACGCTCAGAACGAGGGCGGAGTAATGGCGGCGATGACCGCTGCCGGAGCATCGCTCCGGTTTCCGGCCCGGTGCGGTTTGGACGAATCGAGCGTAATGCAATCGCCCGCCTGCAAGACATACTCGGTCTCGCCCACCCAGAAATGCATCTCCCCTCGAATCACGACCATCTGCTCTTCGCCCGGATGCATGAAGGGAGCCAACGGCCCCTCGACACCGGGACCGAATTCCACCCAGATCAGTTCGATCTGATGACGCAGATCCGGACTCAGCAGCTCATAGACCAGATCGGAATTGATCCCGAGCTTTTTGCGATGATCGATTCGCACTACCACGGCATCGGCGCTCGTATGCTCCGCTGCTTCGGTTTCGTCGTCTTCCTCTTGAAAGAAGGTGCCGATCGGCACATCCAGCGCCTGGGCGATCGACCAAAGAACATCGAGTGACGGACTGGTCAGACCTCGTTCCACCTGGCTGATGAGGCTGGTGGACACTCCGCATGCGGCCGCGAGCGCACCTATGCTCGACCGGCGCTCTTGTCGCAAACCGCGAATGATTCCTCCGAGCTCCTGCAAACGTTCGCGGCGGCGTCCTGGTGCCGAAAACGCCTCGGATTCCGCGGTCATGGTGGCGGACTCCATTCACGAATTGACAATCACACTGTCAGTTCATACACTCGAACTGTAATTCCGAGCGCAATCATCGCACATTCGCATCGTTGCAGACTGGCGCACCACACCAGCGAACCGGGGATCGGCAGGAGAATCTGTCCAATGCCAACAACGTCGACCGCAACTGCCGATCGTCTCTACGATCGTGCTCAGACCGTGCTCGCTGCCGGGGTATCGGCTGGAATGCGCGTCAACCCCTATCTGGGCAAACCGCTTTTCATCGAACGGGGTGAGGGCGCCTATCTCTACGATGTCGATGGCCGCCGCCTGATCGACTTCAATCTGTCCAATGGCGCGGCGTTGCTGGGGCATGACCACCCGGCGGTGAAAGCAGCGGTGCAGCATGGAGTCGAGCTCGGCATCATCTGCGCGGCGGAAACACCCTTCCACGAGCAACTGGCCGCGCGTATGGTCGAGATCATTCCCGCTGCCGAGCTCGTTCGCTTTTCCAGCGTCGGCACCGAGGCGACCGTCGTCGCCCTGCGCGTTGCCCGGGCGGCTACCGGGCGCGACAAATACCTGAAGTTCGATGGGCATTTTCACGGGCTGGCCGAGCAATGGCTTTTCAAGCGCGCCGACCCGTTCGATCGGAAGAGTCCGATCGTCCCCAGCTCCGAGGGCGTCCCCGCACATCTGGCGACCGATATCGTCATGGTTCCCTGGAATGATGTGGACGCATTCGAAACCGCCATGCGTACGTATGGAGACGAGCTGGCGGCCGTCATCTGCGAACCGATTCATTACAACGCCGGGTGCATTCCCCCTGCGCCCGGATTTTTGGAATTGCTGCGGGCGCGCACGATCGAGTATGGCACCGTGCTCATCTTCGATGAGGTGCTGTCCGGTTTTCGCACCAGCGCCGGCGGAGTTTCGGAAACCTACGGGGTCACGCCCGATCTGACGACGCACGCCAAGGCGCTTGCCAATGGGCTGCCGCTTTCCTCGATCTCGGGCCGGGCCGATCTGATGACCGAGCTGGTGCCCACGGGAGGAACGGCTCACAGCGGCACGTATTCCGGACATCTGCTGAGTGTGCTGGCCGCGCTGGCGACACTCGAAATCCTGACCGCTCCCGGCGTCTATGACGAGCTGAATGCCCGGGCGGATCGATTCTACGGCCAGATGCAGGAGGTCTTCGATCGCAATGGCCTGCCGGTGCAGGTGCAGGGCAAGGGCGCGCGGTTCGGGGTGTATTTCGGGCGGCACGAACCCGTCACCACCTGGACCGATGCGTTCGAGCACAACCACATCATGAATCAGGCGTTCGTCCATCAATGCTGGCAGCGCGGTGTTGCCTTTCATGGGTATACCCGCCAGGGACCTCCGGGACATGCCGGATTCTCGATGGCGCACACCGATGCCGATCTGGACGAATCGCTGAATGTCTTCGAGACGGTCGCCGCCAATCTGATGTCTGGCCGGGGATAGCCCATCGTCAAATAAAAGGAATGCTCGAACGCCATGACCAACGACGCTCCCCGTTCGACCGGCTTCAAACCCTGGACCTCCACCGACGAAATCCGCTCAG
>JBIQLF010000088.1:3269-13636 GCA_044464585.1 Thermomicrobia bacterium
TCGCGGAGTTCAAACAGGAAACCAATACCTTTGTCGACCGGCCGACCACCATGGCCGATTTCGAAACCTGGCATTACTGGTCGGGGTCGCAGCTGATCGAGGGATCGCAAGGAACCAATTGCGAGATCGACGGCTTCCTGAATGTTCTCATGGAAGCCGGTATCGAACCGGTGCCAATTCTTGCCACGTTCGCTATGTCCGGCGGCAAAGTGGACGATGCCGTGTACCGGCGCTTGCTCGGCGAGTTGCTCGAAGGGATCGCGGAAGCTCGGCCGCTCGATGGCGTGCTGCTGGCTCTGCACGGCGCAATGGTTACTCAAAGCGACGACAGCCCCGATGCCAACACACTCAAGGCCGTGCGCGAGTTGGTCGGACCAGAGGTGCCCGTCGTCGCCACCTACGATCTGCACGCCAATCTGACCGCGGCCATGATCGAATATGCCGATGCGTTGGTCGGATTCAAGACCTCGCCCCATATCGACCAGCGCGATACCGGCGAACGAGGCGCGCGGGTGATGACGGCCGTCCTGCAGCACGGCGCCAAACCGGCGATGGCATTCGTCAAGATCCCGATGATCGTGCCGGCGTCCACGCACATCCATCATCTCCCGGGACCGTTCAAACGCTTGCAGGACGCCACCAAAGAACTGGAAACACAACCAGGGGTGCTCTCCGCCAATATCGCGGCCGTGCAGCCCTGGCTGGATATCGACGAAATGGGATTCGCCACCGTGGTCGTCACCGACGACGATCTGGGGCTGGCCCGGACACTCGCCTGCGATCTGGCCAACGCCTGCTGGAATGAACGGCAGGCGTTCATGGAGCTCGAGTTGGTTTCGATTGCCGAAGCCATCGAACAGGCAATGGCCGAACCAACCGGTCCGGTGGTGCTGTCCGATTGCGCCGACGGCACCGGGGCTGGTTCACCCGGCGATGCCACTGCCGTCATCGCCGCTCTGCTGCAAGCGAATCCGGACAAACCGGCCTATGTCTTCGTGCGCGACGCCGAAAGCGCCGGGGCCGCCATCGCTGCGGGAGTCGGCGCAACCGTGACCCTTCGGGTCGGTGGCAAGCTCGACCATGTTTTCAACCAGCCAGTCGAAGTGACCGGCATCGTGGAATTCGCCGGTCCCGCATCTTTCCGCTTTGGCGGAGCGGGATATACCGGGATCGAGCAGGATATGGGACCGAGCGCGGTGGTCCGATCGGGAAACGTTTACGTTTTGAGCGTAAGTAATTCGGTGATGACCGTCGATCCCGAGCTCTATCGGGCGGTTGGGCTGGAACCGAAGGATGCCCAGATCGTGGTCGTCAAATCGCATATTCAGTTCCGGGGTGCCTACGATCCATTCTGCAGCCGGATCATCATGCTCGATTCTCCCGGGATGAGCAGCGACCATATCGCGGCCCTGCCCTGGGAGAACGTCCCGCGCCCGATCTTCCCCCTCGATCCCGACATGACATTTGCCTGCGAACCGATCGTTGCCCACCATCCCCGTAGCGTCGCCATTTATGGCGACCCGGTGTCCCGGGCAGAGCGGTCGCCATAAATGGCGACGCTACGCATTGGCGAAGAGCCTGCCAACATTGGGGTTCCCGGACGCGATGACGCGTTCGTTACCTATACCAGCCGGCGGCCGGTCCGCCATCGAGGAAAGGATGAGAGAACATGATCCAAAAGGGAATCTCCCGGCGAGACATGCTCAAGATGACCGGGGCAACCGGAGGCGCCGCGGCGCTCGGTGGGTTCGGGTTGCGTCCTGGCACGATCCGGGCGCAGGACGGAGCATACGAAGGAGTCACGATTCGCGGGCTCGGGCAGGCGGGCACGGCATGGAATCCGCCAGTCGAGCAGTTCGCCAAGGATTTTCAGGAGAAGACGGGCGCCACGGTGGAATGGGATCTCCAGCCGTGGGAACAGTTGATGCCGAAGCTGCAAGCCGATCTGGCCGCGGGCACACCGACCTACGATTTCTTCTGCGCTGATATCGAGTTCCAGTACACCATCTATCCCGCCTTGCAGCCGCTGAACGACATGATCGCCTCCAGTGGCTATGACATGGACGGCTTTTTCGAGCCGATCTACAAATATGGCGAAGGGGTTGCCGGCGGAGAGGCGGGCGTTCGCTATGGCTTGCCGATGACGGTTGGAGCGTCCTGGGTCTTTTACCGCACCGATCTCATTTCCGAGTTCCCGACTACCTGGGCCGATTACGATGCGATGCTCGCGGAGCAAACGAAGGATGGGAAATACGGCCTCTCCTTTGCTGGCGTCACCGCGCAGCTGATCAAGCTCTTCCTGGCTCGCTATTGGTCGCGCGGGGCCAAACTCCTTTCTCCGCAGTGGGAACCCCTGATCGATGGGGAAGACGGTGTTGCCGCCCTGCAGCAACTCTTCGACGAGATGAAAGCGTATGCACCCCCGGGCATTCTCGGTTGGGACAACCCGGATGCATCGAATGCGTTCCTCAATGGCGATGTGGCCGTGCTGGAAGGATGGTCCAGTTTCATATTGCCGAGTCTCGACGATCCGGATGCCTCCAAGGTGGTCGGGAATTGGGATGTTGCCCGCTATCCGGAGAACGGCACCGGGAACTTCACGCAACACAATTTCTGCATCTTCAACACGAGCAAGAACCAGCAGGCCGCGTTCGACTACATCGCCTCTTGCACCGGTCCGGAAAATGCGGCAACCGTTCTGAACGATTACAACAACGAAACGCCGCGCAAAACCGCCTGGCTCGAACCGGAAACGCTGGCGGAGCAGCCCTACCTGGAAACCGTGGTCGGTTTGTACGATGTCGGCAAGCCATTCACCCCGGGTCTGCCGCAATGGCTGGAGCTCTTCGTCGGTCTGGGCGAAGGGCTCTCGTCCGCCATGTCGGAACAGAGCTCGCCGCAGGATGCGTTGAACGATGTCGCCAAGAAGTGGGCGGAATTGATCGAACAGGCTCCGCCGGACTGGGAATATAGCGAATAGCGACCCACCGTCGTCCCGACCGAAGTGGAGGGACCTCTCGTCGCACGACAGCCTCGCCTCCGATGAGGAGACCGATCTTCGGGCAACGGGAGGTTCCTCGACCAGATCGGACGCACGAACGTTCGCGCCCTACCGATACCTATCGTAGTGTCGCCATGCATGGCAACTCAGCTCGTGGCAGCACCGGATCGCCGCGCATGGCGACGCTACGGGACACACTGGGGATAACGACCAGAAAACCATGGATCACGCATGACCGCGATCGCGCCCGATCTCACGCAACCCCAATCTCCGCCTCCGGTCCTCCAGCAGAGTCACCGGGGCGAAAAGATCGGCTCCGTCATCTTTCTCGCTCCGGCAGTGGCATTCCTCGTACTGACGTCGGTCTACCCGCTGCTCTATTCCCTTTGGCTCAGTTTCCATTCCTGGAATATGACCATCCCGCGCAGCCAGCCGGTCTGGATCGGCACGCGCAACTACGAACGACTCTGGCACGATCCCGATTTCTGGAATAGCGTCCAGGTCACCCTCGTTTTCGTGGTGGCTGCAGTCGCGATCGAGTTCGTCTTCGGCATGGGGCTCGCGCTGCTGGCCACCAGCCGCATTCGCGCCATGGGCTGGATTCGCACGATCATGCTCTTTCCGCTCATGATGGCGCCGGTGGTGGCGGGTGTGCTCTGGCGCACGCTCTTCCAGTCGAGCTATGGGGTGATCAACTGGGCGATTGGGCTGGTGGGAATACCGGCTCAGGAATGGCTGGGATCGCCCTCCCAGGCATTGCCGGCGGTGATCACCGTCGAAATCTGGCAAAACCTGCCGGTGGTCACCTTTATCCTGGCGGCTGGGATTCAGTCGCTTCCGGTCGATCTCTACAAAGCCGCGCAGGTCGACGGAGCGTCGGCCTGGCAAATCTTCCGGCGGATCACCCTGCCATTACTGAAACCGGTCATCCTGGTGCTTTTGCTCCTGCGCATCATGGACGCATTCAAAGTGTTCGATATCGTTTTTACGATGACCTATGGCGGTCCGGGCCAAACGACCGAGCTGATGTCGATGCTGATCTACAAGACCGGTCTGCGCTTCTTCCAGATCGGGCAGGCGAGCGCGATGTCGTGGGTCTTCCTGGTCGCCATCTTCATGCTGTCGCTCTTCTTCATCTGGAGGCTGGATAAGGAATGAGCGCCACGACGATGAATCCAGCGCAGCCAACTCAGAGCGCCGTCCCGAACTATTACCGCCGGAAACAGGCCGGTGCGATTCTGCTCTATCTGCTCACGATCGTGTTGATGATCGTCATTGCCTTTCCGATGTACTGGCTGATCACGACATCCTTCAAAGTACCGGCCGATACCACCGCCAATCCGCCCGTCATCATCCCGACCCGGTTTACCCTCGACAACTATGTGAACGCATTCAAGACTGCCGGGGTGCCGCGCGCATTTGCCAATTCGGTCATCGTGGCACTGGCTGCAACATGCTTCACGACCCTGCTCGGTTCGATGGCGGCCTATGCGCTGGCCAAGTCCTATCTGCGTTATTCGATCCGGCGGGGGCTGATGATCTGGATCTTGATCACGCGCATCTTTCCGCCGGTGACCACGGCCATTCCGTATTACGTGATCGTGCGCAATCTGCATTTGGCCGATACCCATTTCGCCCTGATCGTGACCTATGTGGCCTACGGATTGCCGTTCGTCATCTGGTTGATGCTCGGGTTCTTTCAGGATATGCCGCCGGAAATCGAAAAGGCCGCGATCGTCGATGGCTGCTCGTTTTGGCAGCGCTTCCGGAGAGTGGTGCTGCCGCTGGCGCTTCCCGGATTGGCGGTGACATCCATCTTTGCATTCATCTATTCATGGAACGAGCTGCTCTATGCGTCGATGCTGACCTCGTTCAATGCCAAGACGATTCCGGTCGTTGTTTCCGGATTCATCTCCGATCAATTCCTGCGCTGGGGAGAAATGACGGCCATCGGCACCCTGATGGTCATTCCGGTCCTGGTTTTTGCGGCCGGCGCGCAACGCTACTTGGTGCGCGGGCTCACCTTCGGCGCGGTCAAGGGGTAAATCGACGATGGCGAATATTCGCTTCGAACGGGTCAGCAAACGCTTCGGCAACCAGCAGGCGGCCGCGGTGATCGATCTCGATCTCGATGTCCGGGACAAGGAATTGCTGACGCTGGTGGGACCGTCCGGTTGTGGCAAATCGACCACGCTGAACATGCTGGCCGGGTTGGAGGATCCGTCCGAGGGGTTGATCTATATCGACGAGCGGGTGGTCAACGATGTTCCCCCCGGTGCGCGCGATATTGCGATGGTATTCCAGAGTTATGCGCTCTATCCCCATATGACCGTGCGCCAGAATATCGGGTTCGGTCTCGAAGTGCGCGGTGTGAAAAAGGACGAAATCGCCCGCCGGGTCGATGAAGCCGCTCGGCTCCTCGATATCGGCCCATTGCTCGACCGGCGCCCCAGGGAGCTTTCGGGCGGCCAGCGCCAACGAGTCGCGCTCGGTCGTGCCATCACCCGCGATCCGAAGGTCTTTCTCCTGGACGAACCGTTGAGCAATCTCGATGCCCAGCTCCGCACCCAGATGCGCGCCGAATTGCGCCTCCTCTTCCGCCGTATCGAAGGCACCGTCGTCTACGTCACCCACGATCAGGCCGAAGCGATGACCCTCAGCGACCGGCTGGTGGTCATGCGCAATGGACGGGTGCAGCAGGTTGGCGCGCCGCTGGAGGTCTATAACGATCCGGTCAATCTGTTCGTCGGGCGTTTTCTCGGCAGTCCGAGCATGAATGTCGTCAGCGGCGCGGTTGGGTCTCGTGACGGAAACGCGGTGCTCCGGACTGCTGGCGGCGATTTGCCGCTGACGCGCGCGATGGTATCCACCAGCGAGTTGGCGGCCGGCCGGTCATTGTTCATTGGTATCCGCCCCGAAGACATCGCCATCGAACCTGGCCATGGCGAGGGATTGCATGCCGCCATCGAGGTCATCGAATCGATGGGATCGGGCAATATCGTCTATGTCCGTCTCGGCAACGAACGCATCGCTATCACGACCCCGCCCACGTTCGCGGCCACTTTCGACGATCCGGTCACGCTCACGCTCGACCCGGCCCGGACCCTCCTCTTCGACCCGGAAAGCGAAAACCGCGTGGTCTGAACCGGGACTCCCTCATCCCGCTCCCTCATCGAAAGCGGTTTCCCGGATCGAGAGCGCAATCTGGTCGCTATCCAGAATCGCCAGCGCGTCATCGAGCGCTCCGGTGGAATAGACTCCCGCGTCGCGTAATTCCAGCAGCAAGGCGCGTTGCGCGTTCAGGATGCGGATGCGCAACTCCGGGAACTGCTTGAATGCCAGCGAGAGATCGCTCAACAGATCGACATTCCCTTGTTCCTGTCCGTCGCGGCAGACCCTCTGGTGAATGGACTCGCTATATGGTGTCCCATCCGGTCGTTGCAGGTTCGGATCGCTGCAGATCGTTTCGGCGATCGTCCGCAGCCGTCTGGCCAGTTCCAGCCGCTCCTGCCGGTTCCTGGTGCCGTGTCTGCCCGACAATCCCAGGCGCCGCGTCAGGCGGGGTAACGTCCCACCCTGGACCAGCAAACTCGCCGCCGCGACCACGAACGCGATCAATACGAGCAGATCGCGCTGCGGGGTATCGCGCGGGAGCGATTGCGCGGCTGCCAGGGTGACCGCTCCTCGCATCCCCGCCCAAACCAGCAGCACGCCTTCCCGCTTTCCGATCGGCTCGGCAATCAGATAATCGAGATCGGCAATACGCATATCGAAATAGCGACGCACCTGCGCCCGCCGCTGTTCGAACAGGTCCGGCGTGCCATCGCGGCCCCGCTCGCGGCGAGCCACGGTCCGACCGTATGGCGGTATGTGACTCCAATCGCCGGAACGCTCGTCCAGTTGCTGCCGGTTCGCCAGCAGCGCATCCCGCTGTTCGGAAAGTTGGGCGCGTTGCCGGCGCTGTCCGAGAATCAGCCCGGAGAGGTAGAGCGCCCGCACGGCCAATACCGCCAGCAAACCGGCGGCGCCCAGCCACAACGCCCGGGCCAGATTGCCGCCTTCCTCCTGCGCATTGCCGATCAGTCCGGAAAGCTCCAATCCCATCAACAGGAAGATGCTTCCCTCCAGCAGGAATTCCACCGTACGCCAGTTGGCCTCTTCCGACCGGCGTTCCTGGGGTGTCAGAAACGCCGGTGCGAACTGCCCGAAGACCAGCCCGGCCAATACCGCGGAAACCAGTCCCGATGCCCCGAGATGTTCCGCGGGCAGAAAGGCAACGAACGGAATCACGAACGACACGGCGGTATTCAAAACCGGGTCGTGCAGGTGGGATCGCAATCGCAGACTGACCTGCCCGACCAACCCTCCGATGATCACCGCCCCGATAACCGCCCACACGAAATCGACCGCGATCCACCCGAGCGACACGCTTCCCGCAATCGCAGCCACCGCCGAGCGCAGGATCACCAGCGCCGAGGCATCGTTCAGCAGGCTTTCGCCTTCCAGCACCGTCACCACCCGTTCCGGCGCGCCCACCCGTCGCACCAGCGTGGTCGCGACCGCATCGGTTGGACTGATGATGGCGGCCAGGGCGATACCGGTCGCCAGATCGATTCCCGGCACGATCTGCGAAAAAAGCAATCCGACACTGATCGATGTCACGATGACGAGCAGCACCGACAATCCGGCGATCGGGCGAAAATCCCGCCGGAATCCCATCGAAGGAATATTGACCGCGCCGGAATAGAGCAAGGGCGGCAGGATGCCAGCCAGTATCAGCTCCGGCTCCACTCGCACATCGCCCACCCATGGCAGAAAGCTGACCAGCACGCCCACCAGCACCAGCAGCAACGGCGCCGGTGCGCCGAGCCGCCGCGAGGAAAACGTCACCACCACAATGGCGATGGCCCCCAGCAGGATCGGAATCTGGAGTTCCATGCGTCCTCCGGTTGTGGCCAGCGCCATCCGCCCCGGCATATCGGTCCACCATGGACGCAACGCTACGTCCTCCGGGAACGCTCGTCCAGCAGCGGGCCGCTGACCGGCTCGATCTCTGTTTCACTGGCACGGGCGGTGGTGCGGGCGTTTTCGCCGGACCGCCCGGCGAAAACGCCCCGTTCGACCCGCCAACCGGATGCCGCGCCATCCCGTCTGCCGTGCTTCCCGCCGGTTTGGCGGATAACCGACCTGCTCGTTTCGGACGGTGCTCCGAATATCGGCGATACTCCGCTCCGCTGGTGAAGGAGTACGCCGGGTTTCTGGGCTGCCCGCTTCGTTCGACGGGCCATCCGGAGGTTGTTCCGAATACTACATGGCTGCTACGACCTCGATTTCGAGTTCTCCACGCTCGAAGCACAATGGGCGATTGCGTGCGTGGTTGCTGGACAGCGCGCCGGCACGCGACACGCAAGGCCCCTACGAACACGAAGCTTCGACACACAAGCACCCCTGGTGGCAGGTGATGTGCCTGACCGGCGTGGATTACTTCTCCACCCTTGGGTATCAACCCGGTATTGCCGCGCTGGCGGCGGGCGCTCTCGCTCCGGTCGCGACGCTGATTCTGGTGCTGGTGACGCTCTTCGGCGCGTTGCCGATGTACAAGCGGGTGGCCACGGCCAGCTTCCACGGCGACGGTTCGATTTCCATGCTCGAACGATTGCTGAGCTGGTGGCAAGGCAAGCTGCTGGTGCTTTGCCTGATCGGATTCATGGCCACCGGGTTCATCATCACCATCACCCTCTCGGCCGCGGACGCCACCGCGCATATCACGGAAAATCCCTACACCAATTTTCTGCAGGGAGCCGAGGTGCCGCTCACCCTGGCATTGATCGGGCTGCTCGGGGTGGTGTTCCTGAAGGGATTCAGTGAGGCGATCAGCGTGGCCGTTGGGCTGGTGGCCGTCTATCTCGTGTTGAATGTGGTCGTCATCGCCGCGGCACTGATGGAGATCGCACGGCATCCGGAGAGTATGCACGCCTGGCGGCTGCGGCTCGATACCGATTACGGCAATCCGGCGCTCATGGTTGGCGCGGCGCTCATTCTCTTTCCCAAGCTCGCGCTGGGATTGTCCGGTTTCGAAACCGGGGTGCTGGTGATGCCGCTGGTCAAGGGCAATCCAGACGATACCCCGCGCAATCCCGCCGGCCGCATTCACAATACCCACCGCTTGCTGACCACCGCGGCATCGATCATGAGCGTGCTGCTGATTCTCAGCAGTGTGGTCACGACGGTGCTGATCCCGGCCGAAGCGTTCGAAGCCGGGCAACCGGCCAATGGCCGGGCGCTGGCCTATCTGGCCCATCACTTGCTCGGTAACCGCGTTGCCACGGCCTATGACATCAGCACGATCACGATTCTCTGGTTCGCGGGGGCGTCGGCGCTGGCGGGATTGCTCAATATCACCCCCCGTTTCCTCCCCCGATATGGCATGGCCCCGAGTTGGACCCGGTTCCACCGGCCGCTGGTGCTGGTCTTCGTGATCATCTGCCTGGCGGTCACGGTGGCGTTCGAGGCCGATGTCGATGCGCAGGCGGGGGCGTATGCAACCGGCGTGCTGACCGTGATCACCACGGCCTCGGTGGCGGTTGCCCTGGCGGCCCGCCGCAAACGCAGGAAACGGGCGACGATCTATTTCGGGATCGTGGCGTTGCTCTTCATCTACACCACGGTCGTCACGATCATCGGGGATTCGCAGGGTTTGCAGATCGCATTGCTCTTCATCGCGGCGATCGTGGGAATCTCGTTGCTCTCGCGCACATTGCGTTCGACCGAATTGCGCGCATCCAGCGTCACGTTTGATGACACGGCGATGAACTTTTTGGGGAGCTGTGAAAACGGGGGCGTATTGCGGATCATTGCCAATCATCCGGACGAGCGATCGTCCCGCGAATATCTGCTCAAGGAACGCGAGGAACGGGAAGCCAGCAATATCCCCACGGGCGCGCCGGTGCTCTTTCTCGAAGTCACCGTGGCCGATGCATCGGAATTCGCGCCGTCGGTGCGGGTGGTCGGCCAGAAGATCGGCGAGTTCAAGATTTTGCGAGCGGTTGGGGCGTCGGTGCCGAACACGATTGCGGCGGTGCTGCTGGCCATCCGCAACGAAACCGGATGCCGCCCCCATGTCTATTTCGGCTGGACCGAAGGGAATCCGCTCAAATATCTGGCCCGGTTCGTCTTCTTCGGGGAAGGGGATATCGCGCCGGTGACGCACGAGGTGCTGCGCAAGGCCGAACCGGATCCGGCCCGCCGCCCGGCGATCCATGTGGGGTAAACCCCACCGAACCGCCACGCATGGTTCGACCGTGAACTCCAGATACGGAATCCGGGTGATTCCTCAGGGGTATGAGAGCACCTTGCAGAACAGTTC
>JBIQLF010000089.1:0-13599 GCA_044464585.1 Thermomicrobia bacterium
CGCCAGAGGGACTGGCGGACGCATGGTACACAGCGTTCGCGGTCCCTCTGGTGTTGTATCGAACCCGCAGCCAGATCGCCGGGAACGACTGGTGCGCATCCAGAAACGAGCTGCTACCGGAGCGCCTGGCCGGTTGTGGCGTCGAAGTGACGGAGACCGCCGCGCTCCGTCTGGATCCAGACGGTTTCATTGGGACCGGGGCGGATTTCCGGTTCGGTTACGACGCGGATGAACGCATCGCCCAGATGCAGGTTGACGATGGTGTCCGCGCCTTGCGGTTCGGAGATGTAGACGGACATCGGATGCCAACCCTCGCGTTCGGTGAGCGAGAGCCGCAGGTTTTCGGGGCGGATCCCCACGGTCACCGGGCCGTACGGCAGCTCGGCTGGAGCTGGAAGCTGCCAGCTCCCATCGACCACGATACCGTCCGCGGTGCGTTCGCCTGCCATCAAATTCATCGGCGGATCGCCGATGAATCCGGCCACGAAGGTGTTGGCCGGATGCTGGTAGATATGATCGGGATCGCCAATCTGCTGGATGACGCCCTGGTGCATCACCGCGATGCGGTCGGACATCGACATCGCTTCGCTCTGATCGTGGGTCACGACAACCGTGGTCACGCCGGTTTCACGTTGCAGCGCCTTGAGATGGGAGCGCATCTGCACCCGCAGGATGGCATCGAGATTCGAGAGCGGTTCGTCCATCAGGAAGACTTTGGGTCGCCGCACGATGGCGCGGCCAAGCGCGACCCGTTGCTGCTCGCCACCGGAGAGCTCGCCCGGTTTGCGGTCCATCTTGTTGGTGAGATTCAGGAGCCTGGCGGCCTCATCGACCCGTTTGGTCATGTCGTCCCGCGAGATCTTTTGAATCTTGAGCGGGTATTCGAGATTCTGGCGCACGGTCATATGCGGGTAGAGCGCGTATTGCTGGAAGACGAGCGCGATATCGCGGTCCTTTGCCGCCAGTGGCGCCACATCCCGATCGCCGATGACGATCTCGCCGGCATCGGGGAATTCCAGTCCGGCGATCATGCGCAGGGTGGTCGTTTTGCCACAGCCGGATGGACCGAGCAGCGAGATCAGCTCGCCGTCGTCGATCGCCAAACTCAGATCGCGGACGATCGGCCCGGCTTTTGCGTTGTAGGTCTTCCAGAGATGGATCAGATCGACGCGCGCCATCAAAGCCCTCGGGTTGACGTAATCAAGCTGCGCACCATCCAGCGGCGCAGGACCAAAAAGAGCAACAGAACCGGCGCGAGATAGAGCACGCCGAGCGCGGCGGTGACCTGTGCATCGCCGCGGCCGGACGCGGAAAAGAAGAATTGCAGGGGCAGGGTTGCCTTGTCCGCCTGGGTGATGAGGATGATCACCAGCAGCACTTCGGACCAGGCGGCCGTGAAGGCGAATCCGGCGGTGATGGCCAGGCCGGTTTTGCTCAGGGGCAGCAGGATATCGAACCAGGCGCGCCAGGTCGACCGGCCATCGATGGCGGCGGCTTCATCGAGATAGCGCGGCAGGCCATCGTAGAACCCCTTCATCAGCCAGATGAGAAAGGGGAGGATGATGGCGGTTTGCGCCAGGATCAGTCCGCGATAGGTATCGATCAGATCGAGCCGGTCGGCGAGATCGTACAGGGCGACCATGGTTGCCGCGATCGGGATGGCATAGAGGAGTAGGACCGCGTAGACCGCATAGACCTTGAAACGGAAACGCAACCGGGAAAGCGCGAATCCGGCCAGCGATGCCAGCACCGTGGCCAGGATCATGGCCGTGACCGAAACCAAGAGACTGTTGCGCAGGGCTTGTCCGACCCCGCGCTGGTCGAAGAGATAGCGGAAGTTGTCGAGGGTCGGTTCCTTCGGCCAGGGGACGTATTTGCCAGGATCGTTGTCGAAGGCGGCGGCAACGATCCAGAGAAAGGGCACGGCGAAAAAGACCGTAACCAGGATCAGCCCGATATTCGTCAGCCAGCGCGCCCGGCTGGAGTAGCGGGCCTTCGCCATTGGCGGGGGAGCCGGTTGCACTTCGCTCATTCGCCCGCTCCCTTCGCGACCCGCAGATAGATCAGCGCGAAGACAAAGCTCATGATCAACATGACGACCGAAAGCGCCGCGCCGTAGCCGATATCGAAGAGCGTGAACGCCTGATGATAGGCATGCAGCGCGATCGTCTCGGTGGCGTACGCCGGATCGCCATTGGTCAGGATGAGGATCATCAGGAAGCTGCCGATAGTGGTGATGGTGGTGACCAGCAATACCAGCGCGATGACATGGCGCATCGCCGGAAGGGTCTGGTCTCTGAAACGCATCCACGATGTGGCGCCATCGATACTGGCGGCTTCGTAGACCTGCCGCGGGATCGACTGCAAGGCTCCCAGGAAGATGATCAATGCGAAGGCCACGCCGCGCCACGATTCGACCAGAATCACCGAAAACATCGGGAAGTCACCGAGCATGTCGATCCGGGGAAGATGCAGGGTGGTCAGCACCGTATTGAGCATTCCCTTGCGGTAATCGAAGATGCCGGCCCAGATGAATCCGGCCAGTGTGGGCGGGCAAATCCAGCCGAGTAACACCGCCGTGAACGCGACCGGCGCCAGCTTGTGCTTGTGGCTCTGGGCGTGGTGGATGAGCAGCGCGATCAGCAAACCGCCGATCGTCTGCCCGATCATGGCGGCGCCGACCGTGAAGACGAACGTGTTCTTGACGAACTTGGGAAAGTCGGGGTTGTGCCAGAGTCGCCGGTAGTTGTCCAGCCCGACGAATTGCGCTCCCGCCGAAAAGCTGGTCAGCGACAGGCTGGTCGTGCTGGTATAGATCACCCAGAGCGCGGGAAAAACGAAAAACGCCGACAGCAGGATCGCCGCCGGGGTGATGGCGACGATATAGGGCCGTTGCTCGCCCTTGCGTTTCCGGATCGGGGGAGCGGCGCCCAAATCGGCGTCCGGCCATCTGGCCGCCTCGGCACTCACGGGCATTCCCCGCTGACGACGTTCGCCTGGCCCATCGTGCGTGTCAGTTGATCGCCATAGCGGGCGATCGCCTCTTCGGGCGTGGCTTCGCCGGTGGCGACCAGACCGGTCGCGTTCTGAACAACCTCGATCAGCTTGCGAAATTGCGGTTCGGGCGGCGGCATGGTCATGTTCGTGGCAGCAGACAGCATCGCCTGTGAAAGTGGCTGCTCGGCCCAGGCGGCGATTTTGCGAGCATCGAGCCGAGCCGGCAGGCGCGGATCCTCGACCGCCAGCGCGGCCTGGTTTTCCGCCGATTCGAATGCCTCGATGAACGCCCAGCCAAGATCGGGATTCTGCGACCGGCTGTTGATATACCAGGCGTCCCCGACATCACCGAGCGCGAATGGCCCGTCATTCCCGGGAAACCGGGCGAATCCGATCCGGCCGGCGTTTTGCGGCTCGGCGGCAGTCCAAACGTGATATTGCCATGCCTGTTCGTACAAAATCGCCAATTCGCCATCGCCCAGGGCTTTCGGGAGGTCTTTCAGCGGATCGACGATGGTGAGGACGGCGGGAGGAATGACGCCGCTGGTGCGGAAGGCATCCGCATAGAACGCAAGGGTGTCGCGGATCGGGCAGCTGTCGATATACCAGCGTCCGTCCGGATCGGTCAGCGTTCCACCATTCGAAACGATCAGGGCCAGGAAGTCGGCGGCGGTGGCGGTTTCGCCATTGGCGCCGGCATAGAGGGCAAACGGGATGACCGACGGGTCCGAAGCCTGAATCGCGGCGGCTGCCGCGATGATGTCGTCGCGGGTTCGGGGTTGCCAGTCCTCCGGCAATCCGGCCGCGGCGAACAGGTCCTTGCGATAGAAGAGGAAGTAGACGTTCAGCCCCCAGGGAACCGACCAATGCTGGTTCTGGAAGCGCACACCGGCGCGGGTGGCTTCGTCATACTGCGCCCAGCCATCCCATCGATCCAGATATTCGTCGAGTGGCCGCACCAGGCCGCCCTGTCCAAGCTCGCCGGAACCAAGACCGAGCAGCAGGAAGACATCGGGCGCTTTGCCCATCATGAGCTGAACGGCGACCTGATTCAGGTAGTTGGGCGCGCTCGATGGGGTCACCTCGATCGTCGTGCCCGGATTGGCGGCCATCACGGCATTGGCGGCGGCCTCGGCGTATTGGCCGATGACCGGTTTCGATCCTTCGAAACCGACCCGAATCGAACCGCTGAGTCCTTGCGCCAGCGAATGTCCGGACCGGTCGAGCATTGCCGCGGTCAGCGCGGCCGTTCCGCCAACGAGCATCGAGCGACGGGAAACCGGCCGGCGGGGGTCGATCAGGGACATGTCTGCGACACCACATTGTCGGCGCCGAGCACGCGGGTCAGCTCGTCGGCATAACGTCCAGCGGCTTCGTTCGGCGTTGCCTGGCCGGTGGCGACCAGTCCGGTCGCATTCTGGACGATGCCGACCAATTGCAGAAACGAGCGGTCGGGAGCGGTCAGCAAGAGCGAATCGGCCGACTGCACCATCGCCTGCAGAAACGGCGTGGCCTGGAATGCGGGATCGGCGGCGGCATCCGTCCGGGCCGGGATATGCGGATCCTCGATATTGATGGCGACCTGATTGGCGACCGAGTTGAATTCCTCGATGAACGCCCATGCGAGATCCTTGTTTTCGGCGCGCTGGTTGATGAACCACGAGGTGCCGGTGCCGCCAACGGCAAATGGCGCGATGTCGCCCGTTCCGGGGAACATCACGAAGCCGATCTTGTCGTGGGTGAAATCGGGGTCATCGCGCTCCCAGTCGCCATAGACCCAGGAGCCCTCGTAGAGAATTCCGAGCTCCCCATCCATCATGGCCGAGCTCATGGCCGAACTCGGTTGTGGGCTGGTCATGACCTCCTGCGGCACGGTTTGATCGGTTTGATAGGCCCGGTAGTAGTAGTCGAGCGCGCCGCGGATCGCGCAACTGTCGATGATGAACTTGCCGTTCGCGTCCCGCAGCTCGCCGCCCAGGGCGTGGACCAGCGGGATGAATCCGCGGGCCACCGTGCCATTGCCGCCGTTGGCGCCGGCATAGAGCGCATAGGGGATGACCTTGCTGTCGGCTTGCTTGATGGCGAGGGCCGCATCCAGAATGTCGTCCGGGGTCGCCGGTGTCCAATCGCGCGGCAGACCGGCTTTTTCGATGAGATCGCGGTTGTAATAGAGAAAATGCGTATCCATCAGATACGGAACCGCCCAGACCGATCCATCGAAGGTGAGCGAATCGATCAATTGCTGGGGATACTGCGCCCAGCCATCCCATTGGGCGACATAGTCGTCCAGCGGCGCGATCAGTTTGGCGGCGCCGAGCTCGGCCATCGCCACCCCGAGCAGCAGGAAGAGGTCGGGCGCGCGGCCGCTGTTCAGTTGCAGGATCACCTGGGTGGCGTAATTGCCACCCGGCGATGGTTGCAGGGTGATCTTCGCGTCCGGATTCTTGTCCTGAATGGTTTTGGCGGTCGCCTCGATATAGGGAATGACCGCGGACGCCGCCCCCTCGTAGCCGATCGTGATCGACCCTTTCAGGTTGCCATCCTGCGCGCGCGCGCTGGGCGACCGGCCCAGGAGCAGTCCGGCGCTTCCCAGCGCGGCGCCCTGCAACAACCGCCGCCGGCCGAGCGGCACGCCGATACGAGCAATCGAGGAACGTGAATCGTGCATCGAAGTCCGAGCTCCTTGGTTGGCGGGGTGCGAATGTGCGATCGAAACCTTCCGCCTGAATTCTACGGGCAAACCGCGAGATGGGCGGTCAGAGTATTGCCTTCAGGCGGGCGAGGTCGATATTGCCGCCACTGAGCATGGCGACAGTGACGGCGCCGGTTTCCACGGCGGCCTTGCCGGTGAGCAATGCAGCGATGCTGGCGGCGGCCGCACCTTCGACCAGCAGCTTGGTCCGATCGAGCACCAGCTTCAATGCGGTTGCGATCTCATCGTCGGTGACGAGCACCACATCGTCGACCAGCTCGCGCACGATCGCCAGATTCAGCTCACCGGTATAGGGCGCCGTGAGTCCATCGGCGAAGGTATCGGTCGATTCCAATGTAACCGGATGGCCGGCGCGCAGCGCCCGCGTCATGGTGGACGCACCCTCGGGTTCGACGCCGACGATGCGCATCCCGGGCCGGAGTAGGCGCATTGCCAGCGCGATACCGCTGATCATGCCGCCCCCACCGATCGGGACGACGATCTGCTCCAGATCCTCCACCTGTTCGAGCAATTCGAGCCCGATGGTCGCCTGCCCGGCGATCACCGCCTCGTCAGCGAACGGCGAGACGAACGCGGCCCCGGTGCGTTCCCGCAGCCGGTCCATATCCGCGATCGCCTGCTGGATGGTCGGGAACTGGCGGGTGACGGCGCCATATCCCTGAATGGCCGCAACTTTGCTGGGAACCGCGTTTTCGGTCATGAAGACCGTGCATGGCGCGCCGAATTGGGCAGCGGCGTAGGCCAGCCCCTGGCCATGATTTCCGGCGGAGAAGGTCACCACACCCAGCGCCCGCTGCTCGGGCGCCAATTGGGCGACCGCGTTGACGGCTCCGCGCACCTTGAACGCGCCTGTTTTCTGCAGGTTTTCCGCTTTGAGGAGGAGGCGGGCGCCGGTGAGCCCACTGAGCGTTCGCGACGCCAGGACGGGTGTCCGGTGAACGAAGGGCGCGATCCGGTCACGCGCCTGTTCGATCGTTTCGAGGGTGATCGACGTCGGTATGGGTGATCCGGATTCGCTGGGCATCGGTTCCTCCTCGGACAACAGGCAATGCGAGCGAGTATAACGATCGACGATGGACGATCAGCAGCCGGTTCTCCAGCATCCGATCACGTCGCATACGTTCGATGACCCGGTCGTCGAGGCGATTGCGACCGCGCTGGGTGCCGTGGCGAATCCGGCGCCATTCCAGATGCCCGGTTGCGCGGTTTACCAACTGATCGTCGAAAACGCGCTCGGATTGCCCGCGACCTTGCTCACGCTCTGGCCGGGGATCCATCGGGTCGATGTCATCTCCCCATCGTCGGCCGTCGTCTTCACCGATGTGCGAACGGTCGATCTGGTCGGCACGGTCGAGGTGCAGTTTCGCCGGACGAACCGCGAGATGCTGATCGTGGCGCGGGGAGGCAAGGTGATCGTGCGGGCGTGAGCGGGGAAAGGATCCCCGGTTGCGAAAGCGAATGCCCGCCGGTAGGCTAGACCGACGTTGCAAGAGAACGTATGGGCTGTTCACCGCGCCATCGCGCAATCCCGGAGAAAGCTTTCGACATGGATTGATCGTCGTTCGACCGTTTGACCCGTGATCTGGCGGCCAGCGGCTCCCGGCGCTGGCTGGGCAAACGCCTTGCCATACTCACGGGCGCGGCCATCGCTGGCGCCGCCAAACTGGAGCATGGCGACGCGGCCCGGCGAACGGCGCCGCCGCCAAAGCCGCTTTCCTGCCCAGGGGTGCAAGAATGGGACGGATCGGAGTGCGTCTGCCCATCGGGTTCGAGCGCGTGTGGGCCCGACTGTTGCCCGGACCGCGTGGCCGAATGTTGCGAAGGCGCTTGCTGCTATGGCACATGTTACGGGGAAGAACTCTGCTGCCCCTCCTGGGGGATCGTTTGCGATGGCGCCTGCCGGGATTGGGAGTGTTGCACCGAGAGCGATTGCGGCGATCAGGAGATCTGCCATCCGGAAACGCACACCTGCGAGTGCAATTCGGCCTGTGATGGTCTGACGTGCACCAACGCATGCGGGGATCCCTGCCCTTGCGAGGAGGGGAGAGTCTGTTTGCCGAACGGGACCTGCGCCCTTCCGTGTAGCGGCAACAGCGAGTGCCAGGCACTCGGCTGCCTCGGGTGCCTGGGAACGAGCGCCGGTAGCTACTGCGGCAATGCCGATCCGGAAATCGAAGCCCAATGCGATAACGATTCCAACAACTGTCCGGCCGGGTGGGTCTGCACGGGTGCAACCTACTGCTGGCCGGTTTGCTAGAGGCAAGTCCGGCCGGGAGCCGGACCTGCCTGGGGACATGGGGCCGGTCTGTCGCTGGACCGGCCCAGCCAGCGCGGTCGAGGACGCGCGCAGACGGCCATTGGATCCAATTTCACGTCGAGCTGCAATCCGGTTTCCACGAACGCGAGGCCCAATCTTCCTCGGCAGTTCCGGCACCGGATGCCGCCCCTCGCCGAAGGGTGAACGGCCGAGGTGGAGTTCCGGCGCGCGAACCAGAACACGCTGATCGTGGCATGGGGGGCAAGGGGATCGTGCGGGCGTGAACGCTGTATTCCCGTGGATCGCCAATTCCGGACGGCTCGATCGTGGAGTACGTGATACAGCTATAGGTGCTCCTCGGCAATCATACCCGCTGGGTCAGACGACCCAGCCGCTCTCTCGCGAGGCAGGTGAACATGGACGGGTCATCCTTCGATCGTTTCACTCGGCAGTTCGCGCACCAGGGGTCACGCCGCTGGTTCCTTACCCGGTTGGGTCTCTTCGGCGGGGCGGTGGCCGGAGGTGCGGTACTCGATGAGGCCAGCGCGGCACGCCGCCCCACTCCAGCGCCGCGGCCCATCTCCTGTCCCGGTCGTCAATTCTGGGAGGGGTCCGCATGCGCGTGCGAGGATGGGTTCACCATCTGCGGCCCCGATTGCTGTCCCGACGGCCAGGCCGAATGCTGCGATAACGCCTGCTGCTATGGAAGCTGCTGGGGCGAGGAGCTTTGCTGCCCAACTGGCCGCATCGTCTGCGAAGACGCTTGTCGCGATTGGGAGTGCTGCACCAATATCGACTGTGGTGAAGGTCGAATATGCGACCAGGAAACCCACACGTGCGAATGCTACCCCGCGTGCGACGGCACTCGCTGCTTCGACGGATGCGGTGTTGCATGTTGCCCCGAAGGTCAATCGCAATGTTGCGGTGAAAGCTGTTGCACCGGTAGCTGTTTCAATGGAGAGTTCTGTTGCACCGCCGGTGACATTTATTGCCAAGGCGCCTGCCGCGATTGGGAATGCTGCACCAGCGATGAGTGTCCGCAGGGGGATTCCTGCAACCAGGAATCTCATACCTGTCAATGCGAGCCCCTGCCATGCGATGGCACTCGCTGCTCTGACGGATGCGGTGGATCATGCCCCTGCTCCGATGACAAACGCTGCTTCGCCAACGGCACGTGCGGATACCCCTGTGCCTTACCTGCTGGCCCCTTCGATTGCGACACTCTTGGGTGTGGTCAGTGTTATCAAGCGTCCTCGGGACCGGGATCCGCGTGTGGGTACGTTTCCGGCCTCATCGAATGTGACCACAACGATCTGGATTGCCCAGTGGGATCCATCTGCGCCGGGACTCTTTGCGTCGTCGCTTGCTGATTGGCCATAACGGCAAATGGCGAGATCGTGCCTCGATGGAGTGCATACGGCCGCTCCCGCTCGAGTATGTTGCGCAGCCGCCAGCGAGAGCGGCTGCGCAACGACCTGCCTGCCGGCGTGACGCTCCGTGACCTCGGAGCACGCGCGGCGGCGAGGAGATCCGTCGACGTCGCTCATGATGACGGGGTTGGCGAACGAGCACGTCTTGATAAGCGCCGCACTGAAATCGATCGACTGGCCAAGACATTGGGCGGGCGATCGACGGCGGCCGCCCATAGCATCGATCCAGTCATATACGGAATGCTGAGTCGTTTCGGGAAGGTCTATTGACAACATCGGGAAGCAGTCTTAAAGTAGTTGCGACGGCTCGGCCGACTGGCCGCCGTCGTTTGGTTCGGATTCGTTCGGATTGAACGATGGAGGTAGTGAAATGATTCGTCGAACGGTGCTTGCATCTCCGACCGGTGCAAATGCGTGGCGGGTTGGCGCCGCCACGATTCCTGTCGGTCTCTGGCCGCAACCCCCTACGCCCACCCTCCCAGCCCGCTGGACGGTCGCTGCTCGACCGAAAGCGCCGGCGCAGCTGCCCGTGGATGTTTTCACCACGGCCGATGAGGCCGTCATCCGTGCGGCGTTGCCCGGCGTCGATCCGGAACAGATCGAGATCTCAGTCCACCAGAACACGGTGACCATCAGCTCACAGCTTCCGACGCTGAAGAGCTCAGAAGCGGATCGCGTCACCTGGCTCGTGTCCGAGCTTGGGGGCGGCTCGCTCCAGCGCACCATTCAGCTTCCGTTCCAGATCGAGGAGCAAGAGGTCGAGGCGCAGTTTGCCAACGGCATGCTCCAGATCGTCCTGCCCAAGCACGAAGCGGAAAAGCCGCACCGCATTTCCGTTCAGGTGCGGTCAGATCTCAACTATCAGCTCCGCGCTGGCGAAAACGAAGCGGGAGCCTTTGCCGCTGACTAGAGCCGCCCAGTTGACATTCCACCCAGCTTCTCCGCCCACTCGGCTGCAGCCGAGTGGGCATTTTCACGCCAACGTCATACGGGATCCGGGCGCATAGCTGATGGTCGTCGGGGAGTCGCTCGGTCGAGCCTGGAGCACGGCACCGAGAACATCGGCGCTCCCGCACAACCCCGCGCTCTCTCGTTTTCGCTCACACTTGCCTATTGCCCGATGACCGCTACTGCCCCGCTTCCGCCGCGGCGATCCGGTCGGATGCATCCCAGAAGCGGTCCATTTGGGAGGCGTGCTCGCCGGCGGTCATGAGCCGGGGTTGATTGAAGTCCTCGATTTCGACCCCACGCACCCGCAGACCGACCACCGTATCGTCCCGAATGACGATTTCGAGAATATTTCCCTCGCGCACCTCGACCGAGAACATCTGGTCGAAGATGAAATTCCCGACGGAATAGACGATCGGTTTGCCCTTGTAGATCTGCATTCCCTGGATGACATGCGGGTGGTTGGTGACCACCATGGTGGCGCCTTTGTCGATGGCGGCTTTGGCGCCGTCGCGCGCCCATCGCGGCGGTACGGCGAAGTATTCGATACCGAAATGAAAATAGGGAATCACGATATCGTATTGCCCAACGGCTGCTTCGATATCGGCCAGGAACTGGTCGGTGATATACGGATTGGTGCCGGGCGAATCGCCGGTTGCGCCAGCGTAGCCGGTGTTGCCCAGCTCGCTCAGATAGACGGTCGCACCGAAATCGCGGGCTTCCTCGTTGGCGGTGACGCCATCGATACCGAGAAACGCGATCGTCTTGCCGCCCACATCCGCCACCCAGGGAGCCCGCGCTTCGGCCAGATCGTTGCCGGCCCCGAAGTGCGGCACCCCCCCACCCTGCAAGGCATCGATGGTGTCGAGCAATCCGCGCGCCCCCCAGCCTTCGCTATTCCACATCGAATGGTTGTTGGCCAGGGTGACCGCATCGATCCCGGCCATCTTGAATCCATCGACCATTTGCGGACTGGAGACGAACGAAAACGTGTGCGCATCCTCGGGCGGCGCGATGGTGTTGGAGAGGTTTCCTTCGAGATTGGCGATGGTCACATCGTAGGAGCCGAGCTCAGCTGCAACCTTACGAAACGGATGGGTGTAATCGCCAAACGCGACCATCTTGTTATTGACATTGCGGCCGGGCACGATGTCGCCGACGACGCCGACCCGGATGGCTTCCTGCCCACCGACTTGCCCATGCCGGATCGGATCGTACCCGTCGACGGCGATCACGTTGGCTCGGAAATCGACCTGTTCGACTGGCGCGAGCGCGACCCCGCCGGGACGCTTGTCCAATTCCGCCGCCAGGGCCTCGTAGTCGTTCACGGTCGCAGCCGGGGTGCCGCCGATCTGCGTTCCCCCGGCGAGCGCAATCCGCTCGACTGGCAGGGAGACCGCCGATCCTAATTCGCGCCAGTTCGGTATGGCGCCCGACAGCAGCTTGGCGACATCGGCGCTGCCGACCCCATAGAGAGGCAACCGCGGTGAGGCGACCAGCGCCATCCCAGCGGGTAGCCCGCTGACCTGTTGGGCCGCCACCAAGCCGCGCGCTCCAGCCGGGAACGCCGATGCGACTCCAACGGCAGCGGCGCTCGTGAGCAGGGTGCGGCGCGAAACGGTCCGTTCGGGAATGATCGGGGGCACGTGGACTCCTCTCGGTTCGGCAACCGGTTCACCGAATTCCGGCCAATCGTACTCCGAGCGCGCGCCAGAATCACCCGTTGACAGCTGGTCCGTCGAAATAGTCGCCGATCGCTTGGGCAACCGCGGAGACGATGGCCGTCCGTCCAAAACCGTTGCTGAGCAATTTTGCATCCTCGGTATTGGAAATCGTCAGCAGATCGGCGACGATCCCGGGCATGCGGCTCGGTTCCTTCAGCCCATCCCGAGCGCCGGTGATGACGAAGAGCGAGTCGTAGACCATTTGGGTGCCACGCGTGGCCGCCGATTCTGGCCGCACCCCCTGGCCAGGCGCGCTATAGCCGGCGGCGGTCAATGCCTGTTCGAGTTGCCGGTCGACGAGCTCTGCCAGCCGTTGGGAATCGGCGCTATCGGTCCGGCCCTCGGCATACCAGATGGCCGAGCCCGCTTCGGCGGGATCGGCTGATCCATCGAAATGGAGCGAGACGAGCAGGTCGGCGTGCTGATCGTTGCAATATCCGATCCGCGCCTGCATTTCGTCGAGCAGGGCGATGCGCTCCGCTTCCGCATCGGTTTCGGCAGTTTCGCGGGTCTTGCCATCGCGGTTGACGTCCTGGAACTGACTATTCCGGACGACATCGCCATCGCGGGTAAGCACCACGGTAAACCCCATGGCGCTCAGGCGTCCCGCCAGTTCGCGGGCATAGGCCGAGGTGTAGAGCGCTTCGTCCATGGCCGGAGCCGAGGTGTCCCCCACTCGCCGAAATCCCCGGTCGGGGCCGCCATGCGCCGCATCGAGGCAGATGATCTTGCCTTGATATGCCGGGTTGGGCACGATGGCGGCCAGCGACCCATCCGACGATTGGTCGGTCGCCGCCGGAATGACCAATTGCGAGACCGGGGGCGGCGCCGATTCCGGCGCCGAGCGGGCATCGCGCAGGATCAGCGCGACCGCAATGAGCGCGGCAACCACCACCAGGGCCATGCCGGCCCATTTCAGGGCGACCCCATCACCGATGCGAGGTTGAGGCAGCTGCGCGAATGGTGGAGCGGCCGCGGGGGCTCGCCCGGGCCTGCGCTGGACCGGATAGGGAACCGCGGCTGCGGCCGACGCGCGAACCGGCATGCCGGTCGGAAGCCGCCGGGGCGGGGTACGCCGGACGGGAGTCGGTCGCGGTTCTTCCCGGCGGGGCGGCAGTTGCGGGGGAGGTCCGAGCCAGGGAAGCTCGTCCTCGAACCAATCTTCGGTCATCGGTCCTTGCGGGCGGTCTGGTTCGCCGCGGGGCGACGCCAGCCGGTTCGGTCGATCAGGAAAACGGCGGAGTGACAGACAGCGACGATGACGATTCGGCACTCCAGCCAGTGCGATGGCTCAGGATAGAAGTACGTTCGGGTGTAGCGCAAGGGAACGGAGTCTTGAGTCCTGAGTCCTGAGCCCTGGGTCTTGAGACGGATGGCTCGTGCGAGACGTCTCGCATTGTTGGTGCCCACCATCCACCACATACACTTCTCAAGACTCAAGACTCAAGACTCAAGACTCAAGACTCAAGACTCAGGACTCAAGACTCAGGACTCGTTCTGCCGGCTCCTGGACGCTCGTGGGTTCCGACA
>JBIQLF010000090.1:0-3344 GCA_044464585.1 Thermomicrobia bacterium
ACCACGCAATATGGCATCTCCGCCGCCAATGACTGGTGGGCCTACTGGGTGCCGATGGTCATCGCCGAAGGTGGCGAGATCCTCAACGAAGACAATACCGAAGCGATCTTCAATTCCCCCGAAGGCATCAAAGCCTGGAATGTCATCTTCACCGCGCTGCAGAACGGCTGGTCGATGCCACCTTCGGTACAGGACACGATCGGCGGTCCGTGGACCGGATTCGCCAACGGCACCGCCGCCATGACCTTCACGGTCCGCGCGCTCACTCCCACCTTCCGCGATCAGCTCACGGACGATTGGGATGTCGAGGTCGTGCCGAAGGGCAGCGTCATGCGCAAGACCGGTATGGGCACGCAGGGGTATGCGATCTCCTCCCAGACCAAGGACCCCGATGCCGCCTGGCAGTTGATGCAGTTCATCTTCACCGACGGTATGGTCGTCTTCATGGAGAACTACCTGACGGTTCCGCCGATCAAGTCGTTCTACGACGATCCGGCCTGGCGCGATCTACCGCCGCCGCCGACCAACAACGCCGTCTTCGTCGATGCCACCAACGATGCCATGGTGCCACCGCCGTTGCCGTTCTATAGCACCGGCGATTTCCGCCAGGCCATGCTCGACGGTATCGATGCCGTGATTCTTGGTCAGATGTCGCCCGAGGATGCCGTGAACAACATGGCGGAGCAAGCGACCGCCTCGCTGCAGGAATAGAACCAGCCAGCTCGGGCGCGGGATGGGAGATCGGCAACGATCGTCCATCCCGCTTTCCCGCATTTTCCGGCGAAAGGCCCCTCGTGTCGATGCAGCTTCCCGCCACCGAATCCGAGATCGCGACGATCGAGAACCCCCGGTTCTGGCATCGCAATCGGTATACGGTCAAAGAAAAGAAAGACTGGAAAGCGGGACTCTGGGCGCTGCTCTTCCTCGGCCCGAACCTCATTCTCTTTTTGATCTTCACCGCCTACCCGGTGTGGTACGGTCTCTATATCAGCCTCTACAACTACAGCATTCTCAAACCGAAAAAATGGATCGGTCTCGGGAACTACGACAAGTTCATCCACGATCCCAAAACCCCGGACCTGATCTGGCGCTCGATCTATTACGCGGTCGGCACCACGGTCCCGGTGGTGGTCCTGCCGCTCGTCGTCGCCGTCCTGATCACGAAGTCCGGCGTTTTCACCAAACCACTCCGGCTCATCTACATTCTGCCGATCGTCACCTCTCCCGTAGCCGCGGCAGCGATCTGGAAATGGCTCTATGCCAAAGACTTCGGACTGATCAACTACGGACTCCGCCTGATCGGCGTCAAACCAGTCGACTGGCTCTATAACCTCACCTGGTCGATGCCCGCGGTCATCTTGATGTCGGTCTGGTTGCTCGTGCCCTTCAATATCATTCTCTATACCGCCGGGCTGCAGGAAGTCCCGCGCGATCTCTATGACGCCGCGGAGGTCGATGGGGCGTCAGCATTTCAGCAATTCCGCACCGTTACGGTACCGATGATCACGCCAACGATCTTCTTCGTCTTCCTGATCACGATGATCGGCGTGCTGGTCGGCGGATTCGATGTCATCAACGTGCTGACCCAGGGCGGTCCGCTGCAACGAACCAACATCCTCATCTACGACATCTACAAGAATGCCTTCGAGAATTTCAAGATGGGCTATGCCTCGGCCCAGGCGTATGTGCTCTTCCTCGGCGTATTGCTGGTCACGCTTTTCAACTGGATCCTGCAAAAGCGGTGGGTGCACTATTCATGAGCGAATCCCCGGCACGCCGTATTTCCGGAAGAGCCCTGCTGTTCATCGTTCTCATCATCGGCGCCTTCATCGCGCTCTTTCCCTTCTATTGGATGATCGTAACCTCGCTGAAGACCAGCAAGGAGGTCTATCTCTATCCGCCTACCTGGTTCCCGGATCCGGTCGCCTGGAGCAACTATCGCGACGCCTTCGACAAGGTCAATGGCCGCGTCTTTTTCAATTCGGCGTTCTTCGCGATCACCATCGTCGTGTTGCAGGGACTGGTGACCACGATGGGCGGCTTTGCGTTCGCTCGCATCAATTTTCCGTATCGCAATCTCTTCTTCGTCGTCTACCTCAGCACCCTGATGATTCCGCCGCAGGTGACGCTGATTCCCACCTTCATCGTGGTGGTGAAGCTGGGCTGGGTCGATTCCTATCAGGGATTGATCGTGCCGATCCTGGCGCAGGGCGCCTTCGGCACCTTTCTCTTCCGCCAGTTCTTCCTTCGCTTACCGAACGAGATGTATGAGGCCGCCCGGCTGGACGGGGCCAACTACTGGCAACAGTTTTGGCGGTTCACGATTCCGCTCTCCCGCCCGGTCATCACCGCCTATGCCGTCATCACCTTTCTGACGGCCTGGAAGATGTATCTCTGGCCGGTGATCGTGGTGCGCTCCACCGATCTGAAAGTGCTGCCGATGGTGATCGCGGAGCTGAGCGCCAATTCGAGTCAGGACCGGGGGGTGATGATGGCCGCCGTGGCGCTCTCGATTCTGCCGATACTGATTCTGTACATCGTGGCGCAACGATGGTTCGTCGAAGGTATTGCAATGACCGGACAGAAGGGGTAGAGACGAGGGTGACATCGAACGCACATTCCTTGCGATTCGCGTATAGCACCATCAACTGGGGCACGACGCCCGACCTGGCGACGACCTTTGCCGAGATTCGGGATGCGGGCTGGTATGCGGTCGAGCTCTTTACGCACCAGCTCGACTGGCTCGGCGCCCCGGATCATCTGCGGGCCGCGCTGGGCGGGTTGCGGGTGGCGACCAATTGCTGGCTCATCGAGGTCCCGACCAGCAGCGCGCAGACCGCCAGATTGAAAAACCAGATCGACTATGCAGCCCTCATGGGCGCGGATGCCATGGGACTCTATGGCGGCGCCCGGTTGCGCTGGCGCACTCCGACCGATGACGAATATGCCGATCTGGCCAGCTCGTGTGAGGAGCTGGCAATCTATGGCGCGGACAAGGGGGTGACGGTGGCCTATCACCCCCATGTGGCCTGCACGATCGAAACCGAAGAAGAGATCGACCGGTTGATGGACCAGACCGACGTGCTCACCCTCTGTCTCGACGCGTCGCATATCGCATTGGTCGATGAAGACCCGGTGACGCAATTCCGCAAATACTATGATCGTCTCGGCTATATCCATCTGAAAGACTGGGCGCGCGGCAAATTCGTGGAAATGGGCCGGGGCACGATCGGCATCGATTTCGCGGCCATCCTCGACTATCTGGCCGGGCAGCGATTCGGCGGTTGGGTCGTGGTCGAGAACAGCCGCAGCGATGGCTCGCCCTCCGAGAGCGCCCGGATCAA
>JBIQLF010000090.1:3444-5481 GCA_044464585.1 Thermomicrobia bacterium
CTGACCATTGCCGATGGACGCGGGCTCCTGGCGGCACAGGGGGATCGGGTATTGTCGGTTGCCGAAAACTACCGGCGCGATCCGATCAATCGGTTGGCAAAAGCCCTGATCGATGCCGGTGTTCTGGGGCGGCCGTTTTTGGCGGTGCAATCGTCTTCCGGTAGCGGCGAGAATGTCGTCATCACTCCGTGGCGGCATCTGAAACGTGCCTGCGGGATCGCCATCGATATGGGCGTGCACTACGCCGATATCCTCGAATATCTGCTCGGACCGTTGCAGACGATCGCCGGACTCGGTGCGGTGATCGACACCGAGCGCAAAGGGAATGACGGCACCATGTATCCCGCCGATGCCGAGGATTTGACGGTCGGTGTCGGCCGCTATGAGAGTGGCGCGCTGGCGACCTGGATTTTGAGTGTGGCCGGTCGGGGTGAGGGGCATTTTTCCCGGATGATCTATGGCACAGCGGGATCGCTTTCGATTCCGGGCGACCGTACCGGCAATCCGCTCGAGCTGACCTTGCGCCAGAACGGCGAGGACCGAGTTGTTCCAGACGAGGAATTGCTCGATCTCGTACCCGATTTCCGGCTGGATGACACCACCGCGGCACTCTTCGGCAGCGACCGCATCACGACCTATTCCCTGCCATGGGCCGATACCGATGCCAATCTGCTGGCGATCGAATTCGACGATTTTGCCGGCGCGATCCTGGACGACCGGCCGCCCGAAGTCGACGGCGCGTTCGGTCTCCGTTCGCTGGCGATTGCGTACGGTTTTCTGGAATCGGACCGGCTCGGTCGTTTCGTCACCGTCGATGAATTGTTGACCAGCGACGACCTGCCCTACCAGCAAGAGATAGAAGAAGCATCACGCTCGTAGGCGCTGCCACGGGACTGGCGGTTGCTTCGGGGACATGCACGGAAATCGTGCGGGGGAGCGCCAAATGGCAAAGAACCAGGTGAAGATCGTCGTTTGGGACAGCATCGGCAATACCCTGCTGGGGGTGCGACCGTGGTCGAGCTGGGAACCGAACCAGGTCGAGCATTTTCTGCGAGAGGATCCCGCCGGACCGGAACGGGCCAAGAGCTTCGGCGAGCTGTTTGCCGACTACGAGGTCGAGCTGATCTGGTTCAACAGCGCCGATGCGGCATATGGCGCATTCGGGCAGCTCTACAAGGATTACGAGCCCAATCTGCGTTTCACCAAATCGATCGATGACATCGCGGCCGAGATCGTCGATGCCGACTACCTGGTGCTGCACAAGCAACAGCTGCCGGCGGAAGCGCTGCTGGCTGCGAAGAAGCTGCGGTTGGTGCAGCATCTGGGTCAGGACCATCGCGGTATGCCGGTCGAGGCGGCCCGCCAGCTTGGCGTGCCGGCGGCCGCTACCCCGCTGATCAACTACATCACCGTGGCGGAGCATGTTTGGGCGTTCGTGTTGAACTGGCTCAAGCGATTGCCCGCGCTGCGGGAATGGATGCGCGGCCGCCAGTATCCCGAACACTGGGGACTCTATCCCGGGATTCAATATGCGGGCGATGTCACCCTCGGCATCCTCGGTATGGGCGAGATCGCCCGGCCGATCGCACGCTATGCCCAAGCGTTCGGAATGCCCGCGATCTATTGGGATATCCAGCGGTTTCCCGACCTCGAAGAACGCTACGGTCTGCGCTATGTGGCGTGGGACGAAGTGTTCCGGCAATCCGACATTCTGACCGTGCAATTGGCGCTCAACGAACAGACCCAGGGAATCATCGGCGCGCGCGAGATCGGCCTGATGAAACCAACCTCCCTCTTCATCAATACCGCCCGCGGCAAGCTGGTCGATCAACCGGCATTGACCGGCGCGGTCGCAAATCATCGCATCGGCGGGGTTGCGCTCGACGTATTCTTCGACGAGCCACTGCCGCTGGACGATCCGTTGCTCGCCCTGCACGACCAGCCCGGCGATCGCGTCACCCTCACCCCCCATCTCGCCTGGCAAAGCCCGTGGACCTGGGTGCGGGATTCACAGGAAATCTGGTTCAACGTGCTGCG
>JBIQLF010000090.1:5581-13594 GCA_044464585.1 Thermomicrobia bacterium
AAAGCCCGTGGACCTGGGTGCGGGATTCACAGGAAATCTGGTTCAACGTGCTGCGATCCTTGCGCGGGGAACCGCTGGAGTTTCTGGTGTAGCCAAACGGGAGCATGTCCGCCCGCTCGCGATCACCTATGAGGAACGAGCCGAATGTTCAACGTGGGCCAAACTTATCTCCGGCGCGAAATTCACCGGCGCTATGGTGGCCAGCATCAGACCGGTATCTGTACCCCGGCAAATCGCCCTTACATCTTTCTCTTCACGGGTGGATACGGGGAGAAGCGCGGCTATGTTGATGGATGGACCGATGATGGCACCTTCTCCTATTCCGGTCATGGTCAATACGGGAATATGGAATTCTTGCGCGGTAATGCCGCGATCCGTGATCATGCGGCAAATGGCAAGGATCTTCATCTGTTCGAGACGCTCGGGAAGGGACGAGTCAGGTATGCAGGACAGATGGTGTACGGAGGCTACCAGATCATTCCCGGCCAACCGGATGCCGCTGCGGTCCCTCGAAATGTGATCCAGTTTCATCTGATTGAGCTATCGACCCTCCAAGACAAGTTCGTGGAAGAGGACGCGAGTTCCGTGATTCGTGAATCGAAGCCCGGCTATTCGGCTGGTGATGTGTTCGACACGCATACGGATCTTCAGACTTCCAGCCGAGAGGCGAGGGTACGCGCAAAGAGCCGAGCCGATGCTACTCGATTAACTGTTCTGAACCGGGCGAATGGTATCTGCGAGGGATGTGGGGCGACCGCGCCATTTCTCGCTGCAAACGGTGAACCGTATCTCGAACCTCACCATGTCCGCCGCATGACCGATGGCGGCGCCGGCGATCCTCGCGCTGTCATCGCCCTCTGTCCCAACTGCCATCGTCGTGCCCACCGGTCGATTGACCGCATTGCCTTCAACGACGGCCTGAAGCAACGGCTCATTGTTATTGTGAAGGATGGTTCCGCGACAGGTTCCTAAATTGCCTGGGATCGCGCGGGTGTGGCGACCATCGATAGCAAATGCCCCCGGCCCATCCTCCATACTTCCCGCCAGACGAAGCAATGACCCGAGCGCCAACCATGGAGCCGACCGAACCCATGCACCAACCAATCATCATCATCGGAGGAGGGATGGCCGGGCTGGCCTGCGCGGCGGAGGCGGTCCGGCAAAATCAGCCGGTGCTGCTGCTCGAAGCGAGTGACCGGTTGGGCGGGCGGGTGCGCACCGATATCGTGGAGGGCTACCGGATCGACCGGGGATTCCAGGTGGTGCCGGAAGCATATCCGGCGCTGGCCGATGTGATCGCGCTGCCGGAGATCGCGCCGCGGCGCTTCGATGCCGGGGCGGTCATCTGGGATGGGGCAACGCGCTATCGAATGGAAAGTCCATTGCAGGATCCGAAGCGATTGCCCGGTCTGCTCCGATCGCATCCGGTGCCATTCCGGGATCTCGTGCGGTTGGCGCGGTTGGCCGCCGAATGCCGGATGGCGGATTGGACGACTGCCGCGGCTGCCTCGGTGACCCGCGAGGGAAGCCAAAGCGCGGCGGAGTTGTTTCGGCGGCGCGGATTCAGCGAGACGTTCATGACCCGGTTCGCCAAACCGTTCTGGGGCGGTATTGCGCTCGATCCATCGTTGTCGCTCAGTGCTGGGCCGGTGCTCTTTACATCGAAGATGTTCGCAGAGGGGGCGGCGGTGTTGCCCAACGACGGCATGCAGGGACTGCCGGACGCGATCGCGGCGCGGTATCCCGAGGGGATGGTGCGACTCCATACCCCGGTCGACGCGATCGTGATCGAAAACGGCCGCACGACTGGGGTGGTGGCCGGAGGAGCGACGATTCCCGCCTCGGCGGTGGTGGTGGCGACCGATGGTCCCGCGGCCCGGGCGCTGACCGGGATCGATGCGATCCCGACCGGCGGGGTGGGATGCACCACCGTCTATCTGGCGGGCGCGCGCGATCCGGGGATCGGCAAAACTCTGTTGCTGAACGGATCGGGATCGGGTGGGGTGAACCACATCGCGCCCTTGTCGAATGTCGCGCCGTCGTATGCCCCCCAGGGCAAGCATCTGGTCGCGGCGGTGTTGCTCGATACGCCCGATCTGCGCCACCGGAATCCGGACTCGCTGAACCAGCTGGCCCGGGCGGAAACGGCGCGGATGCTCGGGCAGGGAATCGAGGATTGGGAGGCGATCAGCACGGTGCGCACGTCGTTTGCCCAATTTCGGCAACCGCCGGGGTTCGTGGCGCATCTGCCGCGCAACCGCACCGGGACGATCGGGCTCTATCTGGCCGGTGAATACACGGTCGATTCGTCGATCAATGGGGCGATCCGCAGCGGGCTGGATGCCGCCCGCGCAATGTTGCGCGACCGTGGCATTCTTACCGCATGAACGAGAATATCTTTTACACGGGCGAATACAAGACCCCCGGCGGCAAGCTGGTCGGGGTGCGATTCGGGCTCGAAGGCGGCGCATTGCGCGGCGTGGAAGTGCATGGCGATTTCTTCCTCTATCCGGAGGACGCCTTGCAAGCGATCACGGCTGCGCTGGAAGGTGCGTCTTCCGAGCTCGACGAGAGCGCATTGATCGAGCGAATCGGCGCGGCGATTCCGGCGGGAACAGAATGGTTGGGGGCATCGCCGGAAGCGCTGGCGACCGCGGTGCGCCGGGCATTGGAACGAGGGCCGGTCTATGGGTGAGCGGAATCCGCGGGACCGCTGGCGGGCATACGATTGGCAGTTGATCGCGGCCGAGCCGACCGAACCGCATATGAATCTGGCCCTCGATGATGTGCTGACCCGGCAGGTCGGTAAGGGATTGCGCCCGCCGACATTGCGCATCTGGGGTTGGAATCGCAAATGTATCGTGCTGGGACGTTTCCAGTCGGTGCGCAACGAGGTGGACGAAGCCAATGCCGCCCGCCACGAAGTGCAATTGATCCGCCGGATCTCCGGGGGTGGCGCCATGTTCATCGAACCGGAAGGGGCGATCACCTGGTCCATCTATGCGCCGGAGGCGATGGTGGCGGGAATGTCGTTTGCCGATTCCTATGCCTTTTTCGATGGCTGGGCGGTCGAGGCATTGCGCGGGCTGGGAGTCGATGCCTGGTACGAACCGCTGAACGACATTACCTCCAGCGGCGGCAAGATCGGCGGCGCGGCCCAGGCGCGGCGAGGTGGCGCCGTTTTGCACCACACCACCATGGCCTATCAGATGAATATCCCGCTGATGATGGAAGTCTTGCGCATCGGGCAGGAAAAACTGAGCGACAAGGGGATCAAATCGGCCGACAAGCGGGTCGGTCCCCTGCGGCAGCAAACCGAGCTTCCGCGCGAAGTGATCATCGACGCGATGGTCGGATCCTTCCGGGATCAGTACGGCCTGGAATCCGGAGCGCTGAGCCCGGAGGAGATCGCGGAAGCGAACGAGCTGGTCGAGGAACGGTTCGGTACGCGGGAATGGGTGTATTTTCTGCCGTAGCGGATTGCCCCCAGGGCCGCTGCCCGGGACATGGGACGCTCGACATCGAACACTGGATGCTCTCCCGCCATGCCCCTCTTCCACGAAACCCAGCGATTCCGGCAATGGTGGTTGCTGCTGCTGATCGGTGGAATCGCGTTCACCGGCTGGGGCGCGTTCGTTCAGCAGATCGTGCGCGGGCGACCGGTCGGGAACAATCCCATGTCCGATTGGGGTGTTTGGCTGCTGTGGTTGCTGCTGGGCATTGGGTTGCCCGCGGTGTTTTGGCGGATGCGACTGGAAACGACGGTCTATCCGGATCGAATCGAGATTTGGCTCTGGCCGCTGGCGCACCGGGTGATCCCGGCGGTGGGTATCGCCAGCGTCGCCGCGCGCAGGTACCGTCCGCTACGGGAATATGGCGGTTGGGGGATTCGCGGTTTCGGTCGCAATCGCGCTTATAACGTCAGCGGCGCTCAAGGCGTGCAACTGGTGCTGGCGAACGGAAACCGGGTGCTGATCGGCAGCCAGCGGTCCGGCGAGCTGGCCGGGGCGATCGAGAGCATCCTGCAGTCGCGGTGATCTGCCTAAAGAAGAGCGCCGGTTTGGATCGTTCGATCCTTCTCCAGGAACTCTAATTCAGCACCCCGTCCGGCGCTCCGAGGCGGACGAAAAAGGCGTTCCCGATCTTGGCCAGCACGGTCACGCAGGCAACCAGGATGAGCACCGAGAAGAATCCGCCGACTTCGAAATTCCCTTGGAAGACGAATTCGAGCGCCCAGAGAAAGACGAATTTCGAAAAGAACATCACCAGCCACAGGCCGAAGAGTTTCCGCGGGCGGGAAAGCGCCCCCAGCCAGCGGGTCAGAAAACCGAGCCACCAATCCTTGAAGAGAAAGGTGAGGAACGTGAGCGCTTCCAGCAGTATCGAGGCGAAAACGATCGTGGAAAAACTCTTCGCCTCGACCAGATCGGTGTAATCGTCGAAGAGTCCGAGCACGACCGCATAGATCAGCGTTCCGGCGGCGAGTTCGGCAAAGATCAACTGTCGTTTCGTGAGGGCAGGCTGCTGGGTGCTCATCGGGGGCTGCCTCGCCGGGTGCAATTGTCAGGAACGATCCGGTGCGCGAGCGCGGTTCGTGCGAGACGCGCCCGTTCGCCAACCCCGCCATCCTGGGCGACGTCGCAGGCTCTCCTCGCCGCTGCTCTAGACATCCTCTGGACGTTCGCCGGACGCCCCGGTTGGTTCCGCGCGCTCGCGATGCGGAAGCGCGGTCTGGGCGGGGGCCTCGTCGATCTTGGTATTCGATTCCCTGGCGGACGGAACATTGTCGTCCGGGATGTCGAGCGCCTGGCGCAAATTGGCCAGAAATGCGGCTTCGGCCGGGCTGACGCGGGTGCCGCCGAAACCGAGGAAGCCCCCGGCTTTGGATGCCAGGGTGACCTGATCGGCGATCGAATAGAGCCAGTATTTGAATTCGACCGCTTCCTGCTCGCTGGCGTTGGCCTCGACGATTGCCAGCGATTCTCGCGCCAGTTGCAGGGCCAGCGGGCGTGAGGCCGTGGGGCTGCGTTCTTCCACCCGATCGGGCGGATCGGTGGCTCCCGCGGCGCGCCGCTGGACCTCGTCCATCGCATCCTGATCGATCGAGTTCATTTCGATCGCAAGCTGCTGGACGATTTGGTTGTCGGGAAATGCGGCCGCCCCGTCGATGGCTGCCTGCAGACCAGCCTTCAGCTCCTTGCGAATGCTGAAGATGCCGTCCTGCTCGGAATAGGCGGTCGCCATCACGAGTGCGTTCGGAGCGCGGGTCAGAATCAGGCGATCTTCGGTGCTGAAATCCGAGAGTGCGGTCAAGGGAAACTCCTCGTCGTCGGTGTCAGGGGCATGTCGCCAGCCAGCGGAAAGAGTACGCGATCGTGCGTCTCCGGCTTGGCTCGCGGGGCAACTGCTCATGTCGTCCGGGCGGTGAGTCTTGGGATGCTCGTGCTTCAGCGGCCAGGACTCAGTTTTTCACTCCCGTATGGATCGCCACCGTGCCGCCACCGAGCATGGTCACGTGGGTATTGGTCAATCCGGCGTGGCGCATGAGCATGATGAGCTGGGGGCTGGTGGGGAAGGCGGCCACCGACTTTGGTAAGTATCGATACGCGCCGATATCCCCGCTGAGCAGACCGCCGATCAGCGGGACGATATGGTCGAAATAGAAGGAAAAGAGCTGGCTCAGCACCGGAGTGCGGTAGGGGGTCATCTCCAGACAGATGAAACGACCGCCGGGGCGGAGCACCCGGGTCATTTCGGCGATGGCGGCGGCATAATCGGGCATATTGCGCAGTCCGAAGGAGACGGTGCAGGCATCGAAGGCGCCGTCCGGGAACGGCAAGTGCATGGCATCGCCGACCAGGAAGTCGATCGGTGCGTGGCGCTCGCGCGCTTTGGCGTTGGCGGCGGCGATCATCTCCGGGGAGAAATCGAGTCCGATCACCATGCGAGCGCCAGCCTGGCGAATGGCGAAGGCGACATCGCCCGTGCCGGTGGCGACATCGAGCACCGCATCGCCCATGGCGGCCGCCTGCCGGGCGATCGTGCCGCGCCAGCGGATGTCCATTCCGAAGGTCATCAGGTGGTTCATCAGATCGTAGCGGGGCACGATGCGGTCGAACATCGAACGTACGGTGGCCGGATCGGCGATTGCGCCGGGGTGTTTCGATGTCTGGATCATCGGGAGATCACCAATGCAGCGGAAAGCAACAGGCTGTAGATGAGCAGTGCCTTGCCCGTATTGCCGAGCGAGGGGTTGAGCGCCGGACCGGATTTCGTCGTAATCTCCTTCCAGAGCCGGTAGAAGAACGGCCAGGCCAGCACGGTCAGAACCCACGACCAATTCAACCATCCCGCGAAGAAGAACGAAACCGGCGCTTCCATTGCAATGAGCAGCATGGCGCCATATTCGAACTGCGTGTGGCGTGGTCCCAGGCGCACCGCGATGGTGCGCTTGCCGGCAATGGTATCGGTTGGGATATCGCGCAGGTTGTTGACGATCAGAATACCGACCGCCAGAGCTCCCAAGGGTATCGAAACGCCCAACGCCAACCAGGTCAGATGCAGCGTTTGCACAAAGGCGGTTCCCGCAACAGCCAGCAGCCCAAAGAAGAGAAAGACGAACAGCTCGCCCAGACCGAGATAGCTGATCGGGAACGGACCGCCGGTGTAGGCCACCGCGCAAACGATCGCCACCAGCCCCAGCAGCAAAAAGGGCCAGCCTGCCCGCCAGACGAGATAGAGTCCGGATACGGCCGCCAGCGCGAGCACCACCCCGGTGGCGCGGAGCACCGCGGCGGCCGGCAGCAGACCTCCGGCGGTGACCCGGGTCGGACCGGCCCGCTCGGCGGTGTCCGCGCCTTTTTTGAAATCGATCGCATCATTGGCGAAATTGGCGGCGATCTGCAGCAGCAGGGCGGTAATCAGTGCCGCGACCGCCGCCGGGAGATGAAACCCATATTCGTGGTATGCGACTGCGCTCCCGGCGATCACCGGCGCGATCGCGGCTGGCAGGGTTTTGGGGCGGGCAGCGAGCCACCAGGCTTTCCAGATGGGGATGACTGGGGTTGCGTTCATAGCGGATGAGTGTTCCATACGAGATGGCCGGACGGGTCACGCATCCAGCGGAGCTTCGGATTCCAACAGGGCACGAAGTCGCGGCAGCAGCGCGGGAATCTCGACGATCGCTACATCCCAGAGGGTTTTTTCATCGAGTTCATCGTAGCTATGCGCGATCCGGTTGCGCAGCCCGACAATCGCATGGAGTTCAGGAAAACGGATGCTCAGCTCCGTTTCGCGGCTGGAGGCTGCCTTGAGCGCCTCGGAAAGAATTTCGAATTGCCGCTCTACGGCCGAGCGAAAGTAAACGTCCGCGAGGAAATCAGAAAACGTTCGCCCAGCGACGAACTCCTGAACGTACTCGGCCGCGGTCAGGGCGTCATGCAGCCGCTTCGCTGTCCGTTCGTGCATAGATCGTGGTCCTGGTCCTGTTCACGCTCGAACGAAAATATGGATTCTTGAAGGGTTTGTCGATGATGAGATCGACCCGGCAGCCGAAGAGCGCTTCGAGCTCCTCGGCCAGCGCAAGATACCTCCGAGCGAGACCGGGCGACTCATCTGCGAATGCGACGATCAGATCGATATCGCTGCGCTCAGGGTCGAACGAGTCAGTCGCCGCCGATCCAAAAACCTCGAGGCGTGCCACACCATAGGCGTGGCAGAGGGTGGCGATCGTCGTTCGATTGTTCGTAATCAGATCGATCATCTCGGTATCCTCGATTGCTGAGCATACCCGGAATGGTGACCGGCTGGCGGGGCGACCCTCCGAGACGCGCTTCTTTCTTGGAGATGAGCAGGGCAAAATCCGCGGATGGCCTGCCTGGCTTGCGCTGGCAGGCCCGTCACGTCAGTCCGATGCCAGAATTCGCAAAATCTCGTCGCCATAGCGTTCGGCGCGGGAGGCGCCGAAGCCGTGGACGTTGGCCAATTCGCCGGTCGAGGTTGGCGGCAGCGTTG
>JBIQLF010000091.1:0-9235 GCA_044464585.1 Thermomicrobia bacterium
ATTCCGTATTATGCCTGCGAAAGACGTTCCAGATACCGGGCGGTCGCGACCGGGCCGTTGCGGAAGTCCTCGATGCGGAACCATTCGTTGGGCGCGTGGGCGTTGCAGGTCTCGATGCTGAAGGCATAGAAGACCATTTCCGCTCCCAGGTGCTTTTTGAAGACCTCGGCGATGGGAATGGTGCCGCCCGTGCGCGTATAGACGGGGTCTTTGCCGCCGACTTCGCGCAGCGTTTCCGCGGCGGCGACCATATACGGATTCTCGCGCGAAATCGAGAAAGGACGCGCCGTTCCGGTCTTGAGCTGGAATTCGGCGCGAGCGCCGGCTGGCAGATGCTGTTCGACATGCAGCCGGATCAGATCATTGATCTCATCCGGGTTCTGATCGGGCACCAGACGGCAGGTGATCTTGATATGCCCTTTGGCGGGAGTGACGGTTTTGGATCCTTCACCCTGGAATCCACTCCAGACGCCGTTGATATCGACGGTTGGGCGCATCCAGAGTCGTTCGAGCGTCGTGTAGTCGGCTTCGCCGGTGGGAACGTTCGCGCCGATGGAGTCCAGGAAGGCGCGTTCGTCGAACGGAACCGCGTCGATATCGGCGGCTTCCTGTTCGGTGATCGGGTGGACCTGGTCGTAGAACCCTTCGATGGCCACTTTGCCATTGGCATCATGGAACGACGCGGCGATTTCGGCGGTTGCCCGGGCTGCGTTGGCGACTCCTCCCCCGTAGATACCCGAGTGTGCGTCGCTGTCCGCGGTGATGATGTCGATTTGGCCGCCCGCCATCCCTTTCGATGACAGGATGAGCGAATACTGATCTTCTCCCCACATCATCCCATCGGCGCTGATGACCACATCGGACGCGAACTTGCTGGCATGTGCGGTCAGATAGGGCGAGATCGAGGGACTGCCGATTTCCTCCTCGCCTTCGTAGAAGAACACCAGATTGATCGGCGGTTGGCCATGTGCGTTCGCAAAGGCTTCGACCGCCATCAAGGTGATGAAGAGTCCAGCTTTGTCATCGCCGGAACCGCGGGCATAGATGCGGCCGTCACGCAGGGTCGGCTCGAATGGCGGAGTCTCCCAGAGCTCGAGCGGATCGGGCGGCTGCACATCGTAGTGGGCATAGAGCAACGCGGTCGGTTTGCTGTCGTCGACTTGCCATTTGCCGTAGACGAGCGGATGACCGCCGGTTTCCAGGATCTCGACTTCCGGAATCCCGGATTTCTTCATCCGAGCCGCCACCCATTCGGCCGCGCGGCGCACATCGCCGGCATGCTCCGGCAGGGCGCTGACACTTGGAATCCGCAGGAATTCGTAGAGCTCGTCGAGGTGTTCCTGCTCGTGCGCGCGAAACCAGGCGCGCCAGTCGGTAGCGGTCATTGGGGGATCCTTTTCTGTGAGATGTGGGGTCGGAGTCTTGGGTCTTGAGTCTTGAGCCTTGAGTCCTGAGTCTTGAGTCGTGGGTCTTGGGACGTGAGCCCTGGGTTCTCGAACGTAGGGCGTGATGGAGCCTCGATGCCGTGAGAACCTTCTCAAGTCTCAAGTCTCAAGTCTCAAGTCTCAAGTCTCAAGACCCAAGCCTCAAGACCCAAGGCTCACGACTCGAGCCACCGGGCTCAGGCCAGCGCCTGTAGCACGATTCGTTCGATGAATTGCAACAAGATGATCAGGATGATCGGCGAAAAGTCGAGACCGCCCGCCGAGGGAATCATGCGCCGGATCGGTCCGAGCATCGGCTCGGTGATATCGACCAGGATCTTCCCAACCGGAGTGCGCATTCCTGGGTCGAACCAGGAGAGCAGCGCCCGCGCGATGACGATCAATGTCAACGCATTGAAGAGATAGATGATGAGCGTCGTCAGACTGTTCGGCATCCGTGATTCCGGTTCGCGGGCGTCGCGCTGCTATTTGGCCTGGACTGCTTTCGATTCGAGACAACCGAAGAACTGTCCGACGATCTGCCGGGCAGCGGGCTGGATCATGCGGGCGCCGACCCGGGCGATGGTGCCGCGGATATTGGCGTCGCCGTTGTATTTCACCGTGGTCTTGCCATCGTGTTCGACCAGCTCCAATGTGCCGACCCCGGACACCTGGCCCTGCGGTCCACTGCCCTCGACTTCCATGCGATAGGATGTGAGATCGACCTTGTCCATGATCTTCACCTTGCCGGTGAAGGTGCCCTTGATCATCGCAATGCCGACCTTCATGGTGGCGGTGTATTCATCCGGGCCGACTTCGGTCATGCCTTCCGCGCCGGGCAGGCAGGCTTCCAGCACGGCTGGATCCATGAGGAAATTCCAGACGACTTCGCGCGGGGCATCGAACGTGTGCTCACCAGTGAGTTGCATTGTGTCCTCTCCACGACCGGATCGAAAACCGGCGGAAATCTTCAGATTTGGCAGTGTAGCATGCGCCCGATTTCCGGCCGGTCTCATGCCGCATTCGTGGTGGCCCGCATCATCCCCGCCGCAACCGGTCGAGGATTTGCCGGTCGTGCGGAAAGGCCAGTTCCGGCAGGGAATCGGGAACGAACCAGCCCAGCTCGGTCAGATCGTCACCCGCGGTTTCGGCTCCCCCGCGGATCGCCCCCGTGTAAACCACCAGCACCACGGTCTCACCCGGTGTGGAAATGAGCCCGACCAGCGCTCCGAGCTCGATTTCGAAGCCGGTTTCCTCGCGGACCTCACGCACGGCGGCGTCTTCGACCACCTCGCCCCGTTCCACGAACCCGGCCGGAAAACTCCATTTGCCGGCTTGGCGCGCGCCGGGTCCGCGCCGACCCAGCAAGAACGCGCCAGCCCGCTGCAATACGACAGCCACGGCCAGCTTTGGATCGAGATAGGTGACTCCCCCACACTTCGAACAGACCGGGCGCATCCGGCCATCCACCGGTCGTTCCTCGGTGATGCCCCCACAGTGTTGGCAGTGCAGCGCATTCGTCTCTGTCATGCCCACAATGGTGCATCAGAATGGGGTTGCTATGCTTGCCTCACGTATGGCGTGTTCGCTTGGTGTCCGGGAATAACGAAGGAAGCATTGTGGCGCGGACGATCGATCGCGATGATCTGGAACGATTGGCAATCGGGGCTGGCATCCTTGGGACCGGGGGCGGGGGAAATCCGTATCTCGGCAAGCTGCACAGTCGTCGTTTGCTGGACGAGGGGGCGGCCGTCACGCTGGTGCATCCGTCCGAGGCGCCAGACGACGCGCTCGTGACGCCCGTCGGATCGATGGGCGCTCCGGTGGTCAGTGTCGAGCGGGTACGCCAGGGTGAGGAATTCCTGCGATCGATGCGGGTGCTGGAAAAGCATCTTGGCCGGGCTTTCACCCATGTCGTTTGCTCGGAAATCGGCGGATCCAACAGTATGTCGCCGATCATCGTCGCGGCGCAGTCGGGATTGCCGGTGATCGATGGCGATGGGATGGGCCGGGCATTCCCCGAGCTGCAAATGGACACCTACATGATTTACGGCATCCGGCCGTCCCCGGCCGCGATCTCGGATCCACGGGGCCATGTGGCGATTTTCGACGAGCTCGACGATCCGACCACGCTCGAACGATATGCGCGCACGGTGACCATTCAAATGGGTGGTTCGTCCGGGGTTGCCGGCCCGGTCATGACGGGAAAACAATTGAAACGGGTCGTCATTCCCGGCACGATTTCGCTTGGGATCGCGATTGGCGATGCGGTGCTGAACGCACGCGCCGGACATGCGGACGCGATCGATTCGGTGCTGGCGGTGTCCGGCGGCCAGCGGCTTTTCCAGGGAAAGATCGTCGATGTCGACCGGAGGTTGGTGGGTGGTTTTGCCCGGGGGGTGCTCGCCGTCGAGGGCATTGGTCCTCGGGCGGGAGAATCGCTCACCATCGACTTCCAGAACGAGAACCTGATCGCGCGTACCGGTGCCGGTGAGGTTCTGGCGGTTGTGCCCGACTTGATCTGTATCGTCGATGCGGAAACAGCCGAGCCGATCACCACCGAAATGTTGCGCTATGGCTTGCGTATCGAGGTGCTGGGCATCCCGGCTCCGGAGGCCCTCAAGAGCGAAGCCGCCATGCGCTATGTCGGTCCGGCCGCGTTTGGGTACAACGATGTCGAGTTCGTGCCATTGCCGGGCGTATTCGCCAACCAGCCCGGCGCATTCGATCTGGAGGCCGCTATGGAGCATCTGCGCGAAGCGGCCGGGCACGGCATGGTACGCTGAATGACTGGACCAGATTGCCGGTCCGGCGGCGCCCGGATCGGGTGGCATCCCGAGGAACGAACCCATGGAAATGACCGAAGCGGCGCAGTTGGGCTACGCCCAATTCTGGAAGCGCATGTCGATGCACATCGGACTCAGCGAAGCCGCCAAGGCGATCGGCGGTATCAAGGCATCGCAGCTGAGCGCCTTCGAGCAGGGAAAAGCGCATTCCCTCTCCGACGAGGAGATCCAGCGATATATCGCCTGGCTCGATCAGCGTAAAACCGAGCAGCCACCTCATATCCCGACCGATGAGGAACTGCCGGTCTTCGCGGACGAGGATTAGACCGGCGCTGCTCCGATTCTCTTCCGATTGGTGATCGAAAACCAAATTCGGATGATGACGCAGGGGTATTGGCCCAACCTTTCAAGGTTGGGAGCGCTCATACCCAAGGGTTCAAGCGGATTCCGTAAAAGGCCCCCATCATTTCTCGATGCCGGGCGATGATGGGGGCCTTGCCAGCAACTCGGCCACCACTGGAACAGTCGCACGCGTTCAGGAACGGTCCGGGTACGCGCCCGTGCGCGAAGGAGCACGATCGGCTCCGGGGTGGACCAGAGCCGGTGCATCCCGAAGCCGAAGGCGGATTCCGCCTTATTTCGCGGGGGTCAATCCGTAGCTCGCCAGGAACTCGTCGATGGCGATGATGGCCTCCGGTGAAAAAGGCAGATCCGGATTGCGATAGTCGATGGATGGATTTGGGGTTCCCTCGACGATGCGCAGAACGTGATTTGCGTTGGGGAGTATCACCAGGCTGGCGCTCGAATTGAATATCCGCGCGAACCCGTCCATCAGATGGCGCACTTCCTGCGTGGTGATCTGCGTGTCCTTGTCGCCGAGCAACACGAGCACCGGAAGGTCGCTCGGCAGGCTGGCGGCGACATCGGCTGGATCGAGCGCGTCGATTTGGGCGAGAAATGCCGCATTCAACGGGGTGAAGAGCGCGGTGAGACTCGGATCGTCGATCGTCGCTGGCAACTTGCCCGTTGTGCGAAGGCTTTCGATGATCGCATCCAGCTCGCGTTTCGTTTTGTCGCCGGCGTCCTGTGGCATCTGGCCGGCCGCGACGGCCGTGGCGATTTGCGCGTCGAGCTGGTTGCGCATCGTATCCAGATAGCGAACCGAGAGGGGCGCAACCAGGATGAGCGCGGCTGGGCCCGTTCCCGCGTCGACCATGGCTTTTGCCTGCACGAGCGCGAAGAGCGCTCCTTCGCTGTGGCCCACGAGGATGATGCGGTCCGGATCCACCCCTGGCTGGCTCGCCAGGAACGCCACCGCGTCCTGGACTTCCTGCACGAAGAGCTCGTAATCGAGTCCCGAACCATCGGCATGGCTGGCGAGTGCGGTCTGGCCCGAACCGACCTTGTCATAGCGCAGCGATGCAACCCCCGCTTCGGCCAGCGTCACTGCCAGATTCCGATTGGTCCCGAGGAACAATCCGGGGCTATCGCCATTGCGATCGGTAGGTCCGCTGCCCGAGATGATCAGCGCGGCAGGGTGCGTTTCAGACGGCGAGAACGAGGACGGTGTCATGAAGGAGCCATAGAGCGTATCCGGACCGCTGGTGAACGAGATGTCGGTGTCGGTCACACCAGCCGGAAGCGGTGCAGCCACCGGCGACGCAACAGGCGTTCCGGCCGCTGGCGAGAGCAGGAAGCCGGTCAACTGGCCGCTGGCCGGATCGAGGGAGATCCCGACTTGCAAACGCGTTCCATCCTGCCCGGTGATGATGTAACTGAGCTGGGTCGGTGGCTCATTGGCCGAAACCACGACCGAATCCGGTTCGATGGTGAACGGTCCGTAGGCTTGCTGCAACTGGGTGATCGACGCGACGATCTGGGCCGCGGGCACTTGGCTCAACACCTCAGGGGACAGATGCTGTTCTACCTCCTGTTCCGAAACCGGTTTACTGCTGGTCAGCACCGACAGGGTCCAGGCTGCCTGCTCGCCCAGAGGACCAGCAGGAAAGTAGGACGTTTCTGGAGTGGCGGGCGGTGAGGCTTCCGGAGTCGAGGGGGCTGCTCCGGCGATTGGCGTCACGATCAACGTTCCCATGAAGAGGACCGCCAATGCGATCGACCGCGACAAGGATGGAGAAGAACGCATGCGCAATGGAATGCCTCCTGGTGACGACGCCCACAGGGAGCACCGAATGAACCGAGATTCTCATTCTAGGCCGCGAGCCCACCCGCTCGCGGAAACCGGATGATAGGCCACAGCAGATATCTGGGCCGACGGCTTCACTTTCCCGAACCCGCTGCGAGCTATCCCTCGTCCCCGGCGACGCCATATGCTGGAGCGGCCGCGGGATCGAGCGCACGAATGATGTAGTCGTTCTTGCGCGGACGCCAGAGCCGCCAAAGCATTTCGAGCTGCTGGACCGGGTTGACCGCCCAATCGACTCGCAGATCGGTTTCCGGCCACGGCACCGAGCCCACGATCTTCATCCCGGCGGAATAGACCGGCCCCGCTTCGCCGCCCAGCGCGAGCGCGATCTTCATCGCCCGGAGCAATCGGTCTTCGAGATCCGCATCCGGTTTTTCCTCGAAGGCGGCGATCATTCGCGCCGGAATGCGCCGATCGCTGAGCAAATTACCGGCCGCCGCGACATACGGCGCCCGGGCGATATCGTTCGTGCCCAGCACCCGCTCGCCGCTGAAGGCGGTGCTACCGCCATTGGCATCGACCACGCTGAGCTGGCGGTATCGGATGAGCTCGGTTTCGTTGACCACCTGGGCCATCGCCTCATCGGCGCTCTTGCCCTGCGCGAGAAGATCGAGCAAACGGTCTCCCAGCCGGGGATCGGTGATGTTCTGGCTGCAGGCCGCGCCAACGCCGGCGCGGGCAAAGGCGCACCGCGCCGCCACCGCCGGACTGGATGACGAGATGGTGACCCCAAAGCGTCCGGTGCGCTGGCAATATCCGGCAATCGAAAATGTCATCGGTTCATTCGCTCCTCGGGTATCACGGCCGTGGCATCGATTTCGACCACCCATTCCGGTCGCGCCAGCGCCGCGACGACGATACCGGTCGAAACCGGAAACACGCCCTTCAGCCAGCGGCCGACCACCGGATAGACGGCATCTCGATAACGAGCATCGGTCAGATAGATCACGATTTTGACGATATCCCCCAGCTGGGAACCGGCTTCGTCCAGCAGCAATGCGATGTTCTGCATCGCTTTTTCCGCCTGTGCGGCCGGGTCGCCGATACCAACTGATTCACGCGTTTCCAGATCCTGCCCGACCTGACCGCGCAAATAGACGGTATTCCCGGCAACGACGGCCTGGCAGAGATCGTTGTCGAGATGCTGTTCGGGGTAAGTGTCCTTCGTATTGAAGGGCCGGATGCGCCGATGTGGCGTCATGGATCGATCCTACGCTTTCCGATGTTTTTTCGGATGTACGGCCGGGGAGAGCTGAGCGGCTCGTTGCACCTTTCCCAGCGCATTGTCCCAATCGAAGGAACGATAGACCGCGGCCAGATTGGCAAACGGCGGCGATTGGGCGAAGAGCTGGAAGGTGAGCCGGTGTCCGGCATAATCGGAGTTGATCAGATCGCGCGCAAACGCGAGCAGCTTACGCCGGTCTTCGGCATTCCAATCGTCATCGGTTGTATAGAACTTGTTCAGCCAGGGACCGGTTACCGGATCGTCGAATGCGGCTGAATCGGGGGTCACGCAAATCTGGCCGCCGCACAATTCGCGAGCGATGTGCATCATTGCCGGAAGCTGCGAGGTGGCCAATACTCGTCCCGTATAGAGCAGCGACTGATTCGGCATGAGCAATCCGCCAGGGCTTGCTTCCGCCTGCTCGACCGCCGCGGTGAGGTGGGCATTGATCCCTTCCCGATAGCAGGCCAGGGCGGCCAGCTTTTCCTGCACCGCTTGTTGTTTGTCGAGACCGGTCTGGCGCACATTGAAGAGCGCCGCGCCGATGAGCAGATCGGCCATGCGCAAGGTGCGCTGGATGAACGGAAAGGCGCTGTAGCGATGGACCGTGGCGCGGATATAGGCCGCGGCGCGGGTATGCTGATAGAAGAGCACATTTTCCCAGGGGATCTCGACATCGTCGAAAATCACCAGCGTATCGATCTCATCGAACCGATTCGAGAGGGGATAGTCAGCGGCTGGAGCGCGACCGGCGAATCCGGTGCGGCAGATATGCCTGATACCTGGCTGGCCCATCAGAGCGATGAACCCGACCGCATAATCGGAAAGCTCGCTGTCGCCCCAATTGGCAATGGTCGGTTTGACGAATGCCTGATTGGCATAGGCCGCGGCGGTTTCGTATTTCGCCCCGCGCACGATGATGCCGTTTTCGGTTTCCCGGACGACGTGCAGCAGCATGTCCGGATCCTGATCTTGCGGTCGTTTGGAACGGTTGCCCTTGGGGTCGGTATTGGCCGAAACATGAAACGGATCGGCTCGCACCGCACGGGCGACGTGGTTGCGAATGTTCTCCGAGAAGCGGGGATCGACCTCGTTCAGAACATCCTGCCCATCGAAGAGCGACCACATTTCGCCGACGGTCTCATCACCGACGCGGGTGACGACCCCCCCGATGTCATCGAGCACGGTATCGACCGCGAGCCGCTTGGCGCGCCAGTCGTTCCGGGTGCGAGGAAGCTTGGGGCCGATCGCATTCCGTTCGCCGGTGCGCGAATCGGTATAGCTCATGATCTCCGCCGTCGCGTCCTCGTGCGCCATATCGTAGATGCGCGCGCGGATATCGACGATCGGTTTGAACGCCGGATGCGTGGTCACATCGACGATTTCCTCGCCGTTCATGTAGACCTTACGCCCATCCCGTAGCGATTCGCGATAGTCCTCTCCGGTCCGGATCATCTCCTGGCCCTTTCAGCGATAAACGGGGATCGAGTCTTGAGGCTTGAGTCGTGAGTCTTGGGACTTGAGTCGTGGGTATGGTGTGGGGGGTGTTTGCCTGGTGAATCCATCTCCGGTCCACAGTCTCCGGACCCCGGAC
>JBIQLF010000091.1:9335-13231 GCA_044464585.1 Thermomicrobia bacterium
GCCGCAATCAATACGCAGTCGAACCAGGCGACGGCCCCGGTCAGCAGGGGGGAGCCAGTGTTTTCGATGTGCCACGAGCCCGCATGAAAATCGTACGGGTCCCCACGTCGCGGGCGCCCGGCAAAGGTTTCCGCTACCCCGCGTTGATCGGCACGCAGGGCGTTGACCCCGAACACGCCATTGCCCCGGATCGCGGTATCGATCGGATTGCGCCGGTTGATGCAGATCAGCAGCGTTGGCGGATCGGCGGTGACCGATGACATGGCGCTGACGGTCAATCCGACCTTGCCGGCCTGACCGTCGGTAGTCACGATCGTCACGCTGGTCGCAACTCGGCTCATCCCATCGATGAACGAGGTGCGCAAGGCCAGATCGGTCGGGGAGGTGTCTACTGAGTGGAAACGCTCGATGCTCACGATGCCGCTTTCGTCTTGTGCCGCATGGTTCCTGCCGTATCGGCGGTCTTTTCCCGTTCGCGAATCTGCTCGATCGCGGCGCGTTGCGTTTTTCCAAGCGCGTCCAGGGATGCGAGCCATCCTTTCTCGAACGGGCGCAGCGTGTCCACGATTGCCTGCGCAACGGCGAGGTTGCGATACCACTTGTGGTCCGCCGGGATGACCAGCCAGGGTGCGGTCTTGGTCGAACACTTGGTCAGAGCGACCTCATAGGCCGTCTGATACTGGTCCCAGTATTGTCGTTCGACCCAGTCGCCCGCCGAAAGTTTCCATGCTTTTTCGGGGTCGTCCTCGCGCGCGAGCAATCGTTTCTTCTGCTCCTCCTTGCTGATATGCAGGAAGAACTTGAGCAGAATTGTGCCGGATTCGGTCAGCAGCTCCTCGAATTCGTTGATCTGATCGTAGCGTTTGCTCCAGACCGATTTGGGCGCCAGCTCCTTGACCCGCACGATCAGCACATCCTCGTAGTGGGATCGGTTGAATACGGTCATCATTCCCTTTTCCGGGACCTTTTCGTGTACCCGCCAGAGAAAATCATGCGCCAGCTCGAGCGGCGTCGGCGTCTTGAACGGCCAAACCCGGCACCCCAGCGGATTGACCATCTCCAGCACATTGCTGACGGTTCCGTCCTTGCCGCTGGTGTCCATGCCTTGCAGGACGATCAACATCGCGTTCTGGGATGCTGCATAGAGAAGCTCCTGCAGATCGCGAATTTCGTCCTTGAGCGGTTCCAGCAGCTCGCGGGCGGCGTGTTTGTTCAGACCGCCGGTCAGATCGGTCGGATAGTGGGAAAGGTCGACCCTGGTTCCAGGTTCGACGGGCAGCGTGTACGGCATCGGCGTCCTTTCGTGCTAGCGGCCGGGTGCGGCGCGTGGTTCCCGGTCGGTGGCGGGCGTGGCGGCAGTGTCGTCCCTGGAAACGCCTGTCGATCGTCCCGCGGGCCGTGCGTAGATGCGCGCGATCGCCACGCCGCTCAGCGCGATCGCTCCGCCGATGAGCTGTGCGGCTTCCAGACGATCGCCACGAAAGACCACCGCGAAGATCCCGGTAAAAACCGGCGTTAGGAAAAGATACGGCACCGAGCGCCCCGCGCCCGTCCGGGCAATCGCCCAGCCCCAGAGCGAATAGGCGACCAGCATCGAAATGACTGCCGCGTAGACCATGGCGGTCCAGCCGATTCCGCCGATCGCGCCCCAGTCTTCCCGGAGCAATGTCCGGGCGGTAAATGGCACGATCGCGATCGATCCGACCGTAACCGACCAGGCGGTCGTGCGGAGCGGACCGTATCGGACGACCAGATCGCCGGTGGTGAGTCCGTAGACGGCGAAGCAGAGCGCCGCGGCGACATTGAGCAAATCGCCCAGCGCCGGTTGGCCCGCCAGCAGCTTGTCGCCGATGAACACCGCCACGCCGGCGAGCGACAGCACCACTCCCAGCCATTGCATCGGACGTACGCGTTCGAGCCGAAAGAGCGCCGCAAGAATCAGGATGAAGATGGGAGCCAGCGAGATCAGGATGGCGGCTGAGAATGCCGAGGTGTGCGCCAGTCCGATGACGAAGAGGAGGTTATAGACGGCGAATCCGCATAAGCCACTGACGATGAATCGCGGAATATCGGACCGGCGAATGCGCAACGATTGGCTGCGCACGGCGAGGTAGACCCAGATGACGACCGCGACGATCGCAAAGCGAACACTGACGTAGGTCAATGGCGCGAGACCGTGATCGAGCGCGGCTTTGGTGAGGACATTGTTGGCCGCCCAGATCGCAACCACCGCGAGCATGACGCCATCGGCACGCTCGACCGGTCTTGTATGGGGCCGTTGTGTTGCAGGCATCGCCGGACCGGCCCCTCGGCAGCCGGAGGATCGGGCGCTCGAATGGCGGCGCGTGGCCGCCCTGCAGAGTCTACGAGACGAGCGCGCCCGAGGGGAGCAACGCCCCTTCCAGCGAGAGGAGCGTCACTTTGATATCGGTTCCGCCGGTGTAATTGCCGATGGTTCGATTGGCGGGCACGACGCGATGACAGGGCAGAATGATCGGCACCGGGTTGCGGCCCAGCGCATTGCCAACCGCCCGGGAGGCCCCGGGGTTGCCGATCTGCCTGGCGATGTCGGCATAGGTTGCGACACCGCCGGAGGGAATCGCGGCGGTTGCCTGCAGCACATTGCGGGCAAAGGGTGTGAGGTGGGAAAAATCGACCGGAACATCGAAGGAGTTCCGGCGGCCCTGAAAATATTCGGTGAGTTGATCGACCACGGGCTGGATCGCCTGCTGATCGGATACGAGGTCGAAACCGCGCTCGGTCATGCGGTTACGGAAATCCTCGAAAGTGCGGTTCCGGCCGAAGTCGATTTCACAGACTCCGGCATCGGTGGCCGCGATCAGCAGGATCCCGAGCGGGCTTTCCATCGTGCCATAGTGCGCGACTTCGCGGAGACGATGACGAAATGGCGGGGTGGGCATGGTCGTGCAGCAGACGGACTTGTATTCGGAAAGGAGATGCTCGAGTCGTTCGAACCCACTGAGCTCGTTGCGGCAATAGTCGCATGCGGCGGTGTGCGCCTCCATCCACTGCGTGTCGATGAGGGGCAGATCGCCGCAGACATAGCCGGGAATCGCGTCGCAGCAAATATCGCAGGGGTCCACATCGGCGTGACTCGCCAGATCGGCGAGGGCGGTGGCGGGGTTGGTATCGAACGAGGGGATGCCCTCGTCGTTCACGGCTGGCCGGCGTTCGTTGCCCATTGTCGTTCTCTCCCGCTCACAGGCGGTCTCCGAAACATGTTCTCAGTTTGCGCAGCGCTTCATAGACATTGGCGCGCGCGGCGTCTTCCGAGCATTTGAGTGTTGCCGCGATGGTGGCGTAGTCCATCTCGTGGTACTTGCGGAGAATGAGCGCCAGGCGTTGCTTCTCCGGCAAGGTTTGCACGAACTGTTCGACTTCGGCCAACAGCGCGCGCGCATCGAGCGAGGCCGGCTGATCCGGATCGACAGCGGCCAGATGGTCGTCGAAGACTGGATCGAGCGGGCGTTCGCGTTTGTCCTTCCGCTTTTGCGAAAGGAAGGTATTGGTGGCGATGCGATAGAGCCAGGCGCGGTAGTTCGATTCCGGACCGAGCCGGTGGAACGCCCGGTAGGCTTTGAGCATCGTTTCCTGGTAGAGATCGTCGGCATCGGCGGGATTCCGCGTGAGTTGCATCGAATAGCGAAAGATCTCGGTCTGATAGCGTTCGAGAAGTTCGTCGAAGCAGAGCGGGCGTGGGGTCACGTCCGGCCCTGCAGCGCTTTCAAATGGGCGCGCCTCTGCCTGTACGGCGATCTGACTCATTTTTCGACCATCCCAATGGCGCCAGTTCCCCCGTGACGCCAGAACATCGAACCTCTCTCATCTGGTTCAACGCGGGACTGTACTGGATGTGAGATGGGGGTGCGAGCAGG
>JBIQLF010000092.1:0-12650 GCA_044464585.1 Thermomicrobia bacterium
CTCCGGACTCCGGACCCATTTCGACCAGGAGCGTAACGATGGATAGATCGAAACCGGTCGACCAGTTGATCGGCCGGGTGCTGACCGGGCTCGGGTTTTCCCGGGCCGATCTGGCGACCGCGCTGGAGGTCACCGAACGCTCGATCGGACGCTGGCGCGCCGGAAAGAGCTATCCGCAATACGAGTCGCGCGCCCGCCTGGATGAGCTCGATGCTCTCGGTCGTCGCCTGGAGAGTTCCTTCGCAACCCGCGCGGATGCGATCGAATGGTTGCGGACGGCGAACGGTGATCTCCAGGGGCAGACGCCGCATGGCGCATTATTGGAGGACCGCATCGACGCGGTCGAGCGGGCATTGACCAATTTCGAGCGTGGCGCCGCCCGATCGTGACCCATCAGGAATTCGACCGAGGTGCTCCATGGACCGGCGAGCCCAACACTTCATCGAGACGGAACCGCGTCATCCGGTCGGAACGGTGTGCGGTGTCGAAGTTGCCCGGACCCGGGGATGGTGGCTGCACCTGCTGGCTATCGTCTTCGGCGGATTCCTGCTTGGGCGGGTGGCCGGCAACCCGGGGCATCGCCTGCGCGATGGACTGCAAACGACCGCGGTCCTTGGCGCCGTAACCGGATTGCATCAATTCGGGCATATGGCCACGGCCCGAATCGTGGACGCACCGATGGATACGCTGCTCATCACCCCAATCCGCATCTATACCCTCTACGACGATACCGGCAAGACGATCTCGCGCGGTCAGGATATCGGCCGGGCGATCGGCGGTCCGGCGGCGAATATCGGTTTCGGGCTGGGCGCGCTGGTGCTTTCTATGTTTGTGAAATGTCGCTTTGTGCGGTTCTTCGGTGTCATCAGCGCCCTCGTTGGATTGGGCGCGCTCACGCCATTTGCTGGAAACGACGGAGAAGAGCTGTTCCGGCCGGGAACGGACGAGCAGCCCGTGTCCAGAGCCATGACCCCCTCTGGGCGCTGAGTTCCGGAAATCGGACGTTCGGTGCATCCGGATTTTCCGGGTTTCGCCTCAGAATGCTGTGCCATTTCCGTACGGTCCAGTAGGCTATCCACGAACATCAACGCTCTGTTCTCGATCGCTGCCGAGGAGAGATCCCCGCTGGCTGTGCTGCCCGGCATGGCCCCGTCGATTTCTCCGGGGAGATGGGCTTTTCCATGGACGGAACCCGCTTCGACGATTTGACGCGCTTGCTGGCGCGAACGGTTTCCCGCCGGACGGCACTGAAGGGAGCGGTCGCGGCAATCGTTGCCCGGGGGCCCGCTGGCCCGGCGCATGCCGCGCAGCAGACCTGCCCCATGCTCGAACCCTGCGCGCAGGGAAGCGGCGCCACGTGCGTGGTGCTCGAAGCAACCGGAGGCGAATGTCTCTGCGCGTTCGAGCCGATGACCAAGGCGGCCATTTGCTCGCGACCGACTTGTGCGTCCGATGCGGAATGCCCCGCCGATCAGCGCTGCGCGACCGGCTGGTGTGACGATGGGATCGCCCGGTGCCATGGCCTCTGCGAATCACAGGCCGGTGAAGCGGATTGCCCATCCGGAATGACGTCGTGCGCAACCCGTTGTACGGATCTCTCGTCGGATATCTGGAACTGTGGGGCGTGTGGTCATCAATGCGCTTTCGGGGGCGATCAGCCTGCCGAAATTTGCGTCGATGGCCGGTGTGTTTGCCCGCCGGAATACACTGGGTCGTGCGGTCAGCAGAACTGCACCAACGAGCAGATCGATATCAGGAATTGCGGGACATGCGGCAATGTCTGCCGGGAGGGGCAACTCTGCTGCAGCGGCCAGTGCGTATCGCGCGGGGATGCGGAACGGTTCTGTGACTGGTGTGGTTATCTCGGTGGGTGGCCGCAAGGATGTCTCGATGACGAGGTGTGCGACCACGGGGTGTGCGTCGGGGGAGCAGCCTCGGCCGGAGAGCCGGCGCCGGACGCATCCGCCGGGGCCCAGCCGTCTGGCGATCTTGCCTATTCGGTCAAGAACGGCGGCCACTGGGATATCTGGGTGTATTCCTTCGACACCCAGCAGAATACCCAGCTCACGAGTGATCCGTATAGCGATCAATGGGCGCCGGCATATTCGCACGATGGAACGCGCCTGGCATATCTGTCCGATCGAACCGATGGCTCGAACCAGATCTGGATGATGAATCCGGATGGTTCGGATCAACGCCAGATTACGAGCTGGTATGGCGGAGAATCGATCATCGGGGTCGCCTGGTCGCCGGACGACAGCCAATTGATCGTGACGTTGTTCGGAGACGCTCGCCGCCTGGCGGTCATGTCGTCTGCCGGGGGAGAGCTGTACGCCTTCGTGGGGGTGTCCAGCAGTTTTGCCTCGACCGGCCGCGACGGAACCATGGTGTTCGCATCGGACAATGGCGACCCGCTGGCCACCTCGATCTATCTGGGGACCTTCGGAAATCCGGCAGGGGCCGCTCCGTTCGCGCTGGGCGATGCTCCGGTCGTGAGCCCCGATGGGGCATATGTCGTCGTTCAGATCGGAGCGGTCGGCGGTCGTCATATCGAGACCTATCCGCTGGTGTCCGGCGGGGACGTGTTGCTGGCTGCCCCGCGCGTTGGAGACGATAGCGATCCGGTCTGGGCGACGGCGAACCACGACTATCTGGCGTTCGTATCGGCCGGTCCGAATGGAGAAACGATTCAGGTGGCTCGCCTGGGCGATGCGACCGCGACCCGACTCGCGATTGCTCCGCACGAGCGGGTTTGGTATCTGTCGAAACGGTTTGGTGTGGATACCGGTACGGCGAACGCAGGTATCCCCGAGCATGCGGATGACTCCGGAACTCCACCCACGCCCGTGAACGAAATCGGACTCGCCGGGAATCGATATACCAGCGGCGCGTATGGATTCGCAGTCGAATGGACCGATGCCTGGGAAGCCCAGGACGAGTACACCGGCATTCAGGATGATGGGTCCGATCGGTTGGTGCTCTGGTATACGGGTGGAAAGGTCGCTGCTGTCGATTTCCGGGCCAGTTCGTCGTTGGGCGCCGATCCGGGTGCGTGCGTGGATGCCGCTATTGCCAGTCTCCAGAACGATACGCAGTTCGAGGACGACATCACGCCAGTCGACGCGCCCGCGCTGGTTCCGCCACCAGGCGCCGCCGGACGTATGGCCAGAAATTTTCTCGAGCGCGACTATCTCTATTCCTATGTGGAATGTCGTTCGCTTGCGAATGGAACCGGGATGCTGCGAATCGTCTATCAGGTTCCCGACGACACCTACGCGCTGGTCTATCCCGCTGTCGTCGAACTGCTTGCGTCGGTACGAACCGGTTGAGTGGATAGCGTGCCAGCCGAATCCATTGGGGACCGGTACGCGTTCGACTGCCGCATCGCCAGCAGCGCATTCAGGCTGCGGTCCGCGTGCGCCGCACGACTTGTACGGAATCCGGGTGATTCTCAAGGGGTATTCGCCCAGCGTTTCAACGGTGGGATCGTGGTGGTGCGATGGTGGATGTCCCGTAGGGTCCAGGCGGATTCCGTATGAGGCTCAGCGCTCGGTGGACGGGCGCCGCATCCGACGCAGCGCCAGCGCCCGTCGCAGCTCCACCGCCCGGTGGTCGAGATCGCGTTCCAACTCCGCCCGGTCGAGCTCGGAAAGATCGGCCATGAGCACGAAAGAGCCGTATCCCTGCAGCCAGCCGAGCTCGGCGTCCAGTGCGCTGCCAGCGCATTGCTGGCGAACTGCCAGACCGCGCCGGTGCGCAGCCCGCAACTCCTCGATCTGTTCGGGAGGCACGTGCCGCCCGGCAAACCGGGTGTCGAGAACGCCACGGATCAGCTCGATTTCATCGTGTGCCAACGCCGCGATCGACTCCAGATGATCGACCGCATCGTCACCGTCTCTCGATGCGGGAGATGAGGCTCGATGGTTCGTCGCTGTGTCGTGACCGGCAAGAAGACGCGAGAATCGTTCGGCAATTCGTTTGGCGGTCGGACGGTCGGGCACGGTTCTGGGTTCGATGGGGCTGGGACGGCGACTGTTCATGGCAGGGGCAATGATGCACCGCCCGGCGGATTCCTGCCGCAATGGAACCGTGGCTTGTGAATGATATCCAGATCATCGTGATTTCCTGGGGTGATCGTCGCTGCGGACGGCTCGACGGGCTCGAACGGCAGGCGGCACATATGTGCTGATCGTCGAGTGAGAACCCTGCACCCCCGGGCGTGACCGAAACCGCAACGAGCTCCCCACGCTCGATTCCCAATGTCTCGCAAACGGCGACGGTCCGTGTCACCAGCCCCTTTTCCTGTACGCGGACCAGATTCGATCGAGTCATTTCCGACGTGGGGGAACGGTTCCTGGCAGCAGCCCGGTCGGCGGGCGCTCGATCCATCCGGCCACCGAATCCGGTGCCGGTGGACGCCGTGGGGTGAGAAGCTCCCGCGATTTGTCCGGAGGGATCACCCCACGATGTCCACCCGCTCCCCATCCAGCCACAGGGTGGGATTCCGAAAAACGAAATCGAGATGCAGGGGCGCATCGTTTCGGCCGCCGAAATGGATGTTGCTGCCGAGGGCGATGTGACCAGTCCCCGCGACCCCTTCGTCCTCGACGATGACGCCCCGGATGATACCGTCCGGATTGAGACCGAAAGCGAATTCGGCGAGCTGGTAGACCGCATCGGTTCCGGCCGCGTCGAGCGCGGCGCGGACCTTGGTCGCGCCATCGCCGCCTTCGATGGAGACCGCGCGGCCATCGACGACCGTGATACAGATCGGTTCGGTCAGCACACCAGCTATCGATGCCGATGCGTCGACGACGACCACGCCATTCGCGCTCGATTCCAAGGGCGCAATGAACGCCTCGATATCCGGACAGCCGTTCTTTTCTCCCGGCATGCGGGCCATGGCCGTAATCGGCACCGCCTCGCGACCGGTGAGATCGACGGTCAGATCGGTGCCGCCGGGAGCGGTCACCCGCGCAATGCGGGCATCGGAGAGCAGTTCGGCCAGCCGGTGGGCGCGGGGAGCCAGTGCCGGGAAATCGGCGAAGACCCCGCCTTCACGCAGCACCTCCGGAATGAATGCGGTCAGTCCAAGAAAACGGAGGTCTTTGGCATCCTGCACCGCGCGGGTGTGGTAGAGCGCGCCGCTGGTGAGGGCCAATGTGACATCGGAAGCGTGGATGGCGGAGCGCACGGCGTCTGGCGGTTCGGTCCCGGAGGGCACCGGTGCGGTGATGACAACCGAACCGATAGCGTCCGCTTCGGTCACGGCACGGAGCAAGGCTGTGATGACCGAAAGCGGTCGATTGGTATCCGAGACGATGACAACCTGTTCGCCAGGCTGGACACCGGCGCAGATCGAGACGATCCGGCGGGCGCCGGGGAGAAGGGTGTGGTCGAGGGGAAAATCGGTCATCGTTTTGCCACCGGGTCGAATGCATCGCGCAGGCCGTCGCCCGCGAGATTGAAGCCAATAACAGTCAGGGCGATGGCCACACCGGGAAAGATCGCCATCGTCGGTTCGGTGAGGATGTATTTCTGGGCGTCGCTCAACATGCGCCCCCATTCCGGTGTGGGCGGTTGCGCACCGACCCCCAGATAGCCGAGCGCGGACACCAGCAGAATGGCATTGCCGACCCCGATGGTCGACTGGATGATCACCGGGGTGAGAATATTCGGGAAGATGTGTTTGCGGATGATGGCCGCGCGGGAAAGGCCGGTCACGCGCGCGGCGGTGACGAATTCCTGCCGTTTGATTTGCAGGGCCGAGCCGCGCGCCAGCCGGGCATAGGCGGGCAGACCGACCAGCGCCGCCGCGATCATGGCCGAGGTCAATCCGGGGCCGAGCCGTGCGGCCAGGGTGATGGCGAGCAGGATGGCCGGGATCGCCAGCAGCAGGTCGATCAGCGCCATCAACCAAAGACCGATCTTGCCTTCCAGATATCCGGCGACCAATCCAATCGTCGTGCCGATCGACAATGCCACCAGCACGGCCGCCAGGGCCGAAGCCAGCGAGATGCGCGCGCCATTGACCGTGCGGGCGAAGATATCGCGACCGAGCTCGTCAGTGCCGAACCAATGCGCTCTGCCAGGCGGGGCGAAACGTTGGGGCACATTCTGGGCCAGTGGATCGGCAACCAGAAACGGTCCGGCGATGGCGATCAGCGCCAGCACCAGCAAGAGCACGGTGCCGGCCACGGCCAGCCGGTTGCGGGTAAATTGCCGGACGATGCGGCTCCAGCGGCCGCTGATCCGGGGCGTGCGATCCAGCAAGGGTTCGGTGATGGCGATATCCATCATGCGTACCTGATCCGCGGATCGAGCCACGAATAGATCAGATCGACCAGCAGATTGAGTGTGATGAAGACCACCGCCAGGAGCAGCACGACCCCCTGCACCACCTGGTAATCGCGGGCAAGAATGGCATCGGCCGCCAGCTTGCCGACTCCCGGCCAAGCGAATACCGTTTCGGTCACGACCGCGCCGCCGAGCAATCCGCCCAGCTCGAGTCCGACCACGGTGACAACCGGAATGAAGGCATTGCGCAGCGCATGACGCCGCACCACAAGGGATTCGCGCAATCCCTTGGCGCGGGCGGTACGGATATATTCCTGATCCATCGTCTCGATCATGGAAGCGCGCGTCATGCGCGCCACGATGGCGGCTGGCCATCCCGCCAGGGTCAGCGCGGGCAGGATCAGATGCTCCAGCGAATCGCGGAAGACGACCCAGTTGCCATGCAGCGCCGAGCTGATGACCAGAAACGGCGCGGATGGATCGGCGCCGAGCCGCGGATTGACCCGGCCCGAAATGGGCAGCCAGCGCAGCTCCACGCCGAAGACGATGATCAGGATCATCCCCAACCAAAAGGTCGGGATCGAGATCCCGACCAACGCGCCGAGCGTGCTGGAGTAATCGAAGAACGAATCACGCCGCACCCCGGCGACGACACCAGCGATCAGCCCGATGGTGGATCCGATCAACATCGCGGCCAGCGCCAGTTCGATCGTTGCTGGAAACCGGGAAAGCACTTCGCTGGTGACGGTCGCATTGGAGCGGTACGACCGGCCGAGATCGCCTTTCAGCGCGCCCTTGGCGAAATCGGCGTATTGCACCGCCAGCGGCCGGTTCAATCCCATCTCCTCACGCAACCGTGCCACCGACTGGGCATCGGCACGCGGTCCCAGAATTTGCTGGGCCGGATCGCCTCCCGCCGAATGGAGCATCAGGAAAACGACCAGCGACACCCCGAACAACACCGGGACGGCAATGAGCAGACGCTGGAGCATATAGCGGCCCATGACGTTAGCGCACCTGGTCGTTTCGTGCGTCCACGGAAACCCAATGCTGATGCAATGGGCCCAATGGGCTAAATCCCCTTATATCGATCGATCGTGCCGGTCCGGAACCGGCTCTTGGTGGGGGCGCGGCCGGGTAGGGGCAACCCCCTGTGGTTGCCCTTCTGGCCAACAACCACGCCGCCATTGAAAAACAGCGGTGGTCGCCAGGAGTTTTAGCCCATTGCTTCAGCATTGGGTTTCGGTACACCAAAGCGTTCCTTCGATCGGGACCCATCTCCTTGGGAATATGAATCCGCGGTCGAAACATCGTGCCCACCAGGAGCAACCACAGGGGGTTGCCCCTACCAGGATGGTGGCGAAACTGGGGTGGCGCGATCAGGAAAAACATATCGATTTACCGATCGATGGCCAGCTCGAATGGCAAGGAGTCCAGCACCTCGTGCCCGGCATCCGTCACCAGCACCATCCGCTCCAGCTGGAAGGCGCCCACCCCATAGACGTAATAAGGCATTTCCAGACTGAGGACCATATTCGGCACGAGCGGTCGTTGTTCTTTTGGTGCGATGAAGGGTGGTTCCTCGAAATGCTGGGTGAGCCCGTCGCTGTGGCCGAGGTGCCCGCGACTGTAGTTCGGGAAGCCGGCGCGGTGCATGGCGCCGGAGCCGATCGCATAGAGCTGGGCAAAGGTCACGCCCGGCGCGACCGCCGCGGTCATCTCATGCAGGGCATCGAGGAGTGCGTCATAGATCGCCTGCTGATCGGGGGTCGGATCGATGGCGTAGGTGCGGCCGACATCGCTGTGATAACCGGCGATATCGACCTGCATATCGAATTTGATCGTCTGACCGCGTTCGACCCGGCCCGGCGAATCGATACCGAGTCCGATCGTCGCCAGCCCCTCCGATTGCCGGAATCCGGCAAAGCGTGGATCGCGTGCCGCCGCCTGATGGACCGCGATGTGATAGGCGCTGTTGACTGCCAGCTCAGTTTGGTCGAACTGGAGATTTCTCGCTGCTTCACCGATGCCGATTTCAGCCAGCTCGCAAGCCAGCCGCAGATGCGCGATCTCGTCCGGATCCTTGATGGCGCGTAGATCGTCGAAAATCTGGTCGTACGGAAGACCGAGGGTCCCCTTGAGCTGCCGCACCAGCAGTCCGACCGAGCCATCGTCGACGAGATCCAGATCGACGCCGATGTTCCTGGCGTTCGGCGCGACATACCGGATCGCATCGCCGACCCGCTCGAAGACTTCGAACAGGTCGAACTGCGCCGGCCGCTCGACGGTAGTCGGCCGTGCGATCTGAATGCGCTCGGCAAGCGATCCGCCGGTCGAATCGCGGACATCGACCGATTCGGTCCAGCTCGTATAGGGGAAAACGGCATAGTCGGGTTCTGGCGCGCGCGGATCGCGACCGAACTCGCCGGAGACGATCGCGTTCTTGCCGTTCTTGCCGATGACGACCGCGAAGAGCCCCGGCAGCCGCCAATGCGTGGCGACATAGTTGCCGAACCCAGCCAGATAGTGCGCGTTCTCGGGGGTGAGGGCGAGCAGCGCATCGAGCTTGTGGCGCTCGATTGCGTCCTGGATCCGTTCCCAGCGGTTCGCGCCCCGATACCACTCCCGAGTCATGGTCTTACCTCGTTGCCTGCTCGATCAGCGCTGTCAGCCGGTCGAGATCGGATTCGTCATTCCAGAAATGAGCTCCCACGCGGACCCCGCCACCCCGCCGGCCAAAGAGCACATTGGCGGCTTTGCCGGCATCGACCAGCGCATCGTCCCGTTCGATCGAACCGAGGGTGAAGGTGAGATAGGACGAGCGGTGTTCCGGATCGCGGCTGCTGGTGACGTCGACCGAGAGTGCATCGAGCTTCTCGATCAGCAGATCGGTGAGCTCGATGACGCGCTGGGCGATGAGGTCCGCTCCGATCTCGTCCTGCAGGGTGAGCGATTCGGCCAGCGCGCAAACCCCGATCCAGTTCAGCGCGCCGCCCTGATAGCGAACGGCGCTATCGGCCCAATCGAGATCGTATTCGGGAAACGGCCAACCAGAGCGCACGCTATAGCGGCCGGGAGCGGTCGGCTCGATCTGCTCCTGAGCGCTTTCGCTGACATAGAGCACGGAAATGCCGTGCATCCCCATCAGCCACTTGTAGCCGACACAGACCAGCGCATCGATACCCCAACTGGTGACATCGACGGGGATCGCGCCCAGCGACTGACTGGCATCGACGACGAAGAGTGCGCCATGCGAATGCGCCAGGATGCCGATGGTGACCAGATCGTTGCGATAGCCGGAGTTGAAATCGACATGGCTGATGACGACGACACGGGTGCGGTCGTCGATGACTTCCTCGATGGCATCGAGATCGGTTTCGATCCCGTTGGGATGTGCGAATCGCGCTTCGACCCCAAACCGCGCCAGTTGTAGCCAGGGCAACACAAAGGAGGGATATTCACCCTGGACCAGCACGACATTGTCGCCCGGTTGCCAGGCGATCCCGTTGGCGATGGCGCCCGTGGCATCGGCGGCATTGGTCAGATAGGCGAAACGATCCGGGGTTGTATTCAGCCGATCGGCCAGCAGTCGATTGGCATCGGCCAGATAGTCCTCGCGTTTGCGGACCTGAGCCAGCGGATTGGCCAGCAATTCGGCACGTTCCACAATGACCCGCCGCGTGCGCTCGGGCGCCGGCGAATCGGAGGCATGGTCGAGATATGCGATGTCGGCCACCGCCGCGAATTCGGTATCGCGCAGGTGTTTCGCGAGAGTGTTCGTTTCAGAGAGCGGCATGTATTCGATCCTGGTGTTCGCGATGGCAAAGGCAGGAACAGCCCGTCCTGTCCCTCGTCATTCTGAGCGCCAGCGAAGAATCTCGCTTGTCGTCACCAGGAAAACCCCTCCCTGGGATCTGCATTCCGGTAGGGGCGGCTCCCCGTGGCCGCCCTTGGTGGCGACTCCCATCGGTCGAGATGCACGGTCGCGCCACATCGAACCATCGTGTGAGGAGGCAAGGGCGCCCACGGGGAGGCGCCCCCACCATGCGATCGTTTCTCCGGCCCCCGGCCCCCGGCCCCCGGCCCCCGGACTAGGCCAGGTCGACCGGGCGCAAGACGATATTGCCGATCGGCGAGAGAACCAACCCGGTGACACCCGCAACCGTACCGATGGCGCGGTTCGGATAGCCAAGGAAGACGCTGACCGAATCCTCCAGCAGAAGCCCCTGGATCTGCTTGTAAAGGTCTTCGCGTTTGGCCTGGTCGGTTTCGGTTTGCGCTTGCGCGGTCAAATCGATGACCTGCTGGTTGTCCAGACCGAGACGGGTGACCGCTCTGGGTGAAGCGAAGAGCGAATAGATGATGTTGTCCGGATCGCCGTTGTCCCAGGTCCAGTCGTTCAGGAAGGCGCCCACCTTGCCCGCGGTATTGAGCGAATCGAAAAACTCGGCATCTTCCAGCGAAACCAGGTTGGCCGTCACCCCGACCGCGGCCAGATCGGCCTGGATCAGCTGTCCCAGGATCGGCCAAAAGGAATTGGTGCGGTTATAGAGATCGAACGAGAGGTCGGTCACACCCGATTCGGCAATCAGGCTCTTGGCCTTGTCCGGATCGTAGGCGTATGTGCTCTGCAGACTCTCGTCGTAGCCGAGCAGCCCCGGCGCGACCGGTCCGGCCCCGAGGGTGTAATTGCCATAGAAGACGGCATCGGAGATGTTCTGCTTGTTGACCGCGTATTGCAGCGCCTGGCGGAATTGCAGATTATCGAATGGCGGCACCGTCTGGTTGAACCCGAGGAATTGCACATTCCAGAAGGTTCCCGTGATGAGCTGCAGATTCGGATCGGCATCGACCGAGGCGACATCCTTGAAATCGATTTGGTTGGCGACATCGATACCACCAGTGGTCAGCTCGGCGATGCGCACGGTGTCGTCCGCGATGGTGCGGAAGACCACCTTGTCCAGTGCCGGACGGCCACCCCAGTAGTCATCGTTGGCGACCAGCACCAGCTCGACATCCTTGGTCCAGGAATCGAGCTTGAATGGACCGGTGCCAGCCGCGTGTTGGCTGTAGTCAGCGCCGTAGGTTTCCAGCGCGGTCGGGCTGACGATGCCACCGGCGAACACTGCCAGATTGGCGGGCAGCAGCGTAATCGGTCGTTTCAGGGTGATGGTCAGTTCGAAGTCACCCGTCGCGGCGACCGTATCGACCTCGGCGAAGACGATTTCCACATAGGGGAAATTGTCCTGATGGAGGGGATTGCTGGCATCGAGCTGCCGGAGGAAATTGGTCTCGACCGCTTTGGCGTCCAGGGCGGAACCATCGTGGAAGGTGACCCCCTGGCGGATCTCGAAGACATACGTGAGACCGTCGTCGGATCGTTCCCAGCTTTCGGCCAGGGCCGGTTCGATTTCGGAGGTGCCGTTCTTGTAGCGGGTCAACCCCTCGCAGATATTCTCGTTGATCGGAATGATGTCGCCATAGCCGTTGGCGCCGGCTACCGCGGGATCGAGCTGCACAGTCGCCTGGGGGATCGCCACGATGAGGGTCTTGCCGTCTTGCAGCGAAAACCGGGGAGCGGCGGTACTGCTCGATGAAGTGGCTCCGGCTCCGTGGATGCGCATTTGCCAGAGCGCGGTCGCCGCCGCTCCGCCGATACCGAGCCGAATGAGATCGCCAAAGAAATCCCTGCGGCTCAGGTCTGTCGAGTCGAGCGCGGCCACGATGGCCTCCAGATCGGGCGATCGATCGTCGCGTGTCATATCGTTTCTCCGTTCAGTAGGGTGCCAGTTCGAGTTGATCGATTCGGTTCAGCATGGAGATGGTCAACGGGTATCGAACCCGGAGTCTCGCGAGCGCGGACCGGCTCTGGCGCCGAGCCGGCAATTCAGTTTTCCATACAAGGGTATTCCGTCGAGTCGCCCCCTTCAGGTTTCGGTCGAAGAGCGTCGTACCCGTGGCGACGAATGCGGTCGCCATGAATTCTTGAGTAGTGTATCAACAAAAGAAGAACATCATGCGCGGCACGTCCGTCGTGACATCCACGAATGATGCGGAAACCACCGCGCCCTCATACGGAATCCGGGTGAGCGTTCCCAACCTTGAACGGTTGGGCGAACACCCCCGACACGGCATTCAGATGTCGCCTGAGAGCGGCAGCGCGGCGCCACGGAGCAGCCGCGCGGGATCATCCGGATTTCGTCTCGTTCCCAGGGAAGCCATCAGCATGTCCCCGGCTCGCCCGCTCCCATGCTCTGCATGCGCAGGACCACGCGGTCCCGCGCAACGACCAATCGCCCATGCCCGATACTCTTCTCACGACTCACGACTCACGACTCACGACTCACGACTCA
>JBIQLF010000093.1:0-12628 GCA_044464585.1 Thermomicrobia bacterium
CGATCCCCTTCAAAAGCAATTCATGCGCGGCCGCCCCGAAATGCGCCGCGAACTGTTCTGTGTCGATGCGCTGAATTTGCAGGTCGTTGACCGTCTCGGTTTCTTCGACCGTCGCGAAGGCGACATGCAACGCCGATGAGAGATTCGCCAGCCAACTGGGGTCGAGGGTCAGTTTGAAGGTCGGGATTTGGGCAATGGCCAGCGCCAGGATACTACTTCCGGAACGCGGAGCGCCGATGATGAAAACCGGTCGAGGCGGTGTTGCCGGCGTTTGCCGCCGTCTGGACGGTTTTCGGGTCTTGTCTGGTTCGGGGATCGCTCCGGCGTCTGGCGGCCAGGGCTGGCCGTCCACGCCGAGTAGCGCCGGTCCGGAAAGGTGCATGAGCTTGGCCGGAGCGGTGACCGCCATGGGAACCAGCACAGGCCCGAGACCGGCCTGCACCCGATCGGCGATCCACTGGGCGCGTGGATGCTGGATTGCCCAGAGATCGCGCCGAACGGCGGTATGGATCCCCGTTTCTTCCGACCCCGTCAGAGAGTCGGAACGCGTGCGGTAGATATAGATGAACTCGGCGGTATTGGCGATCGGCCCGATCGTGGCCGCACGGCGGAGAAATTCCGTATCGCCGGAAAATGGCAGCCCAGTGCAAAACCCACCGGTACGCTGGATCAGATCGCGGGTCACCAGCGAGGTGGGGTGGTGCACCGGTTTGCTCTTGGGCGTCGTTTGGAAGGTCCGTTCCGGATCGATGGGATGCTGGTACAGCACCACCTCTCCCTCATCGACGATCAGCCGGTGACCTTGGCTGCCGGTCAATTCGTTGCCGGTACGAGTGGCCAGATCGAGCAAGACCTCGAGCCGGTTCGGCGCCGACCAGTCGTCCGCATCCTGAAAGAGAAAGGCGTCATATCCGGTATGGTCGATGACCTCCTGGATCAGGCGGTACGGTCCCGAGTTTTCAGCGGACCGCAGCAACGTGACAGTCGGAAACCTTTCCAACGTTTTCGTTGGCGGCGTCGAGGACGAGTCGTCGATTACGACGATGCCCTGCAGCGGGCGCGATTGTTTCACCAGCGAGTCGATGGCCGCTTCGAGATACCCCTCGGCTTCGTAATAGGGAATGACGCCGAGGATGTTGGCGCTGGCGGTGAGATGCGTTCCTTGCTTGTCGAGTTTCAGGAAGGCATCGAGCAGATGGTCGGTTTGACGGTGGCGGACCGACGCATCCGGGTGGGGAAGCAGCGCCGCATCGCCCAGGATGACAGGTCGAATCTCATCGAGCGGACCGAAGACCCCGCGAACCCCCATCTCGTCGGCCCGGTGGATGCGCGAGCCCTGCTCATCCTGCCCGAGCCAGATCGCAACGGCGAGCAGGTCGTAGAGGACGCGGGCCGTCGCGGGAGTGCATTCGGAATCAGCCAGCAGCGCGGTGACCTTCTCCATATCGACCAGATCTTGCAATGGATTGGTCGGATCGAGCAGATAATCCTGGAAAAGCGGCAGCAGAGCTGGAAACCCGGTTACCTGATGATCGAGCGGGCTGGGTTCCGCGCACACAGGAACCGAAAGCAGCTCGGGAGCGGTTCGGTTCATGATCGTGGTGTAGATCGTTTCGGTCAGCAGGTCGCTGGTGCTCATGCCGGCCAATACGCGCCAGATGACCGGATCGAGATAGGGCCACGCATGGGCGATGGCTGGCGTTTCGACTCTGGCGGCGATCGAACGTGGATTTGCTATCAGAGCAACTGGGGGCTCGCCGCACGGCTGGGCGCTGGTTCGCTTCTCGGTGACGCGATCCGAATAGAATGAGACGATCGGCGGCCGCAGGATCCCGAGCGGATCGAAGGGAGATTCGCCCGCCAGGAGCGCGCGCTGGCGATTCGTTGGCGCGAGCGCCCCAGCCAAATCGGGTTCGATCTGGAGTACATCCTCGGAGCCCAGCCGGCTCTCCAGTATCCAGGTGGACCCAACACCGCCATTCTGGAATGCTTGGATGCACGCTTCCTGGCCGAATTCGGCGGGATCGGTCAGAAAGCGCGGCTGGAGCAAAAGCGGTCGACCTACACGGTCAGCCAGCTCGGCGGCGATCTGTATCCCGGGATCGTCGGGCGCGCCGGCTGCCGTCAAGGCAACCCGATCGAGCAACTGTTCCGATGCCAGCAGCCCGAGCAAGAGGCGGCTTGCCTTGCTGCCGTCGAGCGCGAGCGTGCAATGTTGAAATGGCAGCGCCGCGATCGCGCGCAATGAGCGGCGCAAGGCGGTTTCGATCTGATCGGCGGGAGCACCGGCCGGTGCTTGCGGGCATGCTCGCTGGCGCTCGGCTGGCCGTTCTGCCCAGCCGAGCTGCCACCATGCGCCAGCTGGAAGCGCGGTGACATCCCTGAACCCGGTATCGTCGACGAATGGTTCGCCAAAGAAGAGCGGACCGGCCGGGCCGCGCCAGTCGCGCACCGAAGGAGCGCCGGGATGTTCCCAGACCGATGCGACCAGGTTGGCGCGGTTACTGATGACGAGCAGCTCCTGGGAGGCATCCGAGTAGAGGGGAGCGCCCCCGAGCAGATCGTTGGTGACGAGACTATCGCGTTCGGGGCGCAGGTGCAGGAGGGTAAATGCGCCGCCTAGTTCGGACGTGACCGTATTGGCGTCGGAAGTGGCGATCCGTTCAGCCAATTGTTCGGCCCAGCCGGTGCCTCGTCTCCAGGGGGCATCCAGTGGCACGGGCATGCCGCTAAAAAGTACGACGCCATCATGATCGACGTGCCAGTGCGAACCGATTTGCCCCTGTTCGGCAAACGCTTGCCAGGCGAAGAGATAAAGACGCCGGTCGTTGCTATGCCATCCCAGATACTGGTCGGGTTCGAAGGCCAGCTCGGCCATATCGTAGCGAGTGCATTTGGCCACATCGGACGCAGCCACTGGTCGTCCAAGGCGGCTCGCAAGCAGAATGAAGGCCAGCATTCCGGGTTCGTTCCTCTCGTCGGTCAGCCAGTGGTTGCGATCGAAAACGTGTGGTTCGACCGTGTTCGCTTCCGTATCGGGCATGCCGTACGGACGGCCGCCCCGCGCGAGACGCCGATAGTATGCCCTGTTGCCTGCCAGTCACGCGATAGCGGTTCCACGATCGCCTGGCACAGGGGATTGCCGGGTGACCGGCCCGCTGGCAGGTTTCCACACTGCTGCCAGAAGGCTATTGTGAAGAGCCCACGAGGCGGGACTCCCGAACGAGCTTGATGACCGATTCGTGACGACCCATCCAGACCGCGGCGGTCAGCACTCCCCAGACGAGCCGGGTGCGGCCGGCGTTGCGGTCTCCGGTGGCAAGGCGCTCGACCAGCCGATCGTAATCGAGCAATTCGTGGATCGGGTTGTCGCGGTCGAGCACGATCTCTTCGATGAACGGGAGATAATCGGCATACCGTTTTTGTCGCCAGGTGCGACCGTCGGGACTGGGAGTGGAAATCGGTTCGATGCGCCGGTAGTCCTCTGCATCCGGCAGATGGGCGAAGGCCGCTTCGGGCCAGGCCCACCCCGGAAAAGGTATCTTGCTGAGCTCGGGGGCAACCCGTCGCATCAAGTCGAGCTGGAAACGGATATTTGGCCGGCGATCGACTGGAAGCCGGTGATTGGCGCGCTGGCAGGACGGTGTGATGAACGGGTTGATCCGCATGCGCGGACTCCAGGAATGGTCTGGGCCGTTTCGGCTGTGCAGCGCGAACTCTTCACCGTAGAGGTTCGGGATACTTACCAGGGGCGTTCCCACGTCCGCTTGCCGATGGGCCCATTCGCGGATCGCGTTCTGATAATACGCGCGTATGTCAGGACGCACGACTCCCATCCGGTCGAGCGGGCGGAATTTCCAGACGCGCTTCAGCACCTCATCGACATCGCTGGCGCCGATCCCGGTTCGCGAGAGCGGGCCCCAGCGAATCCCTTCCCCGCCCACGCCCGAAACGATGGCATGCGGGGCGAAGACCGGGCGCTTGTAAGTGCTCCACCCGCTGTTCATCCCTTCGGTCAGTCCCGTATGCAGGAGCAGGATGTCGAGCTCGTCTTCGGGCGCCCGGTCGGTTGCATCTTCGAGTGACCAATTCAGTCCAAATCGGGCGGCAACGGCGCTGGCGCCAATGGCATCGGGCCGTTCCGGCGATCCGTGCGTTTCGTACCGGAACCGGTCCGCCAAGCCCTCGTCGATGAGCATGGCGGTGAGCGTGCGCGAGTCCTTGCCCGCGCTCAGGAGGAGGACGCGATCATCGATCGGCAGAGCCGCTATGGCGCGCAGATTTGCACGCACATCGCGATCGACCTCGTCTAGCAATTCCTCGTAGGCCGGTGCGGGGTCTTCGGGGGCCGGCGGCAACATGGGCGAATGCGCAGGCTCGATCACGCGCGCGCCCTGACCGGGCCGGATGACGACAGAGCTGCCAGCCATGGGGCGATCGACCTCCCAGTAGCTAGTTTCCTCGTCGAGCATCCATCCTTCGCAGATCAACCAGCCGATGCCAGTGAGCGACCGCTCCGGAGCCGTTCCGCACGGCGTTGCAGCCCGTGCGCAGAATCCGGCACGATTCGAAACGGCGGTCGATCCGTCTAGATCGGCCACGAAGAGCTGATCGAAACTGATCCAGTCGGGCATGGCCCAGCCAGTTCCCCGCGCCGGGAGGGACAGAATGGTGAACTGGCCAAAGAGCGATTCGCGGAGGGCAGGCAGATTGGGTTCGTCACCGAGCCAGGCACGTAACTGCTGGGCCCAGCTTCGATCGGTTCCATGATCCCAACCGGTCTCTTTGGGCCAGCAATGTCCGGTGAACGCGGTCAGTCCGCGTTCACCGACTGTCCAGTGCGATCCGATTCCGGCGACTTCGGTGAAGGCCTGCCATCCGAAGAAGACGATGCTGCCATCGTGATTTCGCCAGACGATCCGCTCCTCGGGATGAAAGGGCGCCTCGGGCGGATCGTCCTGATCGAACCGGGCAATCAGGTCTGGATCGACCGGAGCGCCACCGTTTCCAGCAAGGACCAGATAAGCAAGCATCTCGGGGACGGTCTCCTCGCTTCGACAGATCGGGCGATCAGAGGAAAGATGCGCGGTTACTGAATTCCTCTTCGAGCCGGATCAGGGTCAGCACATCGGGTTCTGCCGGCGTTGCCATGGATTGCATAGCCGCCAGTAGCCGGTGTGCCTGGAAGCGCCGGTCGATCGTTTCCGAATAGAGCCGTTCGAACGCATCCACTTCCTGATCGACCCGGAAGTAATGGGACACCCGCTCGCGTCCGGCTTCGCCCATGAGCTGGCGCATTTCTGGATCCAGCGCCAGTATGGCGAGTCGTTCGGTCAGGAGCTCGGAGTTGCGCCGGGGCACGATGAACCCGGTCACCATATCCTGCACGTTTTCCGGCAACCCTTCGGCGTCCGAACAGACGACCGGTAATTTCATTGCCTGGGCTTCCAGAGCGGAGATGCCAAATCCCTCGCTGAGGCTGGCCATGACAAACGCGTCTGCCTTGCGCATTTCGGCGCGAACCTCTTTGCGAGGTTTGGAACCGAGCAGCGTGACGCGGTCGAGCACCCCGAGATCGAACGCGGCAAAGCGGATAGCGCGGTCCTGAGGACCGGCGCCGATGATACGCAATTCGGCCTCGATTCCCTGCTCGACCAATTTGGCGAGCGCCTCGACCGCGTATTCGTGCCCCTTTTTCCAGACGAGCCGCCCGACACTGAGCAGACGGAGCGGCCGCTCCGCAGTTCCTGCGACCATGCCATGCGTGCGGTCGCCCGGATCGAAATAGTCGATATCGATTCCGCCCACGATGACGACATGGGGTTTGGCGGCCGGGCAGCCCCGCTGCAGGCAACGTCGCCAGATACCTTCGCTACGGCAATGGATCACATCGGCGTATTTCCAGACATCGGCGTAATACCCAGGTATTTCCAGCGCGTGATAGCAGATGTCGAATCCACGAAAGCTGACAACGGTGCGAACGCCGTGCGCCCGGCAAGTCAGTATGTGCGGCACGCTGGAATGCCCGAATTCGAAATGCACTAGATCGGGTTTCAACCGACTGAGCAACCCTTCGAAATCATGGGTGATGTGTACCCGTTCCACGAGCTCTGGTTGTTCGGCGATCTCTGGGTAAGCGTCCCAGTCGGCCGATTCGCCATTGACCGCGAGTACATGCACATCCCATCCGCGAATGAGCAGATGCAGGAACTTGTCGACGATGAACGTCTGCGAGATCGACGGAAAATTGTTGTCGACGATCAAGAGCTTGCCCGAGCGGTGGCTGCTCGCATCGACGCCAAGCGCAGCCAGATATTCGGCGACTTCATCGACCGTTTCGATGGGGTCCTCCAGGGGCGTGGAGATCGTTTCGATTCGTTCGTTCACCGGCGGCGGAGCTAACACCAGTTCCCCCGTGCGGTTGATGCGCGCGGGCAGTTCGCCTCTTGCCATCCAGATGGCCGAGGTGAGGGCGGCATAGAGATAGCGCACCGCACCCAGCGAATTGACCGAGCGCCGCAAGAGACCTGCGATACGGTCGAAATCGAGCACGTCGTAGACTGGATTGGACGAGTCGAGCAAAAACTGATCGAAGAGCTCGTGATTCTCGTTGAACTTCGCCACTCGCCAATCGGTGGCTTCGTTGTCGGAGAGGATCGCTTCGATCGCCGCATATTCATCGGCATTCGGCAGATGGCTATATGCGTACTCGCGCCACGGGTCTTTGAAGAACGGAATCCGGACCATGTCCTCGTGGAGTTTCTGCATGATGTCGAAATGGAACCGGTGGCTGACGCGCAACTCGGGCGGCAATTGTTGGGCAACCCGTACCGCGATGGGGGTATAGAACGGAAAACTCCAGAGCTTGCCGTTGGCTTCGGTGCCGGCGCCGTATTGCCAGCGAGCGATGAACTCCGGGAACATATGCGAGCTGATCCGATCGAGGGTTTCACCTCGCGCCAGCAGTTCCTCCATCCAGGAATGAATCTGGTCGATGAACAGCTCACGCCGGTCCTTGCGCAAGAGATTCATCCGGTCGAGATACTGTCCGGCAATCAACGTTTCCCACGCTTCCGAGCGAGTCAACGCAAAACGGGTTGCGCCCGCTGCTGGTCCCATGCGGACGAATTCGCTCATATTCCCGGAGAGGGTGAGGGTATCGCCGATGTCGATGGCGCCCTTCATATCCCAAGCCGAGCGCACGCCGGACATCTGGAACACATGGGTCAGGATGGTACGGTCGAGCTCTTCGACATCGCGATTGCTGCGGTCGTCGAAGACCCAGTTCAGATCGAAGCGTTTGGCGATCATCTGGGAGACTTCGGTTTCGCCCGAGCCGGGGAGCCCGAAGGTCATGAACTCGAATCGATCGGCGATCCCTTCCAGCAACGCCAGGGTCACCAGCATACGGGAGTCTTTGCCGCCACTGAGCCGGATCTGGCGCATGCTGGCCGGAAGTTCGACCAGCGCGCGCATCTCCTTGCGTAAATCGTCTTCCAGCATGGCGACCAGCGGTTCGATGGTGTGTGGGATTTCGTTCTGATTCGGGAATTCCCAATACCAGCGGGGGGCGTCGACCACCTGGGCGCCATGGACCGGATCGAGCAGCACATGACCCATCGGCGGAATCGCTTTGACATTCACGAAACCGGTATCGAGGGTGCGAGTTTGCGTGGTGGCGGGCAGCCAGCCGACCCCGAAGACATCGCGCTCTGGCAGCATTCCCGCCAGGGTAACCGCGCGCGCCGCCAAACTCGACCGAGTCGAAACGATCAACGCATCCGGCGTTTCCGCGATATAGAGGATGCCGAGCGAGAACCGGTCGCTGACCACATAGCCCTTGCCGTCGAACGGCAGACTGACCGCGGTGTAGATGCCATAGAGATCCTCGCTCGATTCGGGGATATCGGTCTGGGCAAAGAACGCGGAGAGTTGGCGTGCCCAAGGCGCACCACCCCAATCCCACCCCGAATAGCGTGGCCAAGCATGCCCGGAAAAGGCGGTCAGCCCTTCTTCATCTTTGTGCCAGTGGGAGCCGATGCCATGCAGATCGGTGAATGCCTGCCAGCCAAAATAGTGCACCGTGCCGCTGGCATTGGACCAGGCCAGATACTCCTCTGGCACGAAGTGCAATTCGGCGGGATCGGGATCGTCGATCCGCGCCAGCAGCGCGGGATCGACCGGCTGACCGGTCTTGCTCGCAATGACGACGAAAGAATGCATACGAGTGGAACCTCTGCCGGATGCCCGAGCCGGACCGGCGCGTTCGATGCGTTATCCCCGCTTCCGAGCGGCGATCTTCATAACGGTTGAAGTATGCACGGTGACGCGGGGTCACGCGGTGGGACGGTCCAAAGCCCGGCGTTCCGAGCCCAGAGAAGACGCGGTCATACCCGTTTCGTAGCGTCGCCCGTGATGGCGGCCCGAACTGCCATGCAGCAGTGTCGCCAAGGACAAGTAGTGTGCGCTCGAGCGCCAGACCCACCATGGCCGTCGGCCCAGCCGCCTGCGGTCATCGGGCAGGACCGCAGGAGACTATCGGAGTGCCGGACGCGGTTCTCTAAGCGGACGCCAAATTGACAGCCAGGCATTCGGCTGGTATCTATCCACCGGAACTTCGTACAAATGGCGACTGCCGGGCAGGATGACGAGAGCATTGGGCTCGGGTCGGTCGTTTTCGAACAGGAACGATATGACCGAAGCAGCGCCGGCTCTGTTGCGGATGACCGGAATCAGCAAGCAGTTTCCGGGGGTGAAGGCGCTGGAGGGGGTCGATCTCCATGTGCGCGCGGGCGAGTGCCTGGCGCTGGTGGGAGAAAACGGCGCGGGCAAGAGCACCCTGATGAAAATCCTTTCCGGGGTTTATGCGCCGGACGAGGGCACGATCGCCATCGACGGGCAACCCGTCATCCCCAGCAATCCACATCACGCCCAGCAACTGGGGGTCAGCATCATCTATCAGGAATTCAATCTCTTCCCCAATATGTCGGTGGAAGAGAACATCTTCATCGGGCGCGAACCGAACCGCACCGGGTTCGTCGATCGTGGACGGATGCGCGAGGCCGCGCGGGAGTTCCTGCAGCAGGTCGGGGTCGAGCTCGATCCGCGGATCGAGGTGCGCACCCTGAGTGTCGCCCAGCAGCAGATGGTCGAGATTGCCAAGGCGCTTTCCTATAACGCCCGGATCGTCATCATGGACGAACCGACTTCGGCGCTGACCGACAACGAGGTGCGCGCGCTCTTCACGATCATCCGGAGTCTGAAGGAACGCGGGTTGGGCATCGTCTTCGTGTCGCACCGGCTGGAGGAGATCTTCGAGATCTGCGACCGGATCACGGTGTTGCGGGATGGCCGCAATGCGGGTGAGCTGGAGACCGCCACGTCGTCCCCGGAAGAGGTCGTGCGGATGATGGTCGGCCGGGAGATCGACGATCTCTACCAGAAAGACGCCTCTACCGCCCAGGAGCAGGTGGTGCTCGAGGTGCGCGGATTGAGCCGCCGCGGCACGCAGCAGGACGATGCCCGGGTGGTGCTCGACGATATTCATCTGCAGGTGCGCGCCGGGGAGATCGTCGGATTGGCGGGGTTGGTCGGTTCGGGGCGGACCGAGGTGGCGCGCGCGATCTTCGGCGCCGATCCATTCGACCGTGGCGAAATCCTGCTCGATGGGCAACCGGTCCATATCGGTTCGCCCTCCGACGCGATCAAACGCGGGATCGCGCTGGCTCCAGAAGATCGCAAATTGCAGGCGCTCGTGCTGGCGCTGGCGATTCGCGAGAACATCAGCCTGCCGAATCTGGGACGGCTGAGCTCCTTCGGGTTCGTGCGGCGGAGAGAAGAACGGGCGCTGGCGGATCGATATATCGAGGCGCTGCGGGTGCGCACACCAAGCATGGAGCAAAAGGTCGTCAATCTGAGTGGCGGCAATCAACAGAAAGTCGTGCTCGCCAAGTGGCTGGCGTTGAACCCCAGGGTGCTGATCGTCGACGAACCGACCCGGGGCATCGATATTGGCGCCAAGGCCGAGGTGCACTCGTTGTTGAGCCAACTGGCGGAATCGGGTGTGGCCGTTTTGATGATTTCCTCCGAGCTGCCGGAAGTGCTGCATATGAGCGACCGCATCTATGTCATGCGGGAAGGCAGGATCGCCGGGGTCATCGACCGAAACGATGCTTCGGAAGAACGAGTGATGGAACTGGCGACCGGCATTACGCCGGGCGAACAGGCCGCATAGACGCGGGAAGGGCGGGAATCGACCGATGTCGACCAATGTGGCGCAGGCGGCGCCCCGGCGGAGAGAAATCTCATTTATCGATCTGCTGGGCCGGTTCGCCCCGTTGATCTTCCTGCTGGCGCTGGTGGCCGTGTTGTCCTATTTGGAACCCGGGTTCCGCACCGAGCGCAACATCATGAACGTGTTGCGGCAGGTGTCGATCATCGGCATTCTGGCCGTCGGGATGACCTTTGTCATCCTGACCGCCGGGATCGATCTGTCGGTCGGGTCGATGGTGGCCTTCACCGGGATCGTCTGTGCGGCGGCGGCCAAGGGATCGCGCTCGTTGCTGGCTGGCGGTACGACCGATCCGGGTGGCATCCATGTGCTCTATGCGGCGCTGGCCGCCATCGGATTGGGACTGCTCCTCGGGTTGATCCAGGGGTTTCTGATCGGGAAGCTGGAAATTCCCGCGTTCGTGGTGACCCTCGGCGGTCTCGGCGCATGGCGCGGGGCGACGCTGGTCTTTTCCAATGGCCAGCCGATCAGCGGCTTTTCCAAGGACTTCAAATTCTGGGGACAGGGATTCGTCGGGCGGGTGCCGGTGCCGGTCATCGTGTTTCTGCTGTTCGTGCTGGTGGCGTTCATCATCCTGCGCTATTCGCAATATGGCCGGTGGATCTATGCGCTCGGCGGCAATGCCGAGGCCGCGCGGCTCTCCGGACTCAATACCGTGGCGTTGACGATTTCGGTCTATGCCATTGCCGGATTCTGCGCCGGGGTAGGCGGATTTCTGTTGACCTCGCGTCTCAATTCGGCCGAGCAGGTCGCCGGGCAGAACTATGAGCTGCAGGCGATCGCCGCTGTGGTGATCGGCGGCACCAGCCTCTTCGGGGGCGTGGGCGGCGTGATCGGCACCTTGATCGGCACCTTGCTGATCGGTGTGTTGAACAACGGACTCGTGATTCTCAATGTGTCGCCGTATTGGCAACCGATCGTGGTCGCTATCATTCTGGTTGCCAGCGTGTTCTTCGACCAATTGGCGAAGAAGCGGCGGCGATAGGACGCCCCGGCAGGCAGAGTCCTGTCCTCAATTCTGGCTCCAGCGCGCTGCGGGAGTGCCGCTCCAGGGTGCGGCATCGGAACCGTTCCCCTCCGTCGGGGAACCAAGACAAAGGAGTTGTTTCGAATGTTGGAGAAACCGATGAACCGGCGAGCGCTCATCAAGGGCGCGGCGGCGGCTGGCGTGATGGCCGGAGCCGCGGGTATGGCGCTGCCGCAGGTGCGCCCGGCGGGAGCGCAGGAGAAGAATCTGAAGATCGCCTTCTCGGTGCCCGGTCTGAACTTCCCGTTCTTCGTGCACATGATGAATCTGGCCGAGCAGCACTGCAAGGACCTCGGCGGAATCGACTTCGTCCCGCTCGACGGACAGCAGAATGGCGCACCGAGCTCGACCAAGCAGACCTCCGATCTCGAAGCGGCCACCGCTCAGGGGATCGACGGTCTGGTCATCAGCCCGAACGATGCCGCGGCGCTTGCCCCGGCCGTTCAGGCGGTGATCGATGCTGGCATTCCGGTGGTGACGGTCGATCGTTCGGTGACCGATGTCGATACGCTGGCGCATGTCGGCGCCGACAATGTCGAGGGTGGCCGCATCCAGGGCCGATATCTGATCGAGATCCTGCCGGATGGTGGTGATGTCTACGAGCTGCAGGGCCAACCGGGCGCAACCCCGGCCATCGACCGGCATTCGGGACTCGATGAGGTCATTTCCGCGCAGGACGCGGTCAAGATCGTCGTCAGCCAGACCGCCGAGTTTGCGCGGGACAAAGCGGTGACCGTCTTCGAATCGGCGCTGGCCGGCAATCCGGAACCGAAGGCCGTCGTTTGCGCGAACGACGATATGGCGTTCGGCGTCTCCGAAGTTGCGCAGTCGCAGGGGCTGTCGATTCCCATCATCGGGTTCGACTCGTTGCCGGAGGCGCTGATCGCCATCGACGAAGGCGCCATGGCCGCCACGATCGAGCAGTTCCCTGGTGGCCAGGCGACCCAGGCGATCGACATTCTGATCGATTTCCTGAAGGACGGCACCGCACCGGCCGAGCACGACACCTATCTGACGCCGATTCTGATCACCAAGGACAACCTCGCCGCGGCAGAGCGCGCGGCCGAGGCGGGAGTCGGTGGGGAGGCCACCCCGGCCGCCTAGCCGGACGCTTTCCAAGAAAACGCCCCCGGTCCATGTTGAACCGGGGGCGTTCCCCGTCAATATCAAGCCTTCCCCCCGATCTCCAAGCACGACAGAGTCCTTTACACAACGCCCGATACCCAATCTCCGATACTCAAGACTCAAGACTCAAGACTCAAGACTCAGGACCCACATGGGACGCGGCATTCTGCTGGTGCTGATCGGCA